>DATCUS010000110.1:0-5105 GCA_036561845.1 Tardiphaga sp. | reverse complement strand
GACGGGTGCGGCCCCGGCGCGTCCGGCAGGTCGATGCGCAGCCGGCCGTTCTGCGCCAGGATCGCCGCGCGCTCGATGACGTTCTGCAATTCGCGGACGTTGCCCGGCCAGTCGTAGCGCGTGAGTTTTCGCGCGTCGCCTTCCGAGAGGCGCAGGTCGGATTTCAGCTTCTCGCTCATCAGGAAGTGTTGCGCGAGCAGCGGGATGTCCTCGCGGCGCTCGCGCAGCGGCACCGACTCCACCGGAAACACGTTGAGCCGGAAATACAGATCCTCGCGAAACTTGCCGCGCGCCACCTCCTGCTTGAGGTTGCGGTTGGTGGCCGCGATGACGCGGACGTCGACGGCCCTCGTGCGCTCCTCGCCGACCCGTTCGAAGTTGCCCTCCTGGAGCACGCGCAACAGCTTGCCCTGCAGCTCCAGCGGGATCTCGCCGACCTCGTCGAGAAACAGCGTGCCGCCATCGGCCAGCTCGAAGCGGCCGATGCGGTCGCGCACCGCGCCGGTGAAGGCGCCCCGCGCATGGCCGAAGAATTCGCTCTCGAACAGTTCGCGCGGGATCGCCGCGCAATTAACCCGGATCATCGGCCGGTCGCGGCGGTGGGAGGCCTCGTGGATGGCGCGGGCGATCAGCTCCTTGCCGGTGCCGGACTCGCCGGTGATCATCACCGCCGCGGTGGTCGGCGCCACCAGCTTGACCTGGCGTAGCGTCTTCTGGATCGCCTCGCTCTGGCCGATGATGCCGCGCGGATTGGTCTCGATGCGGATCTCCTCCTGCAGATAGGCGTTTTCCAGCTCCAGCCGTTCGCGCAGCCGGTCGACCTCGGCGAGTGCGGCGTGCAGTTTCTCGTCGGCGGCGCGGCGCGCGCTGACGTCGCGAAACACGATCACCGCGCCGATCACCATGCCGCGGTCGCGGATCGGCGTGGAGGTGTATTCGACCCAGACCCTGGTGCCGTCCTTGCGCCAGAACACCTCGTTGTCGACATTGTGCACGGCGCCGTCGCGGAACGCGGCATAGATCGGACAGTCGTGATCGGGATAGTGGCTGCCGTCGGGGTGGCTGTGGTGCATGATCGGGTGGATGGCCTTGCCGACGAGCTCCTCGGCCGACCAGCCCAGCATGCGTTCGGCGGCGGGATTGACGAAGGTGGTCTTGCCCTCGGCATTGACGCCGTAGATGCCTTCGCCCGCCGCGCGCAGGATCAGCTGGTTTTCCCTCTCGATATCCTGGAACACGCGTTCGACGCGCTGCCAGGCGGCGAGGCCGCTGCGCATGTGGTCTTCCGCAGCGCCATCGACATGCCGGCGGCGGCGGGCGTCGAGGTCGCTCATGGTGAGCAGCACGAGCGTGCGCTCGCTTTGCGGCACGGCCGAGCCGGCATATTCGAGCCGCAGCTTCTGGCCGGTGGCGTGGCGCGGCGTCAGCGTCGTGGTCCAGTACGCGCTTTTGTCGAGCACCGCCTGGGTGAACACGATCAGCGCCGGCACCTGGCCCGGATGCAGCGCGCTGATTCTTGTCTGCCGCAGCAGCGCGCGGTCATAGCCGAGCAGGGCGCAGGCCGCGGGATTGGCGTCGACGATCTGGTCGGCGTCGGGATCGAGCAGCAGCGTCGGCTCGACGGCATAATCGAAGCTGGCGGCGCGCGGATCGGCGTCGCGGGAGGCAGGCAGGTGGGGCGCAAAATCCATCGCGGCTGACTCCGAAAACTCGTGATCTGATTACGAATTCTCGGATAACACGAAATGTCGTGATCGGCAATTTCGGGCTAAACGCTGCGGCAACGCGGCATATGCGCCCGGCGGCCGCTGGCACACTCCTTGCGTAATGAACGGCAGTGTCACGCAGGAGGTCTCATGTCCACGTTCGACAATCCGTTCGATCCCGCCCGCCGTCTGCGCTCCGGCTGCCCGTGCGGCCAGCACACCAGCGCCGCCGAACATGACGCCAGCCTGGCGCTGCAATGCGCGGCGCCGGAGGACGAGGCCAGGCGCTACGAAGGCGTGGTCGCCTCGGCGGTGATGCGCGCGGTGTTTCCGAAGGAGGTGGCACGGCGCGCCTTCCTGAAATCGGTCGGCGCTTCGGCGGCGCTCGGCGTGCTGTCGCAGTTCTTCCCGATCAAGATGGCCACCGAGGTGTTCGCGCAAGGGGCGGGCAAGCTCGAGAAGACCGATCTCAAGGTCGGCTTCATTCCGATCACCTGCGCCACCCCGATCATCATGGCCGATCCGCTCGGCTTCTACGCCAAGCAGGGGCTGAAGGTCGAAGTCGTCAAGACCGCGGGCTGGGCGGTGATCCGCGACAAGACCATCAACAAGGAATACGACGCCGCCCACATGCTGGCGCCGATGCCGATCGCGATCTCGCTGGGGCTCGGCTCGACGCCGATCCCCTACACCGTGCCGGCGATCGAGAACATCAACGGCCAGGGCATCACGCTGGCCATGAAGCACAAGGACAGACGCGACCCGAAGGACTGGAAGGGCTTCAAGCTCGCCGTCCCCTTCGACTACTCGATGCACAACTATCTGCTGCGCTATTATCTCGCCGAGCACGGCATCGATCCCGACACCGATATCCAGATCCGCTCGGTGCCGCCGCCGGAAATGGTCGCCAACCTCCGCGCCGACAACATCGACGGCTTCCTCGCGCCGGACAACATCTGCCAGCGCGCGATCTATGACGGCGTCGGCTTCATGCATCTGCTGTCGAAGGAAATCTGGGACGGCCATCCGTGCTGCAGCTTCGCGGCCAGCCGCGAATTCATCACCACCTCGCCGAATTCCTTCGCCGCATTGACCCGCGCCATCGTCGACGCCACGGCCTATGCCTCGAAGGCCGAGAACCGCAAGTCGATCGCCGAGGCGATTGCGCCGGCCGCCTATCTCAACGCGCCGCCGATCGTGCTCGAGCAGGTGCTGACCGGCACCTATGCCGACGGGCTCGGCGGCATCAAGACCGACCCCAAGCGCGTCGATTTCGATCCGTTCCCGTGGCAGTCCTTTGCGGTGTGGATGATGACGCAGATGCAGCGCTGGGGCCAGATCAAGGGCGATGTCGACTACAAGGGTGTCGCCGAACAGATCTATCTCGCTGCCGACACCGCCAAGGTGATGAAGGAAATGGGCCTGACGCCGCCGGCGTCGTCCTACAAATCCTTCCAGGTGATGGGCAAGACCTTCGATCCCGAGAAGCCGAAGGACTATCTCGCGAGCTTCAAGATCCGGAAGGCGACGTGATGGACCGTCTCGTGTCCCGGACGCGATGCGGCGCAGCGCACGAAGTGCGGTGTGCCGCTTCGCAGATCCGGGATCCATTCCGGCATCGCGCAACGCGTGGGTCCCGGGTCTGCGGCGCATCACGTCGCTGCGCGACCTACTGCACCGCGCCCGGGACACGGACCGCAACGCCATGACCTTCTCCCTCCGTTTTCGCGCGGCGATCGTGTCGCTCGTGATCCTCGCGGCGTTCCTCGGCGTGTGGCACCTCGCGACGCGTGGCACCGGCACGGCCGCGACCATGTCGCCGGAATACGCCAGGCTGATGGGGCTCACCGCCACCGCCGGCAAATCGGCGATGCCGGGGCCGCTCGATGTCGGCGCCAAATTGTGGGAGCACCTGAAGCGGCCGTTCTATGACAACGGGCCGAACGACAAGGGTCTCGGCATCCAGCTCGGCTATTCGATCGGCCGCGTCGGCCTCGGCTACCTGCTCGCGGTGATTGTCGCGATCCCGCTCGGCTTCCTGATCGGCATGTCGCCGCTGATGAACAGGGCGCTCGATCCGTTCATCCAGGTGTTGAAGCCGATCTCGCCGTTGGCCTGGATGCCGCTGGCGCTCTACACCATCAAGGATTCCAGCCTGTCGGCGATCTTCGTCATCTTCATCTGCTCGGTGTGGCCGATGCTGCTCAACACCGCGTTCGGCGTCGCCGCCGTGCGCAAGGAGTGGATC
Source organism: Tardiphaga sp. (assembly GCA_036561845.1). Lineage (GTDB taxonomy): Bacteria > Pseudomonadota > Alphaproteobacteria > Rhizobiales > Xanthobacteraceae > Tardiphaga. Next base: position 1,151 of record DATCUS010000110.1, on the reverse strand, counting down.
AACGTCGCGCGCACGCTGGAAGTCGGCACGTTCAGACGCGCCTTCACCATCATCCTGCCGGCCGCCGCACCGACGATATTGACCGGCATGCGCATCTCGATCGGCATCGCCTGGCTGGTGATCGTCGCCGCCGAGATGCTGGTGGGCGGAACGGGCATCGGTTACTTCGTCTGGAACGAATGGAATAATTTGTCGATCACGAATGTGATCATCGCCATTCTGCTGATCGGCGTCGTCGGCATGCTGCTGGATCAGATACTGGCGCGATGCACCCGCCTCGTCACGTTTCCGGAGTGATGCAGCGATGACCGACAAGTTCATTTCGATCGAGGGCATCGCCAAGCGCTATCCCGCGGCGGACGGCGGTTCGACCGCGGTGTTCGAGAATCTGTGGCTGTCGCTGCCGCGGGGCGCGTTCGGCTGCGTCATCGGCCATTCCGGCTGCGGCAAGACCACGGTGCTCAACATCCTCGCCGGACTGGATGAGCCCTCGGCCGGCACGGTGATCGTCGATGGCCAGGAAATTTCCGGCACCAGCCTCGACCGCGCGGTGATCTTCCAGAGCCACGCGCTGCTGCCATGGCGGACGGTGCTGGGCAACGTCGCCTACGCCGTCACCTCGAAGTGGCCGAAGTGGGACAAGGCGAAGGTCCGCGCCCATGCGCAGATCTTCATCGACAAGGTCGGCCTCACCGGCAGCGAGCACAAGCGGCCGTCGGAACTGTCCGGCGGCATGAAGCAGCGCGTCGGCATCGCGCGAGCCCTCAGCATCGAGCCAAAGATCATGCTGATGGACGAGCCGTTCTCGGCGCTGGACGCGCTGACCCGCGGCACCCTGCAGGATGAAGTGCGTCGCGTCTGCCTCGACACCGGCCAGACCACCTTCATGATCACCCACGATGTCGACGAGGCGATGTATCTCGCCGACCGCATCTATCTGATGACCAACGGTCCCGGCGCGGTGCTGGCGGAGGTGGTCGAGAACCCGCTGCCCAAGGACCGCTCGCGCGTCGACCTGCACAAGCACCCGCATTACTACGCGCTGCGCAACCACATCATCGATTTCCTCGTCACCCGCAGCAAGACCTTCGTCGGCGCGACGCCGGACTTCGACCCGCGCCGCGTGCCGGTGGTGCGGCCGGCGCTCGCCG
>DATCUS010000109.1:0-20718 GCA_036561845.1 Tardiphaga sp. | reverse complement strand
CGACCGCGCCGAGTCCCCGGAAGAACGGTCCCCTTGCCAGAAACCCCGCGGTGGCGCGCCCGCAGGCGCCGCGATCCGCAGCAATGCGGCTCGCGTCCCAACCACCATCCCGCGCCTGCCGGCGCGCCGCTCCCCTCATGCCTTGAGGGGAGATCTGCTCACACCTCGGACGCATCATGCGCCGCGAGAATGCGAGGGCTGGGCTGTTTGACATTCAAATCGGATTTTACGCGAAGGCGCGCATAATATCCCTCCCCCGAAGTGCTGCGAAGCAGCGCGAGGTGGGGAGGGTCGGCCGAGCGAAGCGATGCGCAGCATCGCGTAGTCGGAGGGCGGGGTGGGGGCAAGCCACGCGACGTAGCGTATGTTGCAGCAGCCCCCCACCCGACCGCGCTGCGCGCGGCCACCCAGAGCGGACGAATTCGTCCGCTCGACCACCGCGAAGACGCGGGCGGGAGGGATAAGAAAGCGCTTCGCCTACTGCACGCTCAGCGCAACGAACCGCAGTTCGCCGTCGGCGTTCGACACCAGCAGCAGCACCGACTTCTTGCCGTCCTTCTTGAGCGCATCGACGCGCTTCTTGACGTCGGCGGGATTGTTGACCGCCTCCTGCGCGACCTCGACGATGACGTCGCCGGCGGCAAGCCGCTTCTCGGCAGCGTCGGAGCCGGCATCCACCGAGGTGACCACCACGCCCTTGACGCTGTCCTTGATCTTGTACTTGGCGCGCAGATCCTTGCTGAGGCCGGTGATGTCGAGGCCGAGCGCCTTCTGGGTCGCCGGCTTGTCGGCTTCCGGCGCGGACTTGACCGAAGCCGGCTGCGCCTTCTCGCCGTCGTCGAGACGGCCCAGCGTGACCTGCTTGGTCTCTTCCTTGCCCTTGCGGATGATGACGACATCGACCGCCTTGCCGACAGCGGTATCCGCCACCACGCGCGACAGGTCTTTGGGCTCCTTGATATCCTTGCCGTCGAACTTGATCACGACGTCGCCGGGCTCGATGCCGGCGGGTTTTGCCGGCCCCTTGTCCTCGACACCGGCGATCAGCGCGCCCCTGGGCGGCTTGATGTTGAGGCTCTCGGCGATCTCGTCGGTGACCTGCTGGATGCGGACGCCGAGCCAGCCGCGGCGCAGCTCGCCGAACTGGCGCAGCGAATCCACCACGCCGACCACGGTCTTCGACGGCACCGCAAAGCCGATGCCGATCGAGCCGCCGGACGGCGAGATGATCAGCGTGTTGACGCCGATGACCTCGCCGTCGAGGTTGAACAGCGGGCCGCCGGAATTGCCGCGGTTGATCGAGGCGTCGGTCTGGATGTAGCTGTCATAGGGCCCGGAATTGATGTCGCGGTTGCGCGCCGAGACGATGCCGGCGGTGACGGTGCCGCCGAGGCTGAACGGGTTGCCGATGGCGATCACCCATTCGCCGAGCCGCAGCTTTTCGGAATCGCCGAACTTCACCGCGGTCAGCGGCTTGGTCGGCGTGAACTTCAGCACCGCGAGATCGGTCTTCTTGTCGACGCCGACCAGCGTCGCCTTGATCTTGGTGCCGTCGTTGAGGATGACGTTGATCTCGTCGGCGTCCGCAATGACGTGGTTGTTGGTGACGACGACACCGGAGGTGTCGATGATGAAGCCGGAGCCGAGCGAGTTGGTCTTGCGCGGCTGCATGCCGCCCTGCCTGTCGCCGCCTGGGCCGCCGCGACGGTTCTTGAAGAAGTCGTCGAAAAACTCCTCGAACGGCGAACCGGGCGGCAGTTGAGGCATCGCGCCGCGACCGCTGTCGCTCTTGTCGCCGCCCTTGGCCTCGATGGTCTGGGTGGTGGAAATGTTGACGACCGCATCGATCACCTTCTCGGCGACATCGGCGATCCCGTCAGGACCGCGCGCAAAGGCCGGTGCGGTGAACGCCGCGACGGTCGTGCCAAGGCAGAGCGCCGCCAGCAGCGGGCGCAGGCGGCGGCTCAGGGCTGGAATCGCGATGGACATGAGCGGAACGTCTCCTGAAGGGATTCGAGAATTTGCAGGCAGATTGCGCCCGTTTGCCGCGCCGGTGCAAGCGTCGAGCGGCTGCGGCAGGCCACCATCAGCGTCGCCGATTGCGGCGAAAAGCAGAGCGGCGGTGCACGATCGCGTTGATCACGCAGTCGTTTTCGGGGGCAGCCCGATCAGCGCCGGACGAACCAGATCAGGATCAGGCCGGCGACGGCGGAGCCGATTCCGGCGATCCGCAGAATGTTGTCGGGGGTGGCCAGCGCGCTCTTCATGGCGCGCCGCATCCAGCCGGGAATGGCCAGGAAGAGAATGCCTTCAAGCACAAACAGGATTCCGAGGCCGATGAGGAAGTCGGCAAACGCTATGGACCTCATCCGACTTCAACTCCCGACCGTTCACGCCCTGGACGCTTTTATATCTGCGGCGCGCCGGGGCTCGATCCGGAGCTGGCTCCGGATCGCCTGCGGCGCGCCCCATCCTTAGAGCAGAGTGCGGGCGAACGCAAAACAGGTATCGGCGTATGCTGAACGGACGCCGATCCTGCGTCTTACGGCTTGGCCGCGACGGACTCCGCCGGCTTGCCCGACGGGTGGGCAAAGAAGCGGAAGAACTCCGAATCCGGACGCAGCAGGAAGCGGGTGTCGTTGCCCTTCAGGCCGTTCTCGTAGGCGGTCATGGAGCGGTAGAACGCGAAGAAGTCGGCGTCCTTGCCATAGGATTCGGCGAACAACCGGTTGCGCTCGCCGTCGCCCTCGCCGCGCACCTGCTCGGCTTTCGAGTTGGCCTCGGCGATGATCACAGTCGCTTCACGATCGGCCTTGGAGCGGATCTCCTGGGCCTTCTGCCCGCCCTGGGCGCGGAACTCGGCCGCCTCGCGCTGCCGCTCGGTCTGCATCCGCTGATAGACCGCCTGGCTGTTCTGCTCGGGCAGATCGGCGCGGCGGATACGGACGTCGACGACGGAAATGCCGTAGCCGTCGGCCTCCTTGTCGAGCTGGTCGCGGATCTTGTTCATCAGGCCCTCGCGTTCGTCACGCACAACCTGGATGAAGGTGACCTCGCCGAGCACCCGGCGCAGCGACGCGTTAAGCAGCGTGGTGAGCTGGATGTTGGCCGCCTGGATCGAACCGATGCTCTGGTAGAAGCGCAGCGCATTCTTGATGCGGTAACGCGCGAACGCATCCACTACGAGGCGCTTCTGGTCCGACGCGATCACTTCCTGGGCGGGGTTCTCGAGATCGAGGATCCGCTTGTCGATCGAGATCACGCTGTCGATGAACGGCACCTTGAAGTTGAGGCCGGGCTCGGTGACCACGCGAACCGGCTCGCCGAGACGCACGACCAGAACCTGTTCGGTCTGGCTAACGGTGAACAGCGAGCTGAAGCCGATGACGACGACGAACAGCGCGACGACCAGCGCCACGATACCTGAAATTCCGGTCTTCATCGGGTGCTCCCGCTCTGCTGTTGCGGCTGCACAGGTGTCGCCGGGGGCTGCCGCCGCGGCGACAGTTCGTTCAGGGGAAGATAGGGCAGAACGCCCTGCGCGTTAGCGCCGCCGTCATAGACCAGCTTCTCGGCTCCACCGAGAATCTTCTCCATGGTTTCGAGATAGATGCGCTGGCGGGTCACGTCAGGTGCCTTCTTGTATTCGTCGTAGACTTTCAGGAAGCGCGCGCTCTGGCCCTTGGCCTCGGCCACCGCCTGTTCCTTGTAGCCTTCGGCGACCTGGAGGATCTGCGACGCGCGCCCGCGCGCATCGGGAACGACGCGGTTGGCATAGGTCTGGGCTTCGTTCTGCAGACGCTCGAGATCGGCGCGTGCCGCCTGGACGTCGCGGAACGCGTCGATCACCTGGGCCGGCGGATCGACCTTCTGCATCTGCACCTGCTGGATGGCGATGCCGGCGCCGTAGCTGTCGAGGGTCTTCTGCATCAGTTCCTGCACGCTGGCTTCCGTGGTGGTGCGGGCGCCGGTGAGGATCGGCTGGATGTTGGCACGACCGACCACTTCGCGCATGGCGCTTTCGGCAACCGCTTTCACGGTGCCTTCGGGGTTCTGGATGTTGAACAGGAAATTGCCGACACCATCCGGCTTGATGCGCCATAGTACCGTGAAATCGACGTCGACGATGTTCTCGTCGCCGGTGAGCATCAGGCTTTCCTCGGGCACGTCGCGCATGGTGCGTCCACGCCGGCCGGGGTCATCGCCCAGCGTCATGCCGATGCTCAGCGTCGAGACGCGCAGCGCCTTCGGCAGCAGCACGGTCTCGATCGGATAGGGCAGATGATAGTTCAGGCCGGGCTGCACGGTGCGCACATGCTTGCCGAAGCGCAGCACCACGCCGAGTTCTTCCGACTGCACGCGGAAGAAGCCGGACAGGCCCCAGATCGCCGCAGCGGCGACCAGCACCAGCAGGATGCCCATGCCGCTGACGAAGCCGCCGGGCAGCAGCGACTGCAGACGATCCTGTCCGCGGCGCAAGAGATCCTCGAGATCAGGCGGCCTCGGGCCGGACGATTGCGGACCCGAACCCCAGGGACCTTTCGGACCAGAGCTCCACGGGCCTCCGCCTTGATTCTTCCACGGCATTCAAATCTCCTCGGCGCGGGCGCAGGACCGAAATCCAGCCTCGCATGGTCAGCACGGCTTTATAGGGGACGGCCCGACACCTTACAACGCAGGTCATTACGTGCAGGAGCTATGCTTAACCCCCTGATTGTCAATGCAGAACATCGCCGGGCGCGGTTAATGCCGGCGGGGCGACTATATGGCGCGGGGACCGCTCTTATGCCGTTCATATGTCACATAGGAGAAATCGACGCTGTCATCCGGGCCGGCCGGATGCCTGATGCGCGCCACTTCGTCCCATTCCGCTGCATCAATGGCGGGAAACAAGGTGTCGCCATCCGGTCTGGCATGAACCTCTGTGATTTCGAGCCGATCGGCGATCCTCATCCATTGCGCGTAAATGTCGGCACCGCCGATCACCGCAATCTCAGTGGCTAAACGCCGCAGCGCGTCGCCCAACGCCACCATGCGGGCAGCTTCCATCGAAGTCGTGACCACCGCACCCGGAGCCTGATACTGCGCATCGCGGGTGATGACGATATTGGTCCGCCCCGGCAATGGCCGCCGCGGCAATGATTCAAAGGTCTTGCGGCCCATCACGATCGGCTTGCCCATGGTCAGCGCCTTCAGGCGCTGCATGTCCGACTTCAGCCGCCACGGAATCGCATTATCCTGCCCGATCACGCCGTTCTCGGCGACGGCGACGACGAGGACGATCGCGGGACCGGACTTGTTAGTCACGCTCACACCGCCACCTCGGCCTTGATATGCGGATGCGGATCGTAGCCTTCGAGCGTAAAATCCTCATAGCGAAAGGCGAAGATGTCCTTCACCTCAGGATTGATCTTCATCACCGGCAGCGCGCGCGTCGGGCGGGTCAGTTGCAGCCGCGCCTGCTCAAGATGGTTGGAGTACAGGTGCGCGTCGCCGAGCGTGTGGATGAAGTCGCCGGGCTTCAGACCGGTGACCTGCGCCACCATCATCGTCAGCAACGCGTAGGACGCGATGTTGAAGGGCACGCCAAGAAATACGTCGGCGGAGCGCTGATACAACTGGCACGACAGTTTGCCGTTCGCGACATAGAACTGGAACAGGCAGTGACACGGCGGCAACGCCATCTTGTCGACGTCGGCAGGATTCCACGCCGTCACGATCAGCCGGCGCGAGTCCGGATTGCGCCTGATCATGTCGATGACATGGGAAATCTGATCGATGCTGCGCCCGTCCGCGGCCGGCCAGGAGCGCCACTGCGAACCATAGACCGGACCGAGATCGCCATTGGCGTCGGCCCATTCGTCCCAGATCGAGACGCCGTTATCCTTGAGATACTTGATGTTGGTGTCGCCGGCGAGAAACCACAGCAACTCGTGGATGATGGCCTTGAGCGGCAGCTTCTTCGTGGTCAGCATCGGGAACCCGGCCGCCAGGTCAAAACGCGTCTGGTGGCCGAACACCGACAGCGTGCCGGTACCGGTGCGGTCGTGCTTTTCCGCGCCGTCGCTAAGGATCCGCTCGAGCAGGTCGTGATATTGATTCATGTCGGCAACTGCGAGCGTTGGAGTGCGCGGGAGCCGGCGAACCTAGCGCCCAATCGTCGACCGGACAGCTAGGATTCGACGTCAACGCCGGGATTATACCCGGAAAAATGGCCCCGGCCCTGTAAACAGCAAGGGCCGGATCCTGGGATCCGGCCCTTGAAATCACGCCACAATTTGCGCTGGGTCACATCGCCGGCTTGAGCACCGCTGACCATTTGGCGACTTCGCTCTTCACCAGGGCAGCCAGCGCGGCCTGAGTGCGGCCGTCGGCCTTGGGGATGTCCGAGCCGAGATCGAGCAGGCGCTTGCGGACGTTCTCGTCGTCCAGCGCCTTGGCGGCGGCGGCGTTCAGCTTGGCGAGGATCGGTGCGGGCGTGCCCTTGGGGGCGAAGATCGCGTTCCAGGCCGAAACCTGATACTTCGGCAGACCCGCCTCGATGGTGGTCGGCAGGTCCGGCAGCGACGGATTGCGCTCCGGCGTCGCCACTGCATAGGCCTTGATGGTGCCGCCGTTGATCTGCGGCACGGCGTTGACGATCTGGTCGCACATGTAATCGACCTGGCCGCCGACCAGCGCGTTCATCGCGGGTCCGGTGCCGTTGAACGGCACCCCGGTCGGCTTGATCTCCAGCACCGAGTTGAGCAACTCGCAAGACGAATAGGACACCGAGCCGACGCCGGCATGGGCCATGTTCACCTTGTCGGTGTTGGCCTTCAGATAGGCGACGAATTCCTTGAGGTCCTTGGCCGGAAAATCCTTCCTGGCGAGGATCAGGATGGGCGTGCCGGCGAGCAGCGCGACCGGTTCGAAATCCTTTTCGGGGTGATAGGCCAGCTTCGGGTACAGCGGCACCGCGGCGGCATGGGTGCCCATGTGGCCGGTGATCAGCGTGTAGCCGTCCGGATTGGCGCGCGCCGCGCGCGTGGTCGCGGTGGTGCCGCCGGCGCCCACCACGTTCTCGATGATGATGGTCTGGCCCAGCGTCTTCGCCATGTCGGCAGTGACGATGCGGGCGATGATGTCAGTCGGTCCGCCGGCGGCAAACGGGACGATCATGGTGATCGACCGGGTCGGATAATCCTGGGCCTGGGCGGAAGCGGCAATCGATCCGAGGCCGGCCAGAGCAAGACCGGCGGTCGCAAGGGTGCGACGAAGGTAGTTCATGACGTTTCTCCCGAAATTTATGTCATCGCCAGCGCGACTCATTCGGGACAACTGAATACACGTCGCGGCCCGGAGTCCATTCGACTTCGGGCCGCGACGCAACGCCGCAGTTCAGCTTTCGGATTCGACGAAAACCTCGTCGCGCTTCTTGCGAAGTGCGGGAAGCAGCGCCAGAACCAGCAAAAAGGCTGAGATCGCCATCAGGCTGGCCGACAACGGGCGGGTCAGGAACACCGTCGCGTCACCCCGTGAGATCAGCAGTGCCCTGCGCAGGTTCTCCTCCATCAGAGGTCCCAGTACCATGCCGAGCAGCAACGGCGCCGGCTCGAAATCGTGCTTGATCAACCAGTAGCCGATCAGGCCGAACATTCCCGCCAGCACCACATCCGTCGGCGCATTGTTCACCGAATAGATGCCGATGCAGCAGAAGATCACGATCGACGGGAACATCAGTCGGTATGGCACCCGCAGCAGGCGGACCCAGATTCCGACCAGCGGCAGGTTGATGACCAGCAGCATCAGGTTGCCGACCCACATCGAGGCGATCATGCCCCAGACCAGTTCGGGCTGCTTCTGCATCACCTGCGGACCCGGTACGATGCCGTGGATGGTCATCGCGCCGACCATCAGCGCCATCACCGCGTTCGGCGGGATGCCGAGCGTCAGCAGCGGAATGAACGACGTTTGCGCTGCAGCATTGTTGGCGCTTTCCGGCGCCGCCACGCCTTCGATCGCGCCGCGGCCGAACCGTGACGGATCGCGGGCGAGCTTCTTTTCCAGCGTATAGGCAGCGAACGACGCAATCACGGCCCCGCCGCCTGGCAGGATGCCGAGGATCGAACCGAGGACAGTGCCGCGCAAGATAGCCGGCGCGGAGTCCTTCATGTCCTTGCGGGTCGGCATCAGGCCGGTGACCTTCTGCTGCACCAGTTCGCGGTCGCCCTCGCCTCCCGCATCCAGATTGCGGATGATCTCGGCAAAGCCGAACAGACCCATCGCGACAGTGGCAAAGCCGAGGCCATCGGCCAGCTCAGGGATGTTGAACGACATGCGCGACGCGCCGGTCTCGATGTCGGAGCCGACCATCGAGAGCAGCAGGCCGAACACGATCATGGCGATCGCCTTCAAGACCGAGCCCTTGGCCAGCACCACCGCGAAGATCAGGCCGAGCACCATCAGGGAGAAATACTCCGCGGGTCCGAAGGCCAGCGCCAGCTTGGTCAGCGGTGCGCCGAGCACCGCGATCAGCACGGTCGCGACGCAGCCGGCGAAGAACGAGCCGATCGCCGCGATCGCCAGCGCCGGGCCGGCGCGACCCTGCTTGGCCATCTGGAAGCCGTCGAGCGCGGTGACGACGGAGCCAGCTTCACCTGGAATATTGACCAGAATGGACGTCGTGGAACCACCGTACTGCGCGCCATAATAGATGCCGGCGAGCATGATCAGCGCACCGACCGGCGGCAGGCCGAAGGTGATCGGCAGCAGCATGGCCACGGTGGCGATGGTGCCGATTCCCGGCAATACGCCGACCAGCGTGCCGACCAGCGCGCCGATCAGACAGAGCAGGATGTTCATGGGAACCGGAATCGACATGCCGTGCAGGAAGGCCGGGCTCCACTGCACAAACTGGAAGACAACGCCAAAGCCGAGACCGAGATTGGAAAAAAGATCGCCCATAGTGCCCTCAGCGGTTCAGAAACGACGGCAGCATCTGCAGCGGCAGACCCAGCGCGTAGGGAAATAACAGGGCGCAAAACGCGGTCAGGCAGACCCCGACGATGAAAGTTTCCTTCCATTGCGTCTCATGGGTGCCAAGCGCGGCGATCATGAAGCTCGCCATCGCGGAAAAGATCATGCCCATCGGGCGGATGCTGGCGGCGAAGCTCAGGATCGCCAGTGAGACGAACAGCGGCCCGCGCCAGGCATAGACCGCGAGACTCGGCCCTTCGGTCAGCACGCCGACCACCATGATGGCGAAACCCAGCACCAGCAGAAGCACGCCGAACATCCGCGGCGCGGTGCCGGCGCCGAACGAGAAGCCGTGCATGCCCTGCAGGTCGCTGGACGCCCACAGCGCGAACAGCGCGATCGCCACCAGGGCGAGGCCCCCAAAAAAATCCTGCGGTGCCTTGATCCAGTTTGGCAGCACTGAATCGTCCGGCACATGGCTCGGCATATCACTCATCGGTACGTTCCCCTGTAACGAGCTTGTCGCCCAACGTCTTTGGATGGCTACGTTCAGCCCCCAGATCACGCTTGCTAGCGATTTTCATTGGAGAATGCCAGCGAAACCAAAATTGTCCCCGCCACGACATCGCCCGACAACCATAGCGGGTTGAGCCGCGTGGCAACCGCCAAAACGGCGACGGCCTCGGTCCGGCTGCAGCCCGCGATTGCGCCTGACACGCCAAAACCACTCCCGGCCACAGGCCGCTCCGATCGACCGGGGGCCAGCGCGCCGCCAGGGCGCGATCGAGAGAAGGCCGGGTCCGACGGCAGCGCGCTTTATCCCCCTTTATTTCCGTCCTATATAAAGGCGGCCGGCTTGCCCGGCGTGCTGACCTCGGGCTCAAGCCGGGGTAGACTGAAATATATGGCGCGAGTCGGCCACGGCATCGCCGCCGGCCCGCGTATGGCTTTTGAACGACGGGACCGACCTGATGGCTACCGATCATATCCGATACGACGTCCTGGCCCGCGACGCGCTGCGTGGCGTGTTGCGCCGCGTGCTGACCGACGCCGCCGAACATGGCCTGCCGGGCGAGCACCACTTTTTCATCACCTTCGTTTCCACCGCCGACGGCGTAAAGCTGTCGCCCAGGCTGTTGGCCCAATATCCGGAAGAGATGACCGTGATCCTGCAGCACCAGTTCTGGGACTTGGTGGTGACGGAGGATCGCTTCGAAGTCGGGCTGTCCTTCAACGGCATTCCGGAGCGCCTGGTGGTGCCGTTCAGCTCGATCAAGAGTTTCTTCGACCCGTCGGTGCAGTTCGGCCTGCAATTCGAGGCGTCCGAGACCGCGGCAGAAGCTGCCAGCGCCAGCCTGGCTGCAGAACCGGCGCCGCCGGCAGTCGCTGCGCCCACCGACGACGAGCCTCCAAAGCCGAGCGAAGGCGCCGAGGTCGTGCGGCTGGATCGTTTCCGCAAGAAATGACCCTGGCGGTCTTCCAGAATGTGCGCGCCGCGTCAGCGGCGCTATACTCATGTGTCGCTCCACCGTTGTTGCGGCATTGCAACGGACAGCAGTCATGACCCATCCTTCGAAGACCACCGGCACCGGCCCTACCCGCACCGAGACCGACAGTTTCGGTCCCATCGAGGTGGCGGCCGACCGCTACTGGGGCGCGCAGACCGAACGGTCGCGCCAGAACTTCCGCATCGGCCACGACCGGATGCCAATGCCGATCATTCGCGCGCTCGGCATCGTCAAGCTCGTTGCGGCGCAAGCCAATCTTGAACTTGGCCTTCTCGACCAGCGGCGTGCCCGCGCCATCGTCCGCGCGGCGCGCGAGGTGATCGACGGCAAGCTCGACGAGGAATTTCCACTTGTGGTTTGGCAGACTGGTTCTGGCACGCAGACCAACATGAACCTCAACGAAGTCATCGCGAACCGCGCCAACGAATTGCTCGGCGGCGAGCGCGGCAGCAAGAAGCCGGTGCATCCGAACGATCACGTCAACATGAGTCAGTCGTCGAATGATTCGTTTCCGACGGCGATGCACATTGCGGCAACCGAAGGTGTCCTGAAGCAACTTATTCCCGCCCTGGACGAATTGTCGGTTGCGCTGCGCAAGAAGGAGAAGGCTTTCGCAAACATCGTCAAGATCGGGCGCACCCACACGCAGGATGCGACGCCGCTGACATTGGGCCAGGAATTCTCCGGTTACGCGGCGCAGGTCGAGAGCGGCATCGCGCGCCTGCGGAGCGCCGTTAAGGATCTTTACCCTTTGGCCCAGGGCGGCACCGCAGTCGGTACCGGCCTCAACTCAAAACCACGGTTCGCGAAGCTGTTCGCCAAATACGCGGCCGCGCTGACCAAGCTTCCCTTCGTCAGCGCGCCGAACAAATTCGAGGCGCTTGCGTCCAACGATGCATATGTCTTCGTACACGGCGCCATCAACGCCGTTGCCACCGGCCTGTTCAAGATCGCAAACGACATCCGCCTGCTCGGATCGGGACCCCGTTCCGGGCTCGGCGAACTGATCCTCCCGGAGAACGAGCCGGGCTCCTCAATTATGCCGGGGAAGGTAAATCCGACACAATGTGAAGCGATGACAATGGTATGCTGCCAGGTATTCGGGAACCACACGGCTATCACGGTGGCCGGCAGCCAGGGTCATTTCGAGCTTAACGTCTACAAGCCAGTGATGGCGCATTGCATGATGCAGTCCATCCAATTGCTGGCCGACGTGTCGCGTTCCTTCACGGAAAACTGCGTGAGCGGGATTCGTGCCGACGAGAAAAGGATACAGGATCTGATGGAACGATCATTGATGCTCGTCACGGCCCTCGCGCCGAAGATTGGTTACGATAACGCCGCCAAGGTGGCCAAAATTGCACATGGCAGCGGAACCACTTTGAAAGAAGAGGCGGTGCGGCTAGGCTTCGTCACGCCGGCGGAATTTGACCGATTGGTTCAGCCGATCAAAATGATACACCCCGGCTAGAATCCAGTTCACCGGTAACTTCTTGTTGAGGATGTGCCTGCACCAAAATAATTATAACTCATACGGGCTAAGTGCTTAGATCAAATTTCTATCGTCGATGCTTTTTACCGTGATAGAGCAGAAGACGACAGCGTGACGCTTCGCAGCGGTATATATTTTGCGAAGTGGAGTGGAATGTGGAGATTTTATTGGAGAATGAAACCGAACTTACCATCCAGTCGTATCGTTGATGGGTGGTGGGCCAGGATTTCTCGCTCCGGATTTTATTGTGATGGGAGAGATCATGGGTGACCTGATCAATCTGAACAGATTTAGGAAGCGAAGCGCACGAGACCAATCGACAAAGCAAGCCGAGGTCAATCGCGCGCAGTTCGGCCGAACGAAGGCCGAACGAAATTTGCAAGAGCAGCGCACAATCCGTGCGAATAATTTGCTGGATCAGCATCACATTGATGGCGAGGACGCATCATGAAATCGCCCGTAGTTAAACGTTCGATCGTCGTCGCGGGTCACAAGACCAGCGTCAGCCTCGAAGAGGCATTCTGGAACGGCATGAAGGAAATCTCGAATCTTCGGGACATGACGCTTTCGGAACTGGTGGGAGAGATCGACACCAATCGGCAGCAGGGCAACCTGTCTTCTGCGATTCGGTTGTTCGTGCTGGACTACTTCCGTACGCGCGCTGTTCCGCATCGCGCCCAGGAACACAGCCTGTCCATGTGAGCACGCAGAATGTCTGCTTCGCCTATGCAAAGCAGACATTCGTCGTTACCGCGCTCAGTGACAGCTGGGATCGGCTAGAACGAGGGTCGCGTTGAATTCGCCGGCGGCGGCGTCAGGACCAGCGGAGGCGCGGGCCGCATTCGCGGCGCACGTGCAGCGCCGGGAGCTGGCCTGATTTCGATCGGGGCCGGCAACGGGGCAAGCTGCTGGCTGACCGAAGACGTGGCTGGGTCCTGCGGCGGTGCCGCAGGACGTGAGACCGCCGGACGCGATGGTGCCCGGCGCGGATCACGTCCGGGCATTGGCACGTCCGTGGCAGGCGGCAACGCTAACAGGTCCGGAGCCGAAGGCTGCTGCGGCGTTTCCAGGGGAGCAATCGGCGCGGTTGGCACGATCGCTGCCGGCAGCGCGGCTGGCGGCACTTCACCGCGTTCGAGCGAATCCAGCCGGCGCGTTTCGCGATCGATGGCCCGCACCGCCAGCCACGACGACAGCGCCGCAACGTCCACCGTGCGCTCAAGCCTGTCCGGCGATCCGGCCATGAACAATTGTATCTCGGGGCGTGCGGTCACCGATGCCGCGGCCGTCGACGTCAGCGCGACGCGCACGTCGGTTTGATCGGCAGCCACGTCGTAACCACCCGAGACGATGGCCCGTGCGCCGCCGGCGTCGAGCGTCGTGGCACTGACCCGCAAGCGGCCGTCCTTGATGACGAACGGGATCTGCGCCGCCGCCACCGAAAGCGTCCCGGTGAGCAGTGACCGTTCGACGATCTGACGCAACCGGTTGTCGTCCGTGGCCTGCCCGCTGTCGCTGGCACGAATCGCAACGTCAAAGGCGTCGGGATTGAGCCCGGCGATCCGCGCCCCGTCGATCGACAGCAGCCCGTTGCCAGACAATGCGCCCTGCAGCCCGAATGCGGTACGCCCCTGGGTCGCAAGGGTCATGCGTAGCGACACGCGGCCGGACGGCATCGCCAGCGCGCGATAGTGCAATGCTCCGCCATCGACGTCGGCCAGCTGGATGCGGGCATTCAGAGCCAAGCCGGTCAGGCCGGGCTTGACGTCGATGTCGGCGGTCGCGTCGCCGCCGCCGATGGTGCCCTTGATCCCTTCAACGCTGAGCGACTGCCCGTCGTTCTTTATGATGCCGCTGAGCGGTCGCAGTTCGAGACCGCCCGGCAACGCGCCGCGCAGCGCCTGGAATGCCAACTGACCGCGCCAGCCCTGCAGCAGCCCGCGGCCGAGCGGCTCGGTCGTATCATGTCCCCGGGTGCCGACAACGAGGCCGAACACCGGAGCGAGTTCGATGGCGTCCATTCCGAACTGGCCGTCGATTGTCTTTTCGGCGCCGAGGCCGAGTGCCAGGCGACCGCGCATCCGCGCGCCCGCAACCGTGCTGTCGATATCATCGAGCGTGAGCTTGCCGTCGGCCAGAGTGGCGCGGGCAGAAAGCCCGATGTTCTGCGCCAGCGCGTCGGACGCCTTGAGATCGAACAGCGGCGCGACATTGGCACGGCGGACCGCCAGCGCGAGCATGGCTTTCGGCTGCACGCCCCACAGTTCGGCCGTACCTTGCGCATCGGCGTCGAGTTCCGTGCCGGCAAGCCTGACCTTGACGCGCAACGGCGCGCGCCACGCCCCTGTCGCGGAGCCCTCGAATGCCAGCGGCGCGTCGCCCGCGGCCAGCACGCCGTCGAGGCCAAGCAGCGTCAACAACTGCGATCCACGTCCCGCGGCAAGTCTGGATTCGACAGTGATTTCACTGCGCGATAGCGCGTCGACATCGAGGCTGCGCATCGCCGCAACCGGCGGCGTGGCGGTGAAAGTCGTCACGCCGCTGATCTGCGGCGCTGCAATATCAAGCACCGCGCGCGCGCTGGCGCGGTCGGCCTGGCTGCCATCCTTGCCGAGGTCGAAGGTCAGCTTGACCTTCGCAGCGCCGGGTGCCGGCGCCAGCGCGTTCAGCCGCGCCGCCACGGCAGGCGCAAGCGGCGCCAGCAGTGCGGTCATTTTCGCTGGCGATGCGGACGCGGCGCTGAGCACCAGCGTTCCCGTCGCCTCGATCCGGTTGAATGCCCCACTCCCCTCGAGCAACAGCGTGGACGCCTCGCCGATCTTGAGTCGATCCAGCGATATCGTCTGCGGGCTGTAGCCGAACTGCGCCACGAAAGGGTGCATTTCCTGGCCGGCCGAAATGGCCCGATCGACGTCCAGCGAGAGCTGGGCCACGTCCGGCCAATCGCCCGGCGGCCCGGCAAGCGAACGCAGCAGCGCCGCCGCGGCATCGACATCCAGACGGTCCGCCTTCACATCTGCCTCGAAGCGTGAAGCGCTGCCCGCCGCATTCGAGAACGCGACGCGGCCGTCGACGGTGCCGCCGTCGATCTCGGCCTTGATTGCGTCGATCGCAAAGCGATCCGCAGCCACGCTCACATCGCCGCGCAGGCGGAGCGGCTTCTGGCTACGGTAGGTGACCTCGCTGCGGCCCTGCAGCCAGGCTGCCAGCGTATCGGGGTCACTGGAGTCGAGACTCACCGCACCCTTGAAGTTGCCCGCCGCAGCCGCTTGGGCGATCCCGCTCACCGTGACGCGGGTCGCGCCCGGCGCGCGGAAATCGAGCCGATCGATGGTCCAGGCCGTGGCATCGCCATGCAGATCGGCGCCGAGATTCTGCACCGGACGACCGCCCAGCATGATCTGTTCCGCGCTGACCTCGATCTGCGTCGCAAGCGGCGGCTGCGGAAAGTCCGCGAACAGCTTGCGAAGCCGCGGCAGCAGGCGGCCGGGCGCCTTGGCATCGGCATCGCGGGCGAGCAGTCGGTCGGCATCCAGTTGCCGCGCCGACAGTACGGCATGCAGCAGCGGCGACGGACCGAAACGGACCTCCGCGAGGCCGGCGAGCTTCAGTGCCATCTCCTCGGGCCCGTAGCTGATTTCGATCTGCTCGAGCTTTGCAGCGGCCGGATCGGCCTTGAGCCGCGCCGACAGCCGCCATGGCGCTGGCGACTTGTCGTCGCCGGACTTTGCCTTGGGGCTCGGAGGACCGGCCAGGACGAGGCCGCCGTCGAAACGTGGCGCACGGCCGTCGAACGACAACACGCCGTCGAGATCGATGGCGAGCGGGCGTTCGCCGGGATCGATGGTGAGATGGACGCGGGTGCCATTCCCATCGACGGTCTGGCCCGACGACACGCGGAACGGATAGCGCGTGCCCTTCAGCGTAAAGTTGCCGTCGCCGCGCATCGCCCCGGCCAGCGAGCGGACATCGCCACTAAAGGCGATGTCGTTCAATTCCAGCGTCCCGCGGCTGGCAGCATCATGCAGTGCAACACGCCCGGTAAGGTTCAGCCGGTCGATCGCCAGAGCGCCGAGATTGAAGCGGCCCGTGGAGGACGGCAGGTCGATGCGGCCCTGGGCATCGAGACCGAGATCCACGGCAGCGCCGTTGATCGTGAGTTCGGTGGCGCGCCATTCGCCGCGCATCAGCGAGCTCAGACTGAACTCGACGTCGAGCTTGTCGGCGCGGATCCGGCCGCGATCATTGGCACCACCAACCACCACCGAACGCAGCCGCAGCGACGGCGCCGGCAACAACCGCGCATCCAGCGCGCCGCCGACGCGCACCGGCGCGCCAAGAACACGCGACGCCTCGGCCTCGAACTGCGGCCGAAACTGATTCCAGTCGACGAAATACGGGCCGACCAGTGCGGCGACCAGCGCAATGATAAAGGCAATCGCCAGGCCGAGCAGCGTCGTCTGCACGGTATCTCCCCCTGAGCATGTTCCGGAAACATGCGGCCCGCTTCACGAAGCAAGGCCTGTTCCAACGCGCCCACATTCGCGATTGCGTCCGCAAACGTCGCGATGGTCGCACTGAACTCCCACCGGAAGTCCGGTATATATACGAGTAACTGTGGCGAAGTCACAGCATGGCGTTGGTGGGCGCCTGCTGGCTTGCGGCAAATCGCCGTCTAGAGCGCTTCGGACGTGGCCCGCTCCAGCGCGTTCGCGGCGTGGTGTTGCCGTCCGGCGACCGCCCGGACCTTACCCGGCGAGGCCATCCAGATCGCGGCAGTGGCCACGGCGCTCACCACAATTCCGATGGCGAAAGCCGGCGTATAGGTGCCGTAGATGTCGTGGACGATCCCGGTCACCAGCGGACCTGCAGCGCCGCCGGCGAGCGCGGCCAGCATCAGGGTGCCGAAAATGCTGCCGAAGTGCTCGCCCTGGAAAATCTCCGCCACGACCGCACCCATGATCGACGTCACGCCGTAGCCCAGCAGCCCCTGCGAAATGACCATCAGGTAGACCAGGGCCATGCTCGGGGCATATTCGAGGCCGATCAGCGCGGCGAAGCAGATGGCAAAGCCGAGGCCGCTGACACTCCAGATCCATTCGCGGCCGATCCGGTCGGAGAGATGGCCGAGCAGGATCTGCCCGGGCACGCCGAACAGGCTGACCATCCCGAGGGCCCAGGCGGCGACGCCGGGGCTGAAGCCGATATCGAGCAGGTATTTGGTCTGGTGGACCTGAACCGCGTACCAGGCATAGAGCCCGCCGAACAGGCCGAGCGCCAGCCACCAGTACCGCGCCGTTCGCATCGCGCGGCGGAGCGTCCAGTCGGTGCTGACCCAGGCATGGTCCACCACATTCGACACCGGCTTGAACGAGGCACCCGGTGCGCCGTCGCCGTCAGGCTGCAGCCCCATATCCTGTGGCCGCTTGCGCAGCAGCAGATTCACCGGGACCAGAACCACAAGCACCAGAATGCCCATGGTCGAACATGCCGTGCGCCAGCCACTCTGCTCGATCATGAACTGGACCCAGGGCAATACGGTGATCGAGCCGATGCCGACCCCGGCAAAGGCAAGTCCGATCGCAAGCCCGCGCTTGCGGATGAACCAGTTCGGCAGGTACAGCGACTGGCCGGAATAGCCGAGGCAAACGCTGCCGGCTCCGACCAGCACACCGATGGTCAGATAGAGGTGCCAGGGCTGGGTTGTCAGCGGCGCCAGCAGCAGGCCGGCAGCCATCAAGCCGACGCCGAGTTCCATCACCGCCCGCGGCCCCGCGCGGTCCATCAGCCGCCCCATCAGGGGGCTCATGATCGCCGAAATCAGAAAGCCGAACGAGAAGGCGCCGGCGGTGACGCCCCTCTCCCAGCCGAACTCCTGGATGATTGGCGGAAAAAACAGCGAGAACGAGGTCCGGGCGTTTACGCCGATGGCCATCGTGACGAAAGTGACGGCGATGACGATCCAGCCGTAGAAGAACGGAAGCCGCATTGCGAGCCTTTGGATTTGGACGCACGCATCGCGTCAGGAGTTGTTGGGCCTCAAACCTGCCAACGCGTCATTGCGGTGGATCGACACATAAATAAAGAATGGTTGTGTCAACATATTATACAACTGAAAAATGTTTAAAGAACGTTAAGTCCTATGCGAATACCGCCCGCTAAAAGCGGGCGAATTGTTGCTGTGTGTGTCGACGAGAGAAATATCCCGCCGATCATATGCAGAGCTCAGCGTGCTGGCAGGATCTTGCCGGGATTGAAGATGTTCTGCGGATCCAGCGCCTGCTTGATCGCACGCATGGCATCAAGCGCCTCCGTTCCCAGTTCGGCCCTGAGGTATTTCTGCTTGCCCTGCCCGATGCCGTGCTCGCCGGTGCAGGTACCGCCCATCGCCTGGGCGCGCTCGACGAGGCGATGCATGAAGTCCTCGCAGCGGGCCAATTCGCCGACATCGGTGGGATCGCACACCAGCGAGCAGTGGAAATTGCCGTCGCCGACATGGCCGACGATCGGCGACAGCAGGTTGAGCCGCGCCAGATCTGCTTCGGTTGCCGTGACGCATTCGGCAAGCCGCGAGATCGGCACGCAGACGTCGGTCGCGGCCACTTCGGAGCCGGGCCGCAGGCTCTTCACGGCCCAGTAAGCGTCATGGCGCGCCTGCCAGAGCCTGGTGCGATCTTCCGGCTTGGTGGTCCAGGTGAACGCACCGCCGCCGCATTCCAGCGCGATGTCGCGGAAGTTCTGCGACTGCTCGGCGACATCGGCCTCGCTGCCGTGGAATTCCAGCAGCAGCAGCGGCGTTTCCGGCAGCGTCAGCTTTGAATAGGCATTGCAGGCGCGGACCTGGGCCTCGTTCAGCAGTTCGATGCGCGCAACGGGAATGCCGGTCTGGATGGCCAGGATGGTGGCCTGGCAGGCGCCTTCCACGGTCGCGAACGAACAGGCCGCAGCGGCGATGGTGTCGGGAATGCCGCGCAGCTTGATCGTCAATTCGCTGATGATGCCGAGGGTGCCTTCGGCACCGACGAACAGATGGGTGAGGTCGTAGCCGGCCGAGGATTTCTTGGCGCGGGTGCCGGTCTTGATGATCTCGCCGTCGCCGCGCACCACCTTCAGCGCCAGCACGTTCTCGCGCATGGTGCCGTAGCGCACCGCATTGGTGCCGGAGGCGCGGGTCGAGGCCATCCCGCCGAGCGAGGCGTCGGCGCCCGGGTCGATCGGGAAGAACAGGCCCTGGTCGCGCAGGTTCTCGTTCAGCGCCTTGCGGGTGACGCCCGGCTGAATCACGCAATCCAGATCCTCGTTATGGACTTCAAGGATACGGTTCATGTCGCGCAGGTCGATGCAGATGCCGCCGGCGGGCGCGTTGACCTGGCCTTCCAGCGATGTGCCGGTGCCGAACGCGATCACCGGAACGCCGTTGGCGGCACAGATCCGCACGACGTCCTGGATGTCCGCAGTCTCCTGCGCCATCACCACCGCATCCGGCGGCTGGTTGGGCAGCCACGTGGTGGTGTGGCCATGCTGCTCGCGCACGGCCTGAGAGGTCACCAGCCGGTTGCCGAACCGCGCGGCGAGCGCTTCGATGGCGCTGGCCAGCGCCACCGGCTCCGGTCGTTTCAGATTGTTGGTCATTGTACCCACGTCACATCCTCCGGCGCGCGGGACCGTGACAAAGTAAGTATAATGGGTCAAGGGATGCTGAATGACAGGGGTGGGGATAGCCGATGACAACGACCGCGGGTTCTGACGACCTGTTGCTGCAGCCGGCGCCGTTCCTGTCGTCCGTGATGGTCATCGAACCGCAATGGATCGACTATAACGGCCATCTCAACATGGCCTATTACAACGTGCTGTTCGACCGCGCGATCGACGAGCTGTGGCTGAAGCTCGGCATCGGCCCGGCCTATCTGAAGGCACGCGGGGGCTCGACGTTCACCGCGGAGTGCCACGTTCGCTATCTGCGCGAGATCCATCTCGGCGATCCCGTCCAGGTGTCGATCCTGCTGGTCGCAGCCGACGACAAGCGGCTGCACACTTTCAAGGAATTGCGCCACGCCACCGAAGGCTGGATATCGGCGACTTCGGAAAACATGACCATCCACATGGACATGAATGCCCGCAAGGTTGCGCCATTCCCGCCGGATATCCGCGCTCGCATTGCAGTCCTGGCGAACGCGCATCAGGCGGTGCCGCGTCCCGAGGGATTGGGCCGCAGCATCGGAATGCCCGCCAAAAAATAGCGCCCGCTATGCCCGGGTGCGACCGCGGACCAGACCGACCACGGCCGAAATCAGGAACAGGACGATCGCGACGAAGAAGATGATCTTGGCGATCTCGATGGACGCGCCGGCGATGCCGCCAAAGCCCAGAATACCCGCGATCAGGGCGACGATCAGAAACGTGACAACCCAGCCCAGCATGACACAACCTCAGATTTTCGTGCTCTTTAACGCGACATGAGCGCCGCGTGTCGATCGCGAAAACAAGCCGGAATTGGAACGAAAGTTCCCCGGTCGCGGGATACGCCGGATCAACCAAACGAGAGCACTGCAGGAGGCTGAACCGTCCGAGTCGGGCGGGCCGCACGGGAAAACTCTGTCAACTCGCCGCTCCGCCCCCTATATGCCTGAGATCCCTGCTATGAAGGCTCCCCTTCACGGCCCCGCGGTGCCATCGTGGGCAGAAGACGATTCGCATGACCGAGCCCTACAAGACGCCCTCCAACGATCTCCCTGCCTACCAGCCGGCGGCGGGTGGCAT
>DATCUS010000108.1:0-12777 GCA_036561845.1 Tardiphaga sp. | reverse complement strand
TGTAGCCATCAGTGAATGCCCAAAAGGAAGGTGATGAGGACGCGGATGATCTGGTCGGCGGCGAAGAAGAAGATCGAGGCCACCGCGACCATGACGAACACCATGATGGTGGTGATCGTGGTCTCACGACGGGTCGGCCAGCTGACCTTGGCGGTCTCCGAGCGCACTTCCTGCAAGAACTTGAACGGGCTGACTGCCATCGTTTGATGTCCAACGTCCGTCGCCGGACGCGAATGAATTTCAGGGATCCGAACAGCCGCCGTTGGCCCAGCCCTCTGTCTCGAAGGATGAGCCGGAAACCGGGCTCGATTGTTCGGGGATTTCAAAGCCGCGCCGGAGATCCGCGTCTAACGGGCCGGCTGCGAGTGCGGCGTAGATACTGCGGATGGGGCCAAAGGTCAAGGTGCGGGCGGGCCGGAATGCCCGTGGCCACCTGCCGCGGACCTGATCCCGATCAAGGGCTTACCCCGTCCCTGTCATCCATGGTCCGAGCCTTCGGCCCGGCGCCGTCCTGCCTGTCGATCCTGATTGTTGGATTAGCTGGCAGGAGTGGCAGGGCTCGAACCTGCGACCCCCGGTTTTGGAGACCGGTGCTCTACCAATTGAGCTACACTCCTACGGACCCTGCGTCGCCTTAGGATCAGGGCCGCTTTCAAGCACAGGGGGCGGCCGGATTGCAAGGGTGAAGCGCGCTGGCTTCGCTTGTTTGTGCCGCGCCTTCTGGGCCACACTTCGTCCCTGATAATTAATGTGCCCCCGGGAGTGAACATGACCGCCACAGCCGCCCCTCGCGCCGCGATAGCGCCGAAAACCCCGCCTTTGCCTGAGACCAAGCCCGAGACGCTGGGCCTGTCACGCCCTCGTCTCCAGGCGATGTCGGATGCCTTCAAGCGCGAGATCGACAAGGGAACCGTCCCCGGCGTGACCGTGCTGGTGTCCCGGCGCGGCCAGGTCGGCTGGTTCGAGGCGCTCGGCAAGCAGAGCCCCACCGGGTCCGCGCCGATGACGCTTGATTCGATCTTCCGCATCTTCTCGATGACCAAGCCGATCGTGTCGGTCGGCATCATGGCGCTGCTTGAGGACGGCCACCTGCTGCTCGGCGATCCCGTTGCAAAATTCATCCCGGAGTTCGCAGGCCAGAAGGTCGGTGTCGTCAGCGGCGGCAAGCTGGAGCTGGTTCCGCCGAAGCGGCCGATGACGGTGCAGGACCTGCTCCGCCACACCTCCGGCCTCACCTACGAGCACCAGGGCGACGGCCCCGTGCACAAGATCTACCAGGACTCGCGGGTGCGCAGCCGCAAGATCACCAATGCCGAGCACGCCGCGTTGGTGGCGAGCTTCCCGCTGGTCTGCCATCCCGGTGACGAGTTCAACTACAGCCGCTCCACCGATATCCTCGGCCGCATCATCGAGGTGGTCAGCGGCAAGTCGCTTGGCGCCTTCCTCACCGAGCGCATCCTCGCGCCCTTGCAGATGACCGAGACCGGATTCTCGACAAGTGAAGCCAACGCCAGCCGGCTCGCCGAGCCGTTCGCGGCCGATCCCTGGACCGGCGACAAGGTCGCGCTGTTCAGCGCACTGGAGCAGCCGATCATTGAGTCCGGCGGCGGTGGTCTGGTCTCAACCACAATGGACTATGCCCGCTTTGCGTTGATGCTGCGCAATGGCGGCATACTCGACGGCAACAGGATCATCGGCCGCAAGACGCTGGAGCTGATGGCGTCGGACCACCTCGGGCCGCACGTCGTGACAAATGGCACGCTGCTGTCGCCCGGCCATGGCTTTGGTCTCGGCTTCGCCGTGCGCCGCGACGCCGGCATCGCGCCCTTCCCCGGCAGCGTCGGTCAGTATTTCTGGAGCGGCATTGCGGGGACGTTCTTTTGGATCGATCCGAAGGAAGACCTGTTCACGGTGTTCATGAGCCAGGGCCCTGGCCAGCGTGACTTCACGCGGACCTTGGTGCGAAATCTGGTTTACGCGGCGGTTGAGTAGCCTTTTCAGGCACGCGCCAACACGGCAGGCTCCGCAACAGACGGCGCGGAGCCAACCTGGCCTTGTGCCATGGAGACGACGATTTGCGCCGCCTCGCGCAGCGAGGTGGCAAACAGATCGGCCTTCGCCGTCTCACGCAGCTCGTCGATGTTTGCGACGTCCTCCGCCCAGCATCCAACCATGATGGACGCATGCGGCAGCTTGCGGCGAAGCCGGCGCACCGCGTAGCGCAGATGCGCCGGGCTCGTGATGCCGACATAGCCCAGACAGACCAAGGCCACGCCTGACGTCTCGAGACGGAAGATGTTGGCGGTGGACAAGACCTCCGGTCCCTCGACACGGCTGCCGACGCCATGCGCGCGGCACAGCTGCGCGAGCATGATGGCACCGGCCTCGTCGAGCATGGTACGGCCGCCAATGCAGAGCACGGCATTTTCGCCGCGAAATGGCTCCGCAAGTTTGACTGCATCGAGCACGGGGATGTCCGGTTGGTCACTGGCCGGGGCGACGGTTTCGACGGCATCGACTGCCTCAGCATCCTCGGTGCGCTCACTCCCGACGGGACGGCCGTCATCCAGGTCGGAGAGATCGTCGACAAACTCAACCACGGTATCGCGGATGCGTACGAGCCGGATCTGGTCCAGGGCAGCGCGGTCGAGGTCCGATTGGGCCAGTTGCATGCCCTTGAGCGCGACTTCATCGTAATAGGCAGCGAGCGACCGCTCCTTGAGAAACTGCTCGGCCTTCTCGGCGGCCTCGGTCGGATCTCCCGCCAGCATGCGCTGATAGAAAATCTCCGGAGGCGACAGTGCCGGGCGGTCGCCGAACATGACATCCAGGAAGGACAGCCGCTCGACGTGCCGGCCCAGCACGACCAGACACACAGTCAGCGGCGTTGCGAGCACGAGCCCGATCGGTCCCCACAGCGCTGTCCAGAACGTGGCCGAGACGACGACAGCCACGGGCGAAAGGCCGGTGGTGCGGCCGTACAACAGAGGTTCGACCACCTGCCCGACCAGCGGTTCGATGACGAAAAACAGCGCCGCGGTCCAGGCCAGCATCCACCAGCCGGGATCGACCGCCACGGCGAGCGCAAGCGGAAACGCCGCCGCTATGATGGAGCCGATATAGGGCACGAAGCGCAGCACGGCCGCGAGAATGCCCCACAGCGCCGCGCTGGGAATTCCGATCAGCCACAGGCCGGTGCCGATCATCACGCCGAAGCCGGTATTCAGCATGAGCTGGTTGAGGAAAAGCCGGCTGAGGCGCGCCGCGGCATCGTCGAGGGCCGCAGTGGTGCGTTGCAGATCGTGGGAGCCGGCCAGCCTGATCAAACGGTTTCGCAGATCCTCGCGCTGAATCAGGATGAAGATCACGAAGATGACGATGATTCCCGTCGTTGCCAGCGGCGATACCAGGGGCGCGATCAGCGAGCGCAGGCTCTCCAGCGCGCCGGGATCGGGCTGCAACACCTCAACCGGGACCGGCTTGACGCCGGGATGGGCCGGAGTGCCCGAGGTCAGCGGATTTGTGGGCGCGACAGACTTCGGCTTATCCAGTTCCTTGCCAAGATCCTGAAGCATCTCGGCCGCACGCTCGAGCGTGGAGCTGCCGCCTGCCACGCCGCGCACCGACTGGATCTTGGACAGGATCGTGGCCTGGTACTTCGGCAGATCGCCGGCCAGGCCATTGAGCTGAGTCGCGATCACGCTTCCCAGCGCGAAGATGATCACGAAGGCGAACAGCACGACGCCGACCACAGCCAGAGCTCGCGGGGCGTGAAGACGCTGCATCAGCCTGACTGGAGCTGCGAGGACGAAACTCAGCAGGATGGCGAGTGCGACGGGAACGAAGATTTCCCGTCCCAGATAGAGCGCCGCGACAATGATGATGGTCAGGATCGCCGCGCCCACCGTGACAACCATCGCGGCGACGTCGTCCGGAGATTGCGGCTTGATCACCGTGGGGATCATCTGTCTCGCTTCCGGCCCTCGCCTGCTGCGCCATTCAAAGATGAATGTGCAGCCTAACGAGCCGGAACCCGGTTGGTTCCTCGCCGCACCCGCTGGCCCAACCGCGTCCCCTGCGGGAACGCCTCAGCTGATCGTCGCGCCGCCGTCGATCACCATGGTCTGGCCGGTCATGAAGTCGCCGGCCTTCGAGCCGAGGAACACGGCGGCGCCCGCGATCTCGTCGGGGATGCCGATGCGGAGCAGCGGCGAGCGCGAGGTCGAGGCCTTCAGGTTCTCCGGATTGTCCCACAGCGCCTTGGCAAAATCGGTCTTGATCAGGCCCGGGGCGATGCAGTTCACGCGGATGTTGTCCTTGCCGTATTCGCAGGCGAGGTTGCGCGCGAGCTGCATGTCGGCGGCCTTCGAGATCGCGTAGGCGCCGAGGATGGTCGAACCCTTGAGGCCGCCGATCGATGAGACGATGATGATCGAGCCATCCTTGCGCTCGATCATCTGCGGCACCACCATCGAGATCAGCCAGTTGTTGGCGACGATGTTGTTGTCGAGAATCTTCCTGAACTGATCATCGGAGATGCCGGCGAGCGGACCGTAATACGGGTTCGACGCCGCGTTGCAGACCAGCACGTCGATCTTGCCGAAGGCGCGGTTGCTCTCGTCAATGAGGTTCTGCAGATTTTCCTTCGACGAGATGTTGGCGGCGATCGCGACCGCGGTGCCCTTGCCGAACTTGTCGTTGATCCCCTTTGCCACCTGGTCGCAGACATCGGCCTTGCGCGAAGAGATCACCACCTTGGCGCCGTGCTCGGCCATACGCTCGGCGATCGCAAGCCCGATGCCGCGCGTCGATCCCGTGATGACGGCAACTTTGCCCTTCATGTCGAACAAGGTCATGTTTCTCTCCCAGAGTATGATTTGAATCGGCCTGAAGTTTACGCCGCGGTTGCGCGAGCGGACAATGGCTCAGGCGAGCTTCTTGACTTCCGGACCCGCGAGTTGATGCATCGCCGCGTGTGCGTCATCCGCGATCCAGGGCTGCTGGTTCACCATCGGCAATCGCCACACCATGCGTTCGGGGCTTGCAAAATGATCGAGCCGCGTGATCGAGCAATTGTCGATGTCGAACGACAGCGCCTTCTCCAACTGCCCCTCGAGCGCAAGTCCGAGCGCAGCCTTGATGGTGCCGCCATGCGCAACCGCGATGATGTCCTGCCCAGCCGCCTCGGCGTTGATCCGCTCGATGGTGCGGCGCGTGCGGTTGTAGAGGTCCATGAAGCTTTCGCCGCCAGGGGCAGGCTCGTTGATGTCGGCGAACCAGCTCGACCCCACGGGACGGCTGGCGATGAACTGCGCGCGGTTCATGCCTTGCCAACGGCCGAGGTTCTGCTCGGCGAGATCGGCTTCCCATGGCATCGACGCAGGCTTCGGATACCCGGCCGCCCAGATAGCCTCCGCGGTCTGGTGCGTGCGCATCAGATTGCTCGAATACCAGACCGCCTTGCGTGGCAGCACCTTGGCAACAGCATTGAACACATAGGTGTCGCTGGTGTCGCAGGCGAGATCGCTCTGTCCGTAGATGTTGCCGCCGTCGTTGCGCACCGGCGCGTGACGGACCCACCACCACCGTGTCGTGACCACATTCGGCTTGTCTGCGGCTGCCATCGAAACCCTTCCATCCCGTGTGATGTCGCTGTACGTCAGTAGCGAACCTGTCTCAAGACACTTTACCGTTTAAAATCTTGTTTGAAATTCCGTTGCGCGGCAAGCGTCGCGTACGAGCCAAAGGGAGAAACGCATGGGCCGCCTGCAAGGCAAATCCGTCATCATCACCGGCGCCGGCAGCGGCATCGGCCGCGCGGCTGCGCTGCTGTTCACCAAAGAAGGCGCCAAGCTGATCGCGGTGGATCGCACCGAGGCGGTGAAGGAAACCGTCGACGAGGTGAAGAAGGCCGGGGGCGTCGCCGAAGCCATGATCGCGGATGCAGGTTCCGAGCAGGACGTCATCGCCGTCATCGACAAGGCGGTGAAGACGCACGGCCGGCTCGACGTGATCTGGGCCAATGCCGGCGTCTCCGGCGGGCTGGTGCCGCTCGGCGAGCAAACCGTGGAGCATTGGCAGGAGGTCCTGCGCGTCAATCTGATCGGACCGTTCCTCGCGGTGAAGCACGCGATGCCGCACATGGTGAAGCAGCAGTCCGGCGCGATCGTGCTGACCGCGTCCGTCGCGGGCCTCAAGGCCGGCGCGAGCGGTCATCCCTATGCGGCGAGCAAGGCCGGCGTGATCAGCCTGGTGCAGACCACCGCCTATTCGCTCTCCGGCACCGGCGTGCGCATCAACGCGGTGTGCCCGGGCCTGATCGAGACCGGCATGACCAAGCCGGTGTTCGACCGCGCCAAGGAGCGCGGCACCACCGACAAGATCGGCCAGCTCAACCCGCTGAAGCGCGCCGGCCAGCCGCACGAGCTCGCGGCAATGGGACTGTTTCTGGCGAGCGACGAGGCTTCGTATGTCAACGGCCAGGCGTTCCCGGTGGACGGCGGCCTGACGGCCTCGATGCCGTATACGGGCAAGCCGGTTTAACAAGCGCTCTCTGGTGTCCCGGACGCGGTGCGGCACAAAGTTACGCTCCGCAGAGCCGGGACCCAGCAGGCCGCACCACTCGCTGCAACATGGGCCCCGGCTCTGCAGCGCATCACACCGGACCGATGCTGCGCATCGCCGGGTGCGCTGCGCTGCGTCCGGGGCACAAGACTGCTTTTCATCGATGGACATAGCTGTTCATCCTCGCGGCGCATTTCGCCCGAGCTTTGCTTCGTCGCCTTGCCCTCAGGAAAAAGGGCGCAGGGAAGACCGGGTGCCGGCTGGCACCCGCGGTCCACTGTGCAAAGGTTGCGCTACAAGAGGCTGCACAGCGGCATACAGGTGAAGCCAAACATCCGGCCTTCCCTGCGCAGTGGTTTGACGGCTTATGTCGCGCTCTCCCCGGGGAGCGATGCACTATTGCCCCCGTCGCCTTGCGGCGGACGATGCGCATGTCCGGTTGGACAGCACGCACCACCGCAACGCTTGACGCCAGCCTGCGGGCGCCAGGACCACACGATTTTGCCGTACGCAGATCACACCGGTCGTGCGCGCGACGCCTTCGCTCACGGTTGCCCGCCCCGCGAAGCTTTTCGCGCCGATGTGATCCACGTCCACCGCCGCCCGGCCCGCGTTCGTGACGATCGCGATACGCCCCTCTTCCTTGGGCCGGAGTGAGGCGACACATACGCCGTTTCCGAATTTCTGTAAAGGCGAATATTTTTGTTCGCGCGGATTGACCGATGGCTTGGGTGTTTTGCCCGTCGGGCAACGCAAGATCTCGTAGCCCGGATTGCCCCGCGCTCGATTCGGGCTACGGCCTATTCCGGAGACATGGTTCCCGCCTGCTCCCGCAGCGATTTCGGCGTGATGTCGTAGGCGGCGCGAAAAGCCCGGTAGAAGCTCGAGACGTCGAGGAAGCCGCAGCGAAACGCAATGTCGGCGACTGGCAGATCGGCATAGATGGGATCTAGCAGATAGACGCGCGCCCGCCGCAGCCGCGCCGCCATCACGATCTGCGAAAAGCTCTCGCCGGCCTTCGCGAGCATGTGCTGAACGGTGCGGGACGGCATGCCGAGCCGCCGCGCCACGCGCTCGAGGCTGACCTCGGGATCCAGGGCCTGCTTGCTGATCGTCTGCCGGATGAAGGCGAGCCGGGCCCGGTAGACCGCGTCCTCGCCCTCCGGCCCCCGCACGCCGTCGGTTGCGCCGAGCCAGCGGCCCGTGAGCTTGATCAGGTGACGCGTTGCTTCCGCCGCGCCGCCCTCGTCCAGCCCCGCCCCATTGGCGATCAGCAGCCGCGCATAGCCGGTCAGGAGCTGATAGTCGGCGCCGGTGCAATCGATCGGACGGCAGGCCAGGTCGACCGGGGACAGGCCCCACTCCCGGAAAATCGCGCTCGGCAATTTCAGGCTGATGCAATGGCCGTTGTTCAGAGCAATGGCTTTCGTGCTGGCGTCCAGCACGACCAGTCCCGCCTGCCCCGGTGCGATATCGATCTCGCGCCCGAGCTGGCGGCCGATATGAGTGGTCACGCCGATGTTGAAGCTCAGATAGACATGGTCCTCGTCGTCGCGGTTGATGTGCTTCCTGGTCCGCTCGCCGACAAAGGACGAGCTGAACATCTCCCCCAGCGCGATGGTCTCGTTCATCAGGAATTTGTGCGTCCCGATGATGCGGGCGTCATCGTCGGCAAATCCCATGTCCATGCCGGTGACGATCTGCTCGAAGCACTCCGCCCACACGCGGGCCCGAACCGCGGGATCGGTAATGCCGTCGAGTACGGTCGTATCGAAAACCAGGCTCTGAAAGACTGACATCGCCCCGCCTCTTAAGTTGCAATCAAGAAAATAACACGGGAAGAAAACGACGCCTTCCGCAAAGACTTGCAATAGACGCAATGCGCTTGCGTGCCAAGCGGTAGAGGCCGCTCGGCAGGTCCCGTAAGGTGACCGCTGCAAATCGAAGCATTTCAGAGGCCTCGGCCCGGCGAGGCGAAAGATCGCGTCGCGATCGGCCGCCGGGATGGCGATGCCTCTTCGGCGGGCTGACGCGCGAGCAATATGATGTTGGACTGGGCGAGACTGCCATTGGAGCATTCAAAGGCGAATGCCAGGTCGCGCGCGCCGGGGCGCCCGCGGTCGGGACCGACGCGCAAGGCGCGCGTCGTCGCGGCCATTGCCCTGTCGGCGCTTTGTCTTCTGGTTGGCGGGCGCCACGCAGCGGCGCAGTTCGTCTGCGGTCAGGCCGGGGGCGGCGACGGCGCCGGCGCGGATGCCAGCGGCGATGTCAACTTCGCATGCGGACAGAACGCCAGTGCTTTCGGTCCTTTCTCCACCAACACCGCAATCGGAAATGGCGCCAACGCGGCC
This sequence comes from Tardiphaga sp., assembly GCA_036561845.1. Classification (GTDB taxonomy): domain Bacteria; phylum Pseudomonadota; class Alphaproteobacteria; order Rhizobiales; family Xanthobacteraceae; genus Tardiphaga. The sequence goes on along the minus strand of DATCUS010000108.1, from coordinate 3,862 downwards.
GGCGGTTTTGCCCGCAATACGGCGACTGGCGCAGGCGCAAATGCCTCTGGCGGTTTCAGCGAGAACGTTGCGATAGGAAACAACTCGAATTCCAGCGGCATTGTCAGCAACAATGTCGCGATCGGCGTGAACGCCAACGCTAGCGGAGATTTCACTGGCAATACCGCGGTCGGTCCCAATTCGGTGGCAACTGGCGGAAGCTCCGCCGCATTCGGCGGCGGTGCCCAGGCGCTCGGCACGCTGAGCGCGGCCATCGGTTTCAACAATATCGCCAACGGCAACAATACGTCGGCCGTCGGCTCGATCAACGTCGTCACCGGCAACAACAGCGGCGCGTTCGGCACCGGGCAGATCGTCAACGGCAACGGCACGTTCGCCCTCGGCGATCCCAACACCGTCAACGGCAACGGCAGCTTCGTGGCGGGCGACAACAACACGGTGAACGGGCCGAACGTCGCGGGCAACGGCGACAACGTCCAGCTGGTCGGCTCAAACAACATCATCGCGGGCACGTCTAGCGCGGCCGGCTCATCCGTGTTCGGCAGCGGCAACGTCGTCAACGCCACCAACGCGATCGTCATGGGCAACAACAGCACGGTCTCGGGCGCCTCCGCCATCGCGATCGGCAACGGCGCGGCTGCGAATTTCGACAACTCGGTCGCGATCGGCAGCGGCGCTACCACCACACGCACCAACCAGGTCGCGGTCGGCACCGCCGGCAGCACCTACACGATGAGCGGAATCACCTCGGCCGCGAGCAGGGCCGCGCAGTCCGGACCGACCCAGCTCGTGACGTCGGACACGGCCGGCAACCTCGCGACGACGACGCTGGCGGGCCTCGGGCTCGCATCGACCGCGGACATCAACGGGATCAACGCCCAGCTGGCGACGCTGAGCAACCGCGTCGACAGCCTGACACGGGAGGCGCGCGGCGGCGTGGCGCTGGCGCTGGCGGCCTCCGGCCTGCAATTCGACCCGCGCCCCGGCAAGCTCTCGGTCTCAGGCGGATTCGGCAATTTCCAGGGACAGTCGGGCCTCGCGGTCGGCCTCGGCTATTCCTACTCGGACGCCATGCGTTTCAATGCCGCGTTCACCGCCGCGCAGCAGGGCGCCGTCGGCGTGCGGGCCGGCGCGTCATGGACGCTGAATTGAGGCAAGGCTGCGAATTGAGACAAGGCTGAGTTCTATATGTTGCTTTGCGGTTACAGCATCGTCACGATCCGGCGGCTAGTCTCGCATCCCTGTTGTCAGGTGGGGACATGATGATGCGCGTGCGGTTCGGCTCGCGTGTCAGGGGCAGACTCGAATGGTAAGGCGGGATTTGGCCGCGTGCATCGGCAAACGCCTTGGTTTCAAACGCCGTGGCTTCAAGCGACTTGGCTTCAAGCGCTTCGGCTTCGCTCTGGCCGTGGTCGCCGCCGTGTCGCTGTCCGCATCGCGCCAGACCCGGGCCGAGGACGACAAGGCCGCGGCCAGGCCGCCGCAACCGCAATTGCCCGTCAGCGCCGAGCAGGCGCTGTATCTGATCCGCTCGACGTTGCTGACGCTGAACGACGCCAACCGCACCGGAAACTATTCGGTGCTGCGCGATCTCGCGGCGCCCGAGTTTCAGGCCAAAAACACCGCGGCCGATCTCGCGCTGGGTTTCACCGACCTGCGCCGGCGCAACTTCGACCTGTTCTCGGTGGCGCTGGCCGCACCGCAGCTCTCGACGCCGCCTTATCTCGATCCCAACAAGATGCTGCGGCTGACGGGGTTCTTCCCCACCCGCCCGCTGCAGATCAATTTCGATCTGACGTTCCAGAATGTCGGCAACCAGTGGCGGCCGTTCGCCATTTCGGTCGCGACGCCGCAGGCGCCGGCGGAAACCGCTGTGGCACCCGCCCCCGCGCCGGCGAAAAAGAGCGCCGCCCAGAAGAATTGAGCGCATTCGAGCGTCGCGTGACCGGCCTTGCCTGAGCCCCCTGCCCGGCGGGTTTGCACCTCATGCCGTTCCGTTGGTATGGTTCGTGCACGCGGCAGAGCCGACCACCCCCTCCCATGACATGATGTTGAGAATGCCAGCCTCAAGACCCGACCGGATTCGCAAGCTGCTCGCCGACCTCGTCGGCTTCGACACCGTCAGCGACCGCACCAACCTGCCTTTAATCGCCCATATCGAAAGCTATCTCACCGCGCTCGGCGTCAAGAGCGAGCGCATCGTCGATGCGACCGGACAGAAGGCCTCGCTATGGGCCACGATCGGCCCCGAGGATCGCCCCGGCCTCGTCCTGTCAGGCCATACCGACGTCGTCCCGGTCGTGGGCCAGGACTGGAGCCATGATCCGTTCAAGCTGATCGAGCGCGACGGCAAGCTCTATGGCCGCGGCACCACCGACATGAAGGGCTTTGTCGCGGTGTGCCTCGCCATGGTGCCGGAGATGCTGGAGGCGAAGCTTTCAACGCCGATTCATCTCGCCATCTCCTATGACGAGGAGATCGGCTGCGTCGGCGTGCGGCCGATGCTGCGCGAGGTCGCGAAGAAACGGATAAAGCCGCTCGGCGCCTTCATCGGCGAGCCGACCGAGATGAAGGTCATCATCGGCCACAAGGGCAAACACGGCGTACGCGCGACATTCCATGGCCTCGCCCGCCACTCCTCGATCGCACCCGACGGCGTCAACGCGATCGAATACGCCGCCGAACTGATCGTCGAGATTCGCCGCCGCGCCGTGGCGCTCGCAGCTGTGCAATCAAACAACAGCCTCTACGACGTGCCGCACTCGACGTTGCTCACCAGCATCGTGCATGGCGGCGCCGCGCTGAACATCGTGCCCGACACCTGCACGGTGGATTTCGAATGCCGCGGCATCGGCATCACCGAGTCGCGCGAGGTGACGGACGCGATCGTGGCCTGGGCCAAGGCCGAGCTCGAGCCGGCGATGAAGGCGCGACATCCGGAGTGCGGCATCGATTTCGAGGAGATCCTCGACTACCCCGCACTCGACACCGACGCTGACGCTGCGATCGTCACGCTCGCCAAGAGCCTTGCGGGCCGCAACGACCACGCCAAGGTCGCCTTCGGCACCGAGGCGAGCCTGTTTGCCAGCATGGCCGATATTCCGTCGGTGGTGATCGGGCCGGGCTCGATCGCGCAGGCGCACACGCCGGATGAGTTCGTGGCGATGGCCGAGCTGGAGAAATGCGCAGGGTTTGTGGAGAGGCTGATCGCGCATTGTGCGGCATCGTAGCCGGCGCTGCCGTAGAGCATGAGAGACAATTCGATTTATGCCGTTTTCGAGCAAGCTAAGTCGTTGATTTGACTCACATCGAAATCGCAGAAAGTCGAAAGATTCACATCCTCGTAGGGTGGGCAAAGCGAAGCGTGCCCACCACCTTTGCCACGATCGCGGAGAGATGGTGGGCACAGCGCTACGCGCCTTTGCCCACCCTACGAGGCTGTGAATCTTTTTCATACCGATGGCCGAGCGGATATGATTCTCTAAGCAGATTGCTTTGCTGGAGAGAATGATGGCTGACGACGGACTTTTTGGCGAATTGCCGGAACAGTCGGCGCGGCGAACCGAAGCGGTGTCGCGGGGTGCACCTCGGCTGCGCGAGCCAATACGCAATCAGGTCGAATTGCGGGCGGTCGATATCGACAGCCTGATCGGGCAGGATCATCCGGCACGGGTGATCTGGGCTTATGTCGAAGGGCTCGACCTGAGCGAGCTGGAAGATGGGGTCAAGGCGCGGGAGAACCGGCCGGGTCATCCGGCGCCATCGCCACGGTTGCTGCTGGCGCTTTGGTTGTACGCGACGAGCGACAGCGTCGGCAGCGCGCGGGCGTTGGATCGGCTCTGCGACAGTCACGACGTCTATC
>DATCUS010000107.1:0-50717 GCA_036561845.1 Tardiphaga sp. | reverse complement strand
CGACCGCGCCGAGTCCCCGGAAGAACGGTCCCCTTGCCAGAAACCCCGCGGTGGCGCGCCCGCAGGCGCCGCGATCCGCAGCAATGCGGCTCGCGTCCCAACCACCATCCCGCGCCTGCCGGCGCGCCGCTCCCCTCATGCTTCGAGGGGAGATCTGCCCACACCTCGGACGCATCATGCGCCGCGAGAATGCGAGGGCTGGGCTGTTTGACATTCAAAGGAATACTTGGCGCGCCGCGCGCGTCTCACATCAGATGCACGGCGTGCGGCGCGAACAGGCCGATCAGGGTGAAGGCGATGCCGGCGAAGGCGAGGAAGCCGGAGACATAGGCCAGCGCGATCATGCCGGTGATGATGGTGGCCGATGCCAGCACGATGCCGATCTGGAAGGCGGCGGAGGCCACTTCGTAATGATGATAGCGGGCCATCGCCAGGTCGCGGGCGTGCTCGGCTTCCTTGGCGCGGGCGGCGAGCTGCTCCGAGCCTTCACCGGTCTCCGGCTCCGAACGGTAACGGTCCGCCGTCTTCTTCCAGTCCTCGATCTGCTTGGTCAGCGCGGCCTTGGCGGCATCGTCGCCCATTTGACCGAGGCTCAAGCGGGCCTGGTCCGAGGTGGCCTGCACCACGGTACGGCGGATGCTCTTGGCCTGGAAGAACGCCCACAGGTTGGACGCCTCGACGTTCTTGCTGATGGATTCGGTCTGCGCGCCCTTGCCGAGGGTCTCCGACAGCGCCAGGAACAGCGCGATCACCGCAATCAGCAGCGCGATGTTCTTGTTCGACCCGGACGCATGCTCGGCATGTTCGGCATGCTCCATGCTCTCGTGCGCGCTCATCGGGGACCCCTCTCCGGTTGATTGGAATACCGATTTGACCGAACCGCGCGCGCCGCGCAAGGGGCTGCCGGATGACGATTGGACGACACCTGAAATCCAGGCGAGCTTACGCCCGCGGATGCGCGGTCCGGTAAACCTCGAACAGCCGCTCGGTGTCGATGCCGGTATAGATCTGGGTGGTCGACAGCGAGGCGTGGCCAAGCAACTCCTGGATTGCGCGCAAATCGCCGCCGCGGGTCAGCAGATGGGTGGCGAAGGAGTGGCGCAGTGCATGCGGCGTGGCGCTGTCGGGCAGGCCGAGCGCGCCGCGCAGCCGTTCCATGGTCAGCTGGATGATGCGCGGCGAGAGCGGGCCGCCGCGGGCGCCGACGAACATCGGGCCTTCCGGCGGCAGCGGATGCGGGCACATCTTGGCGTAGTCGGCGATCAGCGCCAGCACGTTTTGCAGCACCGGCACCATGCGGGTCTTGTTGCCCTTGCCGTTGACGATCAGCACGTCGCCGGCGCCGGGCTGAGGCACCTCGCGACGCTTCAGCCCGAGCGCTTCGGAAATACGCAGCCCGGAGCCGTACAGCAGCGCCATCACCGCGGCATCGCGGGCCCAGATCCACGGCTCGCGATTCTCTCCGGCGCGTTCGTCGGCGTCGGTGAGGCGGCGGGCCGCCGCCATCTGGATCGGCTTCGGCAGGCTTTTGCCGATTTTTGGCGCGCGGATGCCGGACAGCGCGCCGACGCTGCCCTGGCCTTCGCGCTCGAGGAAACGTCCGAACGAGCGCAGCCCGGCCAGCGCCCGCATCAGCGAACGGCCGCCGATGTCGTCGGCCCGGCGCGAAGCCATGAAGGCACGGACATCGCTCGCTTCGAGCGCGGCGAAGCGCGACAGGGTGACGCGCGTGCCCCAATGTTCGGCGAGGAAGCTCAGGAATTGCCGGACATCGCGGGCGTAGGCCTCCAGCGTCTTCGGCGACAGCCGCCGCTCGGCCCGCAGATGCGACAGCCAGCGCGTCATCTGCAGCGAAGTGCCCTCGTCGGCGCAGGCCAGCTCGACGGCGGCGGGCGAGATCGGCTTGGCAAAAATCGGCTTGGCCATGAGTTTGCCTTGCAAGGCGCGATGCGCGAACAGAGCGACATTATCACACCGTGCGCGTTTCACTTTGGTGAAGCGGGCTGGAGATCAACAAGGCGCGATGGCGTGGCCGCATTCGTCCCCTCTCCCGCTTGCGGGGGAGGGCTAGGGTGGGGGGTGCCACAAGCAGGAAGCTATCTGCAGAGCCCCCACCCGACCGCGCTGCGCGCGGCCGCCCTCCCCCGCAAGCGGGAGAGGGAAGGAAGGCGCCGCTTCTATTTGCCCCCGCCAGTCCCTAAGTTAGCCCCACCTCCCGCAGAGCCCGATTCCTCCATGGACGATTCCGCGCCCAGTCTGTTCCCGTCTCTGGCGCCGCGCGTGGTCGACGTGCTGGTGCCGGTGGCGCTGAACCAGGCCTATTCCTATCGGGTGCCGCGCGGCGTCGACCTGCAGCCCGGCGATGTCGTCACCGTGCCGCTCGGCGCCCGCGACGTGGTCGGAGTGGTGTGGGCGGAAAACCCCAATCCCGATCCGCGGCTGCACAACCGGCTGAAGGATGTCGGCGACAAACTCGACGTGCCGCGCTTCAGGCAGGAACTGCGCGATCTGGTCGACTGGGTCGCCAATTACACCCTGTCGTCGCGCGGCATGGTGCTGCGCATGACGCTGCGCATGGGTGAACTGGGCCCCGAACGCGTGCGCTTGGGCGTGCGGCTGGTCGGCGAACCGCCGAAGCGCATGACCCCGGCGCGCCAGCGCCTGATCGAGATCCTGTCCGACGGGCTGCTGCACGCCAAATCGGATCTGGTGAAGGAAGCCGGCTGCAGCAGCGGCGTCATCGATGGGCTGGTCGACGAAGGCACGCTCATGGTCGAGGCAATGGCGCGGCCAATGGCGCCGCCGGCGCCGGATCCGCTGTTCTGCGAGCCGGATTTTTCGCCGGAGCAGCGCGCCGCTGCCACCGCGCTGCAGACGCTGGCGGCGAGCGGCGCGTTTCACGTGGCGCTGCTCGACGGCGTCACCGGCTCCGGCAAGACCGAGGTGTATTTCGAGGCGGTGGCGGAGACCGTCCGGCGCGGCGAGCAGGTGATGATCCTGATGCCGGAGATCGCGCTCACCGGCCAGTTTCTCGATCGCTTTGCGCTGCGTTTCGGCGTCCGTCCGCTGGAGTGGCATTCCGAACTGACGCCGCGCACCCGCGCGCGCAATTTCGCGGCGATCAGCAATGGCGAGGCCCATGTGGTGGTCGGTGCGCGTTCGGCGCTGTTTCTGCCCTACGCCAAACTCGGGCTGATCATCGTCGACGAGGAGCACGACCAAGCCTACAAGCAGAGCGAGGGCGCGCATTACCACGCCCGCGACATGGCCGTAGTGCGCGCCAACTTGGCAAAGATCCCGATCATCCTGGCCTCGGCGACGCCCTCCGTCGAAAGCGAGGTCAATGCGCGCAAGGGCCGCTACCAGCGCGTCGCCCTGCCGTCGCGGTTCGGCGGTCAGCACATGCCGCATATCGAGGCGATCGACCTGCGTCGCGAAGGCCCAGCGCGCGGCCGCTTCATCTCGCCGGTCCTGGCGGAGAAGATCGGCATCGCCATCGAGCGCAAGGAACAGGCGCTGCTGTTTCTCAATCGCCGCGGCTACGCGCCGTTGACCCTGTGCCGCAGTTGCGGCCACCGCTTCTCCTGCAATATCTGCGATGCCTGGCTGGTTGATCACCGCTTCCGCCAACGGCTGGTCTGCCATCACTGCGGCTTCTCGATGCCGCGGCCGCATCTCTGCCCGCATTGCGGTGCCGAGGAATCGCTGGCGGCGATCGGACCCGGCGTGGAGCGGCTGCAGGAAGAGGCGCTCAAACTGTTTCCCGAGGCGCGTACCATGGTGCTGTCGAGCGACCTCGTCACCTCGATTGAGGCGATGCGCGCGGAGCTCACGGAGATTGCCGAAGGCCGCGTCGATATCATCATCGGCACGCAGCTTGTGGCCAAGGGCCACAACTTTCCGCGGCTCAATCTGGTCGGGGTGATCGATGCCGATATCGGGCTTGGCAATGGCGATCCGCGCGCCGCCGAACGCACCTTCCAGATGCTCAACCAGGTGATCGGCCGTGCCGGGCGCGAGCAGGGCAGGGGGGTCGGCTATCTGCAAACCCATCAGCCCGAACACCCGGTGATGAAGGCGCTGGTGGCCGCCGATCGGGAGGCGTTCTACGCCACCGAAATCGAGGCCCGCGAACGCGCTGGCTATCCGCCGTTCGGTCGCCTCGCCAGCCTGATCATCTCGGCCGGCGACCGTCCGAGCGCGGAAGGTTTTGCGCGAAAGCTCGCGGCTATCGCGCCGGTCGACGAACGGGTGCTGGTGCTGGGACCGGCGGAAGCGCCGCTGGCGGTCATCAAGGGCCGCTATCGATTCCGCATTCTGGTGAAGTCGCCGCGCAACGTCGATCTGTCCAGCTATCTGCGCCAGTGGCTCGCGGCAGGCCCGAAGACATCGGGCAATCTCAAGCTCGAAGTCGACGTCGACCCGCAGAGCTTTCTGTAGGAGACCCTGAACGTCCTCATCCTGAGGAGCGGCGTCTTCGCCGCGTCTCGAAGGATGCGGAACTGTTCATCCTCATGGTTCGAGACGCCCGCCAAGTGGCGGGCTCCTCACCATGAGGCGCCTGACAAAAAGCCTGCCGTCATCGCTGACGGCAGGCTTTGTTACTCAACGCAACGCTTACTGAACCCGAGAGGTCAGCCGGCCTGCTGCGATGTTGCTTACATGACCTCGGCGACGACGCGGCCGACGCCGCGGCTGGTCAGGCCGATAGCGCTGGCGGCACCCTTTGACAGGTCGAGCACGCGGCCACGGATAAAAGGTCCGCGATCGTTGATGGTGACCACGACACTGCGGCTGCCATGGGTCACGCGCAGCTTGGTGCCGAACGGCAGCGAGCGATGGGCGGCGGTCATGGCACCCTGGTTGAAACGCTGGCCGGAAGCAGTGCGGCTGCCGGATTCACTACCATAATACGAGGCCATGCCGGCAAAGCTGCGGCCAGCACTGGCCAAGGCGCGGACCGGCGCCTGCACGGCGCTCTCGAACAGCGACGGGATCGACGCATTGGCGTCGAGCGGCGAAGCCTTGCTGACGTGGTGGCCGTGGTGGCGGTGATGAACGTGATGGCGCTGGCCGTGATGATGCCGGGATTTGGCCGAGGCTTCCGAAATGGACCCGCCCAGAACAAGGGTCGCGGCGAGCATGGCAAGTGCGGTGCGCGACTGGGGCAGCTTGCCCAATTTTGAAATTCCATATTGCAGCATATTAAATCGATCCTCAGACAGTATTATCGCAAATGCGACAAGTGGAACCCCCGTCCCGTTGATGGTTGCACCGTTGAAGGGTTAATGAGGCGTAATCTAGGCGGGCAATTCGTTCCATTGCTGGCTGAAACATCTTGTGACTGGTTGTTGGGACGCTGATACCTATCGATTATTGAATTGTTATCTGTAATATTACTTGTCATTACTCGACTTTACTGAAGAGTGAAGTCGTTTTGTGGCATCAACGGCTTTTGCCAAGTAAACGTCATGTTGAATGAACCTTGGCGCTGGCCGGGGCGACAAAGGCGTCGCGCTGGCGGTGCTCGGTCGGCCATCCCCGGTTTCAGGTCGCGCGCCGGATCCCGGCATCCGGCAATGCGCCTGAGTTACGTCGCGATCCGGGGGCAGGGCGAAGCCTCCAGGTGCCGCGCGCCCTCGGGAAACGATTCTTGCCCAAGGCTGCGACAAGGCATCGCCAATCGCCTTCGCCGCGTTGCACCTGCGCGCGCGCTATGTTAGCAAAGCCGCGATTTGGACGGGCCGGGGCACGACGCTGCGGCTCGAAAATCGAAGTCCCGCTTGAATTCCAAGGACTTGGATCGCTAGGCGCCGCATTCTGGCGATAGTTATTCCCTTGCGGATTTGACAGCCTGAAGAGCGCAGTAGTGGCAGCAGAAGATCCGTCAGTTTCGGGAGTGTCCGGTCGCTATGCGACGGCCTTGTTCGACCTCGCGCGCGATGAAAAGTCCGTCGATGCGGTGGTGGCCGATCTCACCAGGTTCGAGGCGATGTTGGCCGACAGCGCCGACCTGACCCGGCTGGTCCGCAGCCCGGTGTTCGGCGCCGAAGTCCAGTCCCAGGCTCTCGCCGCAGTGCTCGACAAGGCGGGGATCGGTGGCATCAGCGCCAAGTTCCTCAAGCTTCTCACCGCCAACCGGCGGCTGTTCGCGGTCAGCGATGTGATCCGCGCCTTCCGTGCGCTGGTGGCCAAATTCAAGGGCGAGGCCACGGCAGACGTCACCGTCGCCGAGCCGCTCTCCGACAAGAATCTCGACGCCCTCAAGACCGCGCTGAAGTCAGTGACGGGCAAGGATGTCGCGCTCAACGTGAAGATCGATCCGGCCATCATCGGCGGGCTTGTCGTCAAGCTCGGCAGCCGCATGGTGGACTCTTCGCTCCGCACCAAACTCAACTCGATTAAGCACGCGATGAAAGAGGCAGGCTGATGGACATCCGCGCCGCGGAAATTTCCGCGATCCTCAAGGATCAGATCAAGAACTTCGGCCAGGAAGCTGAAGTTTCCGAAGTTGGACAGGTTCTGTCCGTCGGCGACGGCATTGCCCGCGTCTTCGGCCTCGACAACGTCCAGGCCGGCGAAATGGTCGAGTTCGAAAACGGCACCCGCGGCATGGCGCTGAATCTCGAAACCGACAACGTCGGCATCGTGATCTTCGGCGCCGACCGCGAGATCAAGGAAGGCCAGACGGTCAAGCGCACCCGCGCCATCGTGGACGCACCGGTCGGCAAGGGTCTGCTCGGCCGCGTCGTCGACGCGCTCGGCAATCCGATCGACGGCAAGGGGCCGATCCAGGCCGACAAGCGCATGCGCGTCGACGTCAAGGCGCCCGGCATCATTCCGCGCAAGTCGGTCAACGAGCCGATGGCCACCGGCCTGAAGTCGGTCGACGCCTTGATCCCGGTTGGCCGCGGCCAGCGCGAGCTGATCATCGGTGACCGTCAGACCGGCAAGACCGCGATCGCCCTCGACACCATCCTGAACCAGAAGTCGCTCAACGTCGCTGGCGCCCCGGAAAGCCAGAAGCTGTATTGCGTCTACGTCGCGATCGGCCAGAAGCGCTCCACCGTCGCGCAATTCGTGAAGGTGCTCGAAGAGCAGGGCGCGCTGGAATATTCCGTCGTCATCGCCGCCACCGCGTCCGATCCGGCCCCGATGCAGTACATCGCGCCGTTCACCGGCTGCACCATCGGCGAATTCTTCCGCGACAACGGCATGCACGCCGTCATTATCTATGACGATTTGTCGAAGCAGGCCGTCGCCTACCGCCAGATGTCGCTGCTGCTGCGCCGCCCGCCGGGCCGCGAAGCCTATCCCGGCGACGTGTTCTATCTGCATTCGCGCCTGCTCGAGCGCGCTGCGAAGCTCAACGACTCCCAGGGCAATGGTTCGCTGACGGCGCTGCCGATCATCGAAACCCAGGCCAACGACGTGTCGGCCTACATCCCGACCAACGTGATTTCGATCACCGACGGCCAGATCTTCCTGGAAACCGACCTGTTCTTCCAGGGCATCCGCCCCGCGGTGAACGTCGGTCTGTCCGTGTCGCGCGTCGGCTCCGCCGCGCAGACCAAGGCGATGAAGAAGGTTGCCGGCAAGATCAAGGGCGAGCTCGCGCAGTACCGCGAAATGGCGGCGTTCGCGCAGTTCGGTTCCGATCTCGACGCTTCGACGCAGCGCCTGCTGAATCGCGGTGCCCGGCTGACCGAGCTCCTGAAGCAGCCGCAGTTCTCGCCGCTGAAGATGGAAGAGCAGGTTTGCGTGATCTGGGCCGGCACCAACGGTTATCTCGACAATCTGCCGATCGCCAAGGTGCGCGGCTTCGAAGACGGCCTGTTGTCGCTGCTGCGCGGCAAGAACGTCGATGTTCTCGAAGCGATCCGCGACAGCCGCGATCTCAAGGACGACGTTGCCGCCAAGCTCAAGGCCGTCGTCGAAGGATTTGCGAAGACTTACTCCTAACTTTCTTCACCTCTCCCGCTTGCGGGGGAGGTCGACCGGCGAAGCCGGTCGGGTGGGGGAAGCCGCGTGCTCCGGCGCGTGTGGCTGCCCCCTCCCCGACCCTCCCCCGCAAGCGGGGGAGGGAGATGCAACCGACGTAGCGGATCAGGGCTGAGATGGCTTCACTTAAAGACATGCGCGTCCGCATCGCCTCCACCAAGGCGACGCAGAAGATCACCAAGGCCATGCAGATGGTGGCGGCCTCGAAGCTGCGCCGCGCGCAGATGGCGGCCGAAGCCGCGCGGCCCTATGCCGAGCGGATGGATGCGGTCATCGCCTCTATCGCAGGCGCGGCCGCCGGATCCGGCACCGGCCCGGCGCTGCTCGGCGGCACCGGCCGCGACCAGGTTCATCTGCTGCTGGTCTGCACCGGCGAGCGCGGCCTGTCCGGCGCGTTCAACTCCTCGATCGTTCGCCTCGCGCGCGAGCGTGCGCTGGCACTGATGAACCAGGGCAAGGAAGTCAAATTCTTCTGCGTCGGCCGCAAGGGCTACGAGCAGTTGCGCCGCACCTTCGACAAGCAGATCGTCGAGCATCTCGAGCTGCGTTCGGTGAAGCAGCTCGGCTTCATCAATGCCGAGGACATCGCCAAGAAGGTTCTGGCGCGCTTCGACAATGGCGAGTTCGATGTCTGCACCCTGTTCTTCTCGCGCTTCAAGACGGTGATCGCGCAGATCCCGACCGCGCAGCAGATCATTCCGCTGGTGGTGCAGGCCCCGGCCGCGGCCAGCGACGCGCCGAAGCCGGTCTACGAATACGAGCCAGCGGAAGACGAGATTCTCGCCGGCCTGTTGCCGCGCAATCTCGCGGTGCAGATTTTCCGCGCGCTGCTCGAGAACAACGCGTCGTTCTACGGCGCCCAGATGAGCTCGATGGACAACGCCACGCGCAACGCCGGCGACATGATCCGCAAGCAGACATTGATCTACAACCGCACCCGCCAGGCGATGATTACCAAGGAGCTGATCGAGATCATCTCCGGCGCCGAGGCGATCTAACAACAACAGTTCGGTCGCAAGGCCGTGGTTTCAAGTTTCGGACTTCAAGGAGAAGTTTTCATGGCTACCCCCGCCAACCAGACCGGACGCATCACCCAGGTCATCGGCGCCGTCGTCGACGTGCAGTTCGAAGGCGCGCTGCCCGCGATTCTCAGCGCTGTCACCACCATGAACGGCAAGAACAAGCTGGTGCTCGAAGTCGCACAGCATCTCGGCGAATCCACGGTGCGCACCATTGCGATGGACACCACCGAGGGTCTGGTCCGCGGCCAGGAAGTCACCGACACCGGCAGCCCGATCATGGTGCCGGTCGGCGTCGGCACGCTCGGCCGCATCATGAACGTGATCGGTGAGCCGATCGACGAAGGCGGTCCGATCGCTTCGGAAGGCATGCGCGCGATTCATCAGGAAGCGCCGATGTACACCGAGCAGTCCACGGAAGCTGAAATTCTCGTCACCGGCATCAAGGTCGTCGACCTGCTGGCGCCCTACGCCAAGGGCGGCAAGATCGGCCTGTTCGGCGGCGCCGGCGTCGGCAAGACCGTGCTGATCCAGGAACTGATCAACAACGTCGCGAAGGCGCACGGCGGCAATTCGGTGTTCGCCGGCGTCGGCGAGCGTACCCGCGAAGGCAACGATCTGTATCACGAGTTCATCGAGTCCAAGGTCAACGCCGATCCGCACAATCCCGATCCCAGCGTGAAGTCGAAGTGCGCGCTGGTGTTCGGCCAGATGAACGAACCCCCGGGCGCCCGCATGCGCGTCGCACTGTCGGGCCTGACCGTCGCAGAACATTTCCGCGATCAGGGCCAGGACGTGCTGTTCTTCATCGACAACATCTTCCGCTTCACCCAGGCTGGTTCGGAAGTGTCCGCTCTGCTCGGCCGCATTCCTTCGGCGGTGGGCTATCAGCCGACGCTGGCCACCGACATGGGCGCGCTGCAGGAGCGCATCACCACCACCCACAAGGGTTCGATCACCTCGGTGCAGGCGATCTACGTGCCGGCCGACGATTTGACCGATCCGGCGCCTGCGACTTCGTTCGCGCATCTCGATGCGACGACCGTGCTGAACCGCGCGATCTCGGAAAAGGGCATCTATCCCGCGGTGGATCCGCTGGATTCCACCTCGCGCATGCTGTCGCCGCTGATCGTTGGCGAGGAGCATTACCAGACCGCCCGCATGGTCCAGCAGGTGCTGCAGAAGTACAAGTCGCTGCAGGACATCATCGCCATTCTCGGCATGGATGAACTGTCGGAAGAGGACAAGCTCGCCGTGGCCCGCGCCCGCAAGATCGAGCGCTTTCTGTCGCAGCCGTTCTTCGTCGCCGAAATCTTCACCGGCTCGCCGGGCAAGTTCGTCGACCTCGCGGATACCATCAAGGGCTTCCGCGCGATCTGCGAAGGCAAGTACGACCACCTCCCGGAGGCCGCCTTCTACATGGTCGGCGCCATCGAAGAGGCCGTCGAAAAGGGCAAGAAGCTGGCTGCCGAAGCCGCTTAAGAGATTAACGGAAAGCAGCGAACGGCCTCAAGCGTGTTCGCTGCTTCCTCTCTGACCGTTCGTTATTGCTGCACGCAGGTATCTCATGGCCACCTTCCACTTTGATCTCGTCTCGCCGGAAAAGCTCGCCTTCTCAGGTGAAGTCGATCAGGTCGACATTCCCGGTCTCGAAGGTGATTTCGGCATCATGGCGGGCCATGCGCCGATGGTCGCCGCGCTGCGGCCTGGCATCCTGACCATCACGTCAGGCAGCACCAAGCAGATGATCATCGTGCTCGGCGGCCTCGCCGAAGTGTCCGACAAGGGCCTCAACGTGCTGGCCGACGTCGCCACCTCGATGCAGGATCTCGATCGCGCCGCGCTGGCCGACAAGATCGCCGCCATGGAAGCCAAGCTGGCCGAGAAGGAAGGGTCGCAACTCGACCGTGCCATCGAGCGCCTCGATCACTTCAAGACCATCCAGATGCAGGTCAACTCGACGGCGATGCACTAAGCTTGGTTAGCTGTCACTGCTCGGCTTGACCGGGCGGTTCAGCAAACGCCGGCCTATCGTATCAATCACCAACGCCAGTAATTACCAAGTTACCCCGACAGGCCGGTGACGACATCGGTGTTTGCTACTTTGTAGCGCCAACTCAAACAAACTTCGCAAAACGCATCGCCACCGTCCGATAGACCTCGCGCCGGAACGGCACGACCAGGTCTGCGACGCGGTCGAGCTTCTCCCAGCGCCACGAATCGAATTCGGCAGGCTGGCCGTTGCGTGTCGCCAGCGGGTCGACCTCCTCGTCGCGGCCGGTGAAGCGCAGGGCGAACCACTTCTGCCGCTGGCCGCGAAACCGCGCGAAGCGATGGCCCGGCCCGTCGAACGGAATGAAGTCGTAGGTCAGCCAGTCGGTCTCATCGAGATAGTCGGCGTGAGTCACGCCGGTCTCTTCCCACAATTCGCGCATCACGGCAGTTCGCGGATCCTCGTTCGCGTCGATGCCGCCTTGCGGCATCTGCCATTCCAGCCCGGGCAGGATGATCTCGGGGCCATCGTCCTTGAAGCGGCGGCCGATCAGGACGCGTCCCTCCGCATTGAATAACGCGACTCCCACATTCGGGCGATAGGGCTTGGGTTCGGTCATGTCGCGGCTAGTCGCCTGACAGCCTGGCGAATTCCTTCACAACCCGTTCGTAGACTGGGCGCTTGAACGGCACGATCAGGTCCGGCAGATTTTTCATGGGCTCCCAGCGCCAGGACACGAATTCCGGCTTGTGACCTCCGCCGGGGCTCGCGACATTGATCTCGCTGTCATCGCCGGTGAAGCGCACGGCAAACCATTTCTGGCGCTGGCCGCGATAGCGGCCTTTCCACGTGCGGCCGGCCACGGTGCGCGGGATGTCGTAGATCAGCCAGTCCGGCACCTCGCCGAGTTTCTCGACCGAGCGCACGCTGGTTTCCTCGTAGAGTTCTCGCTTGGCAGCTTCCCAGGTGTCCTCGCCGGGATCGACGCCGCCCTGCGGCATCTGCCAGACGTGGGTTTCGTCGACGTGTTCGATGCCGCCCGAGCGGCGTCCGATGAAAACGAGCCCTTCCGGGTTGATCAGCATCATTCCAACGCAAGTCCGGTACGGTAGGTCTTCGTAGCGCGCCATTCCGTCAATGCCTCTCGCGTCGGTTCGAGCCGGATATATGAGGCGATTCGGCTACGCCGAATTCACTCTAGCCCATCAACGCCCTAGCTTGATTTTGATTTCAGCATGGCTGTTGTCAATGGCACAAGCATCACGCCGCGGCTCTCCAGCGCCTTGGCCCAGGCACCGATGCGCTCGATGGAGATCGGCAGCGCCGAGGCGACGCCGATCGCCGTGCCGCGTTCCTTGGCCAGAGCCTCGAGTTTGGCCAGCGCACGGTCGATCTCGGCCGAGCTCGGCACCACGTCGATGGTGAGGTCAGCGCGCGCGAACGGCATGGCCAGCGCCTCAGCCACGACGCCGGCAGCGCTGCGGGGTGTCGATCCGTCATCGAAGAAGCCGAGCCCGCGCTTGGCGGCGTCGCCAACCACCGGCTGCAAGGCGGTATCGGTGGCGACGAAACGCGCGCCCATGAAATTGGCAATTCCGACATAGCCTTGAAATCGGCTCATGTGCCACAGCAGCCGATCGAGGTTCTGTTCGGCGCTGGCTGTCGCCAGCAGGGTCTGCGGACCGGGATCGTTGTCGGGGTAGTCAAATGGCTCCATCGGAACCTGCAGCAGCACTTCGTGGCGCTGGGCGCGGGCGCGCTCCACCAGCTTGCCGGGGTCCGAACCGTAGGGCGTGAAGCCGAGTGTAACCGCCGCCGGCAGCTTCATGATGGCCTCGGTGGTCTTCGCTGCACCGACGCCGAGACCGCCGATCACGATGGCGATGCTCGGCATCCGTGCCGCCCTGGCGCGGTCCGCATCTGTGCCGGCGGCGTAGGCGGTGAGCGGCTTCAATCCATCGGCTGCCACCGGGACCATGCCGTAACGGGTTTTTTCCAGCAGCCGTGGATTGATGCCCGCGGTCGCCGCTGGCAGGGCGTCCGGCTCGCTCTTGCTGGTCCCGTCGGCCGGCACGACGACATCGTGGCGCGCGCCGCTCGACCCGTCGATGATGGTGATGGTCTTTTGCCCGGCGGCGGCAGCTGCCTTGGCTGGCTCGCTGTCATGCTTTGCCTCGGCCTTGGTTGCCGGAGTGGCGGCGGCTTTCTCGCCGGCCGGTTTCGCCGGAGCGATCGCGACGCGGGCACCGGGCTCGCCGCCGAGCGGATTGTCATTGAAAATAGCAAAGCCGAAGAAGGTGATCAGGAACAGGCCGAGGATGACGGCGAGGGCCTGGGTTGCCGTGAACGGCAGCCGGAACCGCCGCTTGCGCGTCGATTGTTGTCCAAGCGGGGTGCTCAGATCGTCCGTCGACAATGCCATGGATCTCCCGAATCAGCCGGCGCAACGATACCACGCCCGGCTCGGCGGGCGGCAGCGCATGGCGGCTTGCCGACTGTCTCACGGCAACAAAAAGGGCGGCCCGCAGGCCGCCCTTTCGTCAAAACGTCCGCTGCAAGAGCGCCTAGTTCGGCTTGGTCTCGCGCTTGGCTTCGGGCTGGGCTGTAGCCGGCTTGGTGTCCGGCTTCGCGGCGGCCTTGTCGTCGGTCACCGTGGTGCTCGCGGTGACCTTGATACCATGCAGCAGGTCGGCCGCGGCCTTCAGCGCCTTGTCATCCTTGACGTCCGGCGGCACGTAGGATTGCGAGCCGGTCTTCTCGTCGCCGTCGTTCTTCAGATGGCCCCGCAGCGAGGCCTCGCCCTTGGTGTCGGTGCGCGACTTCAACTCGTCGGGCACGTCCTGGGTGATCTCGATGTCCGGCACGATGCCCTTGGCCTGGATCGACTTGCCAGACGGGGTGAAGTAGCGCGCCGTGGTGAGGCGGAGCGCGCCATTGCCGGAACCGAGCGGGATGATCGTCTGCACCGAGCCCTTGCCGAACGAGCGCGTGCCGATGGTGGTGGCGCGCTTGTGGTCCTGCAGTGCGCCGGCAACGATTTCCGATGCCGAAGCCGAGCCGCCGTTGATCAGCACGACCACCGGCTTGCCCTTGGTGAGGTCGCCGGCGTGCGCGGTGCGGCGCTGGGTTTCCTCAGCATTGCGGCCGCGGGTCGAAACGATCTCGCCGCGCTCAAGGAACGCGTCGGACACAGTGACCGCCTCTTCCAGCAAGCCGCCGGGATTATTGCGGAGATCGATGATGAAGCCCTTCAGCTTGTCCGCGCCGATCTGCGTGGTCAGTGCGGCAATCTCGCGCTTCAGGCCTTCGGTGGTCTGTTCGTTGAAGGTGGTGATGCGAATGTAGGCGATATCGTCGCCCTCCACGCGCGCGCGCACCGAGCGGACACGGATGTTGTCGCGCACCAGCGTAACGTCGAGCGGCTCGTCCTTGCCCTTGCGCACGATCTTCAGCTTGATCTTGGTGTTGACCGGGCCGCGCATCTTCTCGACGGCCTGGTTGAGGGTGAGTCCCTGTACGGCTTCGTCGTCGAGATTGGTGATGATATCATTGGCCATGATACCGGCCTTGGAGGCGGGCGTGTCGTCGATCGGCGACACCACCTTGATCAGGCCGTCTTCCATGGTGACTTCGATGCCGAGGCCGCCGAACTCGCCGCGGGTCTGCACCTGCATGTCGCGGAAGCTCTTGGCGTCCATGTAGCTCGAATGCGGATCGAGCCCGGTGAGCATGCCCGAGATGGCCGATTCGACCAGCTTGCTGTCGTCGGGTTTCTCGACATAGTCGCTGCGCACGCGTTCGAAGACGTCGCCGAACAAATTGAGCTGGCGATAGGTATCAGAGGTCGCAGCGCGTGCGCTCGTCCCCATGAACACCGCACGCGGCTGGGTCACGAACAGCGTCAAGGCGGCGCCGGTGGCAGCACTCAGCAGGATTATTGAAGTCTTGCGCATCATCCGCGAACCTTTTCGCCTTCGTTTGCGGCCCACCATGGGCCAGGATCAATGGGAGTGCCGTCCTTACGGAACTCGATATAGAGCACAGGCTGGCTGACATTGGCCGCAATGACGGATGCCACCCGGGAGGTCGATCCCATGACCGCCACCGGTTCCCCCGTCAGAACGAATTGGCCGATGCTCACCGAAATTCGCTCCATCCCGGCGATCAACACATGATACCCGCCACCGGCGTTGAGGATCAAGAGTTGTCCGTAGCTGCGGAACGGCCCGGCATAGACAACCCAGCCATCACACGGGGTTGTGACCTGCGCGCCTGGCCGGCTGGCCAGTGAAATGCCTTTTTCGACGCCGCCGACGCCATCGGAGCCGCCGAAGTTCCGGATTCGAATGCCGTTAACCGGAAGCGAAAACAGGCCCTTGGCAGAGGCGAAAGCGATGGCGGGGCTAAGCCGTCCGGCGTCCTTGAGGCCGCCCAGATTAGGTTTGCCGTTGCCGAGCGCGGCTGGAGAACCCTGCAGGCTGGCGGTCTCGGCGGCCTTCGCTGCGCTCTTGACGTCCTGCTCCATCTTCGCGATCAGGCCCTGGAGACTGTCGACCTGACGGGACAGCGCGAGCGCGCGGGCGGCCTCCGCCTCCATGTCCTTTTCGGCGGCGCTCTGCTGCTTCTGCCGCTCCTCGACAAAGGAGGCGAGCCGGGTCTGGTCATCCCTGAGCTTGTCGCGATCGATGGCCAGCTGGTCGCGTTCGGTGGCGATGGCCTTGCGCAGCGCGACGAGTTCGCCGAGGTCGCCGGCCAGTTTCTCCGCACGGCCGCGCATCTCCGGTACGACGGAGCCGAGCAGCATGGCGGTGCGAAGCGATTTCAGCGCGTCTTCCGGGCGCACCAGCAAGGCCGGCGGCGCGCGCCGTCCGGCGCGCTGCAGGGCGGAAAGTACTTCGGCGATTTCGGCGCGGCGGGCGTCTAGCGATGCGCGAATCTGTTGCTCGCGCGCATCGAGCGGTCGCAGCCGTGTCTCGGCATCCTCGATGCGGGTTTCCACGCCGCGCACGCGCCCGGCGGTATCGATCACCTGCTGGGTCAGCTTGCTGCGATCCTGGCCGAACGCGGCGATATCGGCCTTCAGCTTTTCCCGCAGTTCGGCAGCGCTCTTCTGCTGCGCGCGGGCGGCTGCGAGTTCCTGCTCGCGCTGCCGGATCACGTCGGTCGGCGGCGCGGTGACCTGCGGCGTGGACGGGGCAGCGGTCTGCGCTGCGGCCGGCACTGTCATGGCAGTCGCGAGGCTTGCCGATGCCAGCAGCAGCGACAGCGGAAAGCGGGTGGCACGCGACGGTCCGCGGCGGACAGCGCTTGGAAGCCAATCGGATTGCCGCGGGGTCCGCATCGACAGTTCAGACCTTGCTATACGCGGTGATAGGGATGGCCGGCCAAAATCGTCGCCGACCGGTAAATCTGTTCGAGCAACATGACCCGCACCATCTGGTGCGGCCAGGTCGCTGCGCCGAACGCCATGGTAAGCTTGGCTTTGCGCCGCAAATCGGGCGAAAGTCCGTCCGCGCCGCCGATGACAAAAACATTATGCGGCACCGACTCGTCGCGCCAGCGCCCGAGATGGCGGGCAAAGGTCGCGCTGTCGATATTGCTGCCGCGCTCGTCGAGGGCGACCAGAACCGATTTGTCCGGGATCAGCGCCGCCATCCCCGCGGCTTCCTCGTTGATCCGGGTCGCCGCGTCGCGGGCGCGGCTTTCCGGAAGCTCATGGATCTCAAGGCCGCGAAAGCCGAGCTTGCGGCCGATATCGTCAAACCGCTCACGGTAGCGCTCAGCAAGTTCGCGCTCAGGGCCCTGCTTCAGCCGACCGATCGAAATCAACATCAGACGCATGGACGCACGCTATCACGCGCGCCATCGTTGCACATGGCGAGGATGACCCGGACCGTTGCTCAGACCACCTGAAGCGGCGTCGGGGTCTGCGACCACAGCCGTTCCAGATTGTAGAATTCGCGGACTTCGGGCCTGAACACGTGAACGATCACGTCGCCGGAATCGATCAGCACCCAGTCGCAGTTCGGCAGGCCTTCGACATGGATCTTCTTGATGCCGGTTTCCTTGAGCCCCTTGGCGAGGTTTTCCGCGACGGCGCCGACGTGGCGATTCGAGCGGCCGGACGTCACCACCATGTAGTCGGAGAACGCCGATTTGCCGCGCAGGTCGATGGTCACGGTTTCCTCTGCCTTCATGTCGTCGAGGCGGGCGAGGATCAGGCTCAGGGTCTTGCTGGCCTTCGACTGGGCTTCCGCAGCCGCAGGAGCGATCGACGCCTTCTTGGTGATCTTCGGCTTCGTCGCTGCAGGCTTTAAAGCCTTGGCTTTCAGAGCCTTGGAAGCCGGAGCCTTGGCAGCAGCCTTGGGCTTCGCAGCCGCGGTCGCCAGAGCCTTCGGATCCGAAGTCTTGGTCGTAGAAGTCTTCGGGGCGGGTGTCTTACGAGTCGATGCCTTGCCAGCCTTCGGCAAAACAGACTTGGACAATACAGATGTGGCCAGGGACCATTCCTTTCACTGTATCGCGGGCGCCGAATCGAGGGCGCCCGCTCATATTAGGCATGTGGTGTTGACGGTTTCAAGAAACCAGCCAGACCGCGATTTTCTTGACTATATCACGTTTTCCAGCTGCCGTCCGGGTTCCGCAGGCGGGTGGACGACAAATTCAGCTTCATGCCGGTCAGGAAGACCCAGGCTGGCGGGGCGCGATCGGCCAGGCTCGCGGCGGCGGATTCCGGTATCCGGTAGCGCGCCAGGGCTTGCGACGCTGTTGCGGCCAACCCGTGGAAACTTTGCGGCGGTCGGTCGATCACCGCGAACGGTACTTCCGCGGCGATTCGCTGCCAGTTTTCCCATTTGTGGAATTGGGCAAGATTGTCGGCGCCCATGATCCAGACGAAACGCGCGCCCGAACAGCGGCGGCGCAGATAGCTGATGGTATCGATGGTGTAGCGCGTGCCGATCACCGATTCGAGGCAGGTGACATCGATGCGCGGATCGTTGGCGACGCGCCGCGCGGCGGCGGCGCGTTCGGCGAGATCGTGCAGGTTGCCCGGATCCTTCAGCGGATTTCCGGGCGACACCAGCCACCAGACCCGATCGAGCTGCAGCCGTTTCATGGCGAACAGGCTGATGGCGCGATGCGCAGCGTGCGGCGGATTGAACGAACCGCCGAGCAGGCCGATGCGCATGCCGTCGGTATGAAACGGAATGCCGTGGACGGAGACTGCAGGTGACGCCAAGTCAGTCTCCAAACGCACGAACTGCAATGATCACGGCCGGGTCTGTCCCGTGCCGTGAATCCGGTACTTGAAACTGGTGAGCTGTTCGGCGCCGACCGGGCCACGGGCGTGGAATTTCCCGGTGGCGATGCCGATCTCGGCGCCAAAGCCGAACTCGCCGCCGTCGGCGAACTGCGTCGAGGCGTTGTGCAGCACGATCGCCGAATCGACCTCGTTGAGAAATTTCTCGGCCGCGGCGGCGTCCTCGGTGACGATGGCGTCGGTGTGATGCGAGCCATGCTGCTGGATGTGCGTCAGCGCGCCGTCGACACCGTCGACAACCTTCGCGGCGATGATGGCGTCCTCATATTCGGTGTCCCAGTCCTCGTCGCTCGCTGGCTTCACGCGCGCGTCGACGCCTTGCACGGCTGCATCGCCGCGCACTTCGCAGCCGGCGTCGATCAGCATTTCGACCAGCGGCTTCAGGTGTGTCGACGCCACCGCACGATCGACCAGCAGCGTCTCCGCCGCGCCGCAGACGCCGGGCCGGCGCATTTTTGCGTTCAGCACGATCGACTTGGCCATCGCCAGCGAGGCGGCGTGGTCGACATAGACGTGGTTGACGCCTTCGAGATGCGCGAACACCGGCACCCGGGCCTCGGCCTCGACGCGCGCGACGAGGCTCTTGCCGCCGCGCGGCACGATGACATCGACACCGCCGTTGAGGCCGGTCAGCAACAGGCCGACCGCGGCGCGGTCGCGCGTCGGCACCAAAGTGATGGCCGCCTCCGGCAGGCCGGCCTCGCGCAGGCCCTGCGTCAGGCAGTCATGGATGGCGCGGCAGGAGCGGAAACTGTCGGAGCCGCCGCGCAGGATCACCGCATTGCCGGACTTCAGGCACAGCACGCCGGCGTCGGCGGCGACGTTGGGGCGGCTCTCGAAAATCACCGCGATGACGCCGAGCGGCACCCGCACCCGCTCGATGGTCATGCCATTGGGGCGCTGCCAGCTTTCGGTGACGGTGCCGACCGGGTCGGCAATGTCGCGGATGGTCCTGACGCCGTCGGCCATGGCGCCGATCCGCGCCTCGGTCAGGGTCAGCCGGTCGATGAAAGCCGTGGTGGCGCCGCTAACGCGGGCCTCGGCGACATCCTCGGCATTGGCCGCAAGGATGGCCGGAGCGCCTGTCCGGATCGCCCGTTCCATAGCCTCCAGCGCCCGGTTCTTCTGCTCCGTCGGGGCAACCGCCAGCACCCGCGCGGCGGCGCGCGCGCTCTGGGCGAGATTGGTCATCAGCGACGTTAGGTCGGCGCCGGCGTCAACGGCTTTGAGGGCGGTCATTCGCAATCCGGAGGCTTAAAGAGCTGTTCCGTCATACAAATAGGCGCGAAATGACCATCCGCCAAGCATGTTGCGAGGGGCTTTCGACGACAGCCGCCGCTGCCACGGCTCGCGGGGCCGGACGACCGGCTCAAACCGTCAATTTGGGGCAGGGCTGGTCCATTGGCCGAGTTCGCCTGCGACGTCGCACAGCAGGCCGGGGCCGCCAAGGCCCATCCAGACGCCCGCCGCGAGCGCTGCGAACAGCTTCTGCACCCGCATGTCGGTCTCGTCGTACATGTAGCGCGCCTGGGCGGCCGTGTTGAACATGCCGATGACGTCGCCGTTCCACATGACCGGCACATAGATCGAGCAGCCGACGCGGCCGGAACTCAAGATCTGGCGAAAGATCGGATCTTCATCGGTGTTGGGCACGACAGCGGCCTGTTTGGTGCGCACCGTGTTGCCGGGACGACTGTCGTTGATGCCGATGCGGGCGTGGTGCTGTGCCGCTGGATAGCCGTTGTCGGCGAACAGGATCATGTGATCGCGGCTGGGCGCGATGAAGAAAATGCCGGAACACACGAATTGCGTTTCACCGGGCTTCAGTGAGCCAGGGCGCGCCGCAGCCTCTGGATCGCCCAGCAGCGCATGGGTGGCGCGGGTGAAATGGCGCATGCTGTCTTCGGCATTGGCCTCGCGCCAGGCGGCCTCATTGGCGTCGTGAAGCGCGGCAATGGCGCGCTCATGAAAATCGGCTCGTCGCGTCATGGTTTCTCCGATGACTATCAGTGGCTGAGGCGGGCGGGATAGGTGTCGGAGGCAATGTCGACGCACTGGCAGCGGCGGTAGATGCGCTCATAGTGCGGCGATATGCGCTCGACGTCGGTTTCCGAGGCGGAGAGTTGGGGCTCGATGCGGGCGTGGGCCTCCTTGATCTCGGCGATGATGGCCGCCTCGTCGATGCGGGTCAGCTTGCCGTCGCGCTCGATCACCTCGCCATCCACGATCACCAGATCGACCTCGGCGCGTCCGGCGGCGAAGACGAGCTGGTTGACCGCATTGTTCAGCGGTGCAAACGGGATGGTATCGATCCGGTAACCGACGATGTCGGCAATGCGCCCGATCTCGACCGCGCCTAGCTCGCGTTCGCGCCCGAGCGCACGGGCACCGCCCATGGTGGCGGCATAGAGTGCCTCGCTGGCGCCGACCCAGCCGGTATGCTCGCCGCGCAGCTTGTGCAGCAGCGCCGTGAGATAGAGCGCATTCTGCATGTCGGTGCCCTCGATGGAGCCGCAGCCGTCGGTGCCCATGCTGACATTCACGCCGGCGTCGAGCAGCGCACGGACCGGTGCCAGCCCCGAGCCGACCTTCAGGTTGGAGGGCGGGTTGTGCTGGATCGTCACGCCGGTGCGGGCGAGGATGTCGACCTCGCGCGGGTTCAGCCAGATGCCATGGATGAAGGCGGTCTTTGGCTTCATGAAACCGATGCGGTCGAGATATTCGACCATGGTGGAGCCATAGAAGATCTGCCCGGTCACCACCTGCATGCGGGTTTCCTGCACGTGGATCATCAGCGGCAGATCGAAGTCGTCGGCCATGCGCCGCACATCGAGCAGGAACTCTTCGGTGCAGCGCTGTGGCGCCGATGGCGCGGCCATGTAGGCGACGCGGTGCTGCGAGGGGTGCCGGCTGCGCGCGAGTCCCCGGGCGAAATCCAGCAGCTCGGCGCCGGTATACATGCGCGTGCCGTCCAGTTCGGCGAGCAGCGCCGGCGGAAACTCCTCGTCGACGAACGGTACGGCGCGGAAGAACGGCTTGTCGAACAGCGTGATGCCGACATTGGCGCGGATGCCGATATCCTCATAGGCCTGAAACACCTGCTCAACGTGATCGGGGCGGATGCGGGGGCTCTGGTTGGTGTCGTCGCATAAAGTGGTGGTGCCGCTGCGCACCGCCTCGATCGCGCCGATCATGGTGCGCAGATAAATCTCCCGCGGCGTGAGCTCGATGGGCTTGAGCGGCCGCACGTAGTTCATCCAGAGCTCGAGCGGCAGGTTGTCCTTGCGGCCCTTGTAAAAGCCCTCGTGGCTGTGGTGGTGGCCGTTGATCAGCCCGGCCGCGATCAGCATCTGTTCGCCGGCGATCACCTCGCCCTGCGGCTCCCGGACGCCATGCGGCCGGATGTCGGCTATCAGCCGGCCATCGATCTCGATGTCGACGAGGCCGTCCGAGGGGCGGGCGGCCTCGCCGAGCAGGGCCCGGCAGCCGGTAATGGTCTTCTTCACGCCGCATCTCCGCTTCTGGTCAGGTCATCAGGGTTCGGTGCAAAGGGCGGCAGACGCGCCTCTTCGACCGCGTGGCAGGCAACCCAGGTTCGTCCGACCGCAATCGGTGCGGGGATCTCCCGGGTGCAACGCGCGTTCGCGAACGGGCAGCGTGGATGAAAGGCGCAGCCCGACGGTGGGGAAAGCGGGCTCGGCACCTCGCCGGACAGCCGGGGCCGTGCGCCCGCCGAAAGCCCGGCGCGCGGCGCGTGGGGATCCGGCACGGTGTTGAGCAGCAGCCGGGTATAGGGATGTTGCGGCGTATCAAGGATCTGCGCGGCATCGCCGCGCTCCACCAGCCGGCCGAGATACATCACGCCGATGCTGTCGGCCATGTGGGCGACGACGGCGAGGTTGTGGGAGATCAGCAGGTAGGACAGGCCGAGCTCGCGCTGCAGCCTGCGCATGAGATTGAGGATCTGCGCCTGCACCGAGACATCGAGTGCCGATGTCGGTTCGTCGCAGACGATGAAGGCCGGGTTCGAGGCCAGCGCCCGGGCGATGGAGATGCGCTGCCGCTGTCCGCCGGAGAATTGATGCGGAAATTTTCGCGCATCGTCGGGTGCCAGTCCGACGGTGGCGAGCAATTCGTCGATTCTGCGATCCAGCGCGGGACCACGCGCCAGCAGGCCATGGGTGACGATGGGTTCGGCGATGATCCGGCCGACCTGCCAGCGCGGATTGAGGCTGGCATAGGGATCCTGGAAGATCATCTGCAGGTTGCGGCGATACGGCATGGCGGCATGCCGGGTCCGGAAACCGGCGACATCGACGCCCATGAACGAGACGCTGCCCGCGGTCGGGCGCTGCAGGCTGGCGATGGTGCGGGCGACCGTGGACTTTCCGCAGCCGGACTCGCCGACCAGCGCAAACGTCGTGCCGCGTGCGATCTCGAAGTCGACCTCCTCCACGGCATGGACCGTGCGACGGCCGGTGCCCGCGAGCAGGCGCGACACCAGAGGCTGCGAGGCGTCGAACCGCACGGTGAGGTGATCCACCGAGAGGATGATGTCGGGCGTGCTCATGCCCGGCCCTCCGGCGATGTCGGTGCGAAGTCTTCTGCCAGCCAGCAGGCCGCGCGCGCGGGACCCGCGGCGACGAGGGGCGGGCGTTCAGTCAGGCAACGCGCCATCACCTGCGGGCAGCGGGGATGAAAGGCGCAGCCCGCCACCGGCGCATCCGGCCGCGGCATCGACCCCGGAATATGCAGCAGGTCATCGTCGCGTCGCCGCCGCATGGTCGGAATCGAGGCCATCAGGCCGCGGCTGTAGGGATGGACGGCGGCGCGCAGCAACTCGGCGGTGGGGCCGATCTCCACCAGTCGACCGGCATACATCACCGCGACCCGGTCGGCCGTCTCGGCGATGACACCCATGTCGTGGGTCACCAGCATCACCGCGGTGCCGCGCTCGCGGCACATCCGCTTGAGCAGATCGAGCACCTGCGCCTGGATCGACACGTCGAGCGCGGTTGTCGGTTCGTCGGCGATGATGAGGCGCGGCTCGCAACAGAATGCCAGCGCGAGAACCACCCGCTGGCGCATGCCGCCGGACAGTTCGTGCGGATAGCTGTCCAGCCGTTCGCGCGGGGCGGGAATGCCGACCTCTGCGAGAAGCTGCTCGGCACGTGCGACGGCCTGCAGGTGAGGCTGTGGCAGGTGCGTCAGCATGGTCTCTACGAGTTGCTGGCCGATGGTCATCAGCGGGTCGAGGCTGGTCAGCGGATCCTGGAACACGGCGGCGATATGGCGGCCGCGCAGCGCGCGCATCTTCTCGCCACGCAGGTCGTCGATGCGCGCGCCGGCAAAGAGGATGCGTCCACTCGCCAAGTAGGCAGGGTGCTCGAGCAGGCCGAGAATGGCGGTGCCCGTCACGGACTTGCCCGCGCCGGACTCGCCCACCATGCCGAGGATCTCGCCCGCCGCGATGGAAAACGACACGTCGTCAATGGCCACCAGCGTGCGGGTGCGGGCGGCAATCTCCACCCGCAGGTTCTGCACTTCGAGCAGCGCGCTCATGAGCCGAGCTTCGGGTTCAGCGCGTCGCGCAGCCAGTCACCGAACAGGTTGACCGAGAGCGACAACGCGATGAGGACAAGTCCAGGGAGGGCGCTGATCCACCAGTCGCCGGAGAAGATGAACTCGTTGCCGATGCGGATCATCGAGCCGAGCGAGGGCTGCGTCGAGGGAATGCCGACGCCGAGAAACGACAGCGTCGCCTCGGTCAGGATGGCCAGCGCCAGATTGATCGTCGCCAGCACCAGCACCGGCCCGAGCACATTGGGAAGGATGTGCGAGAGCAGGATGCGCGGCGTGCTGACCCCGGTCACCTTGGCGGCGAGCACATATTCCCGGCCACGCTCCACCAGCACGAGGCTGCGCACCGTGCGCGCATATTGCACCCAGAACGACGCGGCGATGGCGGCGATCAGGATGGGAATGGCAAGGTGCTCATGGGTGGCGCGGTCGAGCAGAGTGCGGGTGATGCCGTCGATCAAAAGCGCAATCAGGATGGCGGGAAAACTGAGCTGCACATCCGCAATACGCATGATGAGCGCGTCGACGATGCCGCCGAAATAGCCGGCGATCAGGCCCAGCAGCACGCCGGACACGGCCGCCAGCGCGACGCTGGAAAGGCCGACAACCAGTGACGTCCGCAGGCCATAGATCATGGCGGAGAGCATGTCGCGGCCCTGTGGATCGGTGCCCAGCAGATAGGTGTCGCCTGAGATGCCGGTACTACCTGGCGGCAGTCGGGCATCGATGACGTTGGCGGTGGCCGGGTTAAAGGCGTCGTAGGGTGCCACCACGTCGGCGCCGAATGCGACGGCAAGCAGCAGCAAGGTGACCAGCGCCGATATGACGGCCAGCGGCGAGCGGCCGAAACGGTACGCCAGATCGCCGTCCCACCAGCGTGCCGGCTTGCCGGCGCGGAGATCACCTGGCGCATCCCCCATTGCGCTCATGTCGCGCCCTGCTCCATCCCGGCAGCCCGCACGCGGGGATCGATGGAGGCGTAAAGGATATCGACGAAGAGGTTGATCACGGCAAAGCACAGGGCGATCAGCACCAGATAGGCGGCGAGCAGCGGGACATCGGCGAACTGGATCGCCTGGATCACCAGAAGGCCGAGCCCGGGCCACTGAAACACGGTCTCGACGATGATCGAGAAGGCGAACACGTTGCCGAATTGCAGTCCGACGATAGTCACCACCGGCACCAGCGCGTTGCGCAGGCCGTGGCCGTACTCGATGGTCCGCGGTCGCAACCCGCGGGCCTTTGCGAAGCGGATGAAGTCGGATCGCATGATCTCCAGCATCTCGGCGCGCGCCATGCGCATGATCAGCGTGAGCTGGAACACGCCCAGCGTCACGCTCGGCAGCACGAGCGCCTTCAACCCGCTCCAGGTGAGCAGGCCGGTGGTCCAGCCGCCGATGGAAATCACCTGGCCGCGACCGAACGAAGGCAGCCAGCCGAGCCATACCGAGAACACCAGGATGAGCACGATGCCGATCAGGAACGTCGGCAGGGCCACGCCGACGAGCGACGCGGTCAGCAGGAACTGCGCCATCCAGCTTCCACGATGCAGCGCACTCCACACCCCGAGCGGAATGCCAATGGCCGTGGCGATCAGCATCGCCACCAGCGACAGCTCGAGGGTTGCCGGAAAGCGCTCCATCACAAGCCGTGAAACCGGCTGGCTGAAGCGGTACGAAATACCGAAGTCGCCATGCACCGCGTTCCAGAGAAAGCGTCCGAACTGCACGATGACGGGATCGTCGAGGCCGAGGGCGGTGCGGATCGCGTTGCGATCCGCGAGGCTCGCGGCCTGTCCCACCATGTTGTTCACGGGATCGCCGACGTAGCGGAACAGGGCGAAGCTGACGAAGGCCGCCACGAGCAAGACGAGGACGGTCTGTCCAAGTCTGTTCAGCACAAAGCTCATGGCGGGTTCTCCCGATCCGACCTAGTCGAGGGTCACCCATTTCAGCTCGAGGCTGTCATCGGAGCGCAGCACGACATTGACGCCCTTGCGCACGCCCCAGGCAAGCCCGGCCTGGTGCAGGGGGATGTGGCCGTAGTCCTGCTTGTCGAGCGTCATGGCCTCGAAGATGAGGGCCGAGCGCTTGGCGGGATCGATCTCGGTCTCGATCTGGTTCGTCAGCGCGTCGATCTTCGGGTTGGAGTAATTGCCGACATTGTAGGTTCCGACCTTGTCGACAGGGGTGTTCATGACGTCCTGAAGCGTCGAATGGGCGTCGTAGCTGAGCGGCTGCCAGCCGAGCATGGCGAACGAGGTGTCGCGTCCCAGCACTTTCTCGAAGAACTTGGTGCGGGTCTGGGCATTCAGCGTCACCTTGAGGCCGACGCGCGCCAGCATGCCGACAACGGCCTGGCAGATGCGTTCGTCGTTCACGTAGCGGTCGTTTGAGCAATCCATGCCGAACGAGAAGCCGTTGGGATAGCCGGCGTCCGCCAGCAGCTTCTTGGAGGCGTCGGGACTGTAGGCAACGCGCTCGTCGAGCCTGGCGTCGTAGCCGTTGATGCCCGGCGCGATCATGGTGCCGGCAATGCGGGAAGTGCCGCCCATCACCCGGTCGCGGATCGCGGTCATGTCGATGGCCTGATAGATCGCCTGGCGCACGCGCACATCCTTGAACGGGTTCTTGCCCTTCACGTCGGAGTCGATCAGCTCATCCCGCTTCTGGTCCATGTTCAGGAACATGGTGCGCAGTTCGGCGCCCTTGAGCACGCTGCTGGTGCCGGTGGCGTCGATACGGGCGGCGTCCTGCTGCGGCACCGGGTAGATCATGTCGACTTCACCGGACAGAAGGGCGGCGACCCGCGTGGTATCCGACTGGATCGGCGTGAACACGACCTCGCTGACATTCGACTGCTTGTCGCCCCACCAGTTGGGATTTGGCACCAGCACGGTGCGCACGCCCGCCTGCCGGGTGGAGATGGTGAAGGCGCCGGTGCCGTTGGTATTGGTGGATGCGAAATTCTCCGCCTTCGCCTTGATGCTGGCCGGCGCCGTGGCGCCGTTCTTTTCCGCCCACGCCTTGCTCATGATGTAGGTCGAGGTGATCTGCACCGGCAGGATCGGGTTCGGCTTGGCCATCACCAGATCGACGGTGAAGTCGTCGACCTTTTTGATCTCCGTCACCGAGGCGACGGTGTAGGCCATGTCGGAGCCGTCCTTCTTCACCCGCTGCAGCGAGAAGATCACGTCATCGGCCGTGAACGGCGAACCGTCGGAAAACTTGACGCCGTGGCGCAGGCTGAAGCGCCACACGTTCGGTTCGGGCTGCTCCCATTTGGTCGCCAGCGCCGGCACCAGTTCCAGCTTCTTGCCGCGGCCGACCAGCGGCTCATACACCTGTCCGAGCCACGACAGCGTGAACGTCTCTGCGAGGGCGTGGGGATCGAGCGACGCCGGATCGACGCGATAGGCATAGCGGAAGACCTTGGAGCCGTTCGGCGTCGGCGTCTGGGCGACACCCGGAGAAGCGGCGATCACCAGGACAGAGATCACGGCTGTCAGCAGGGCAGGGATACGCATCGCGGAACTCCGTTGCTATTTTGAATTCATTTTTCGGGGTGATCGTGCATCGTTAAGCTGTCTCCTCAAACGACAAATTCTAGGCACGCCGCGCCGGGCCGGCGCCGGTTTTTGCCGAAAGCCGCGCCAGCCCTCGCTCGATTTATGTGCAAAAATCCGCATAATTAAAGGGTCTGGGGACATCTCCTGCCAAGTGCGCGGTGTGAAGAACCGCTTGCCGCGGGGCTCTCCCGCAGCGGCAATCCCGGAGCCACTTGAAAGGGCTGCCGTCGCCGTGCGATGGTTCAGTCGTCTATTCTGCATGCAAATGATATGAGAAATTTTTGACCGGAATGATGACAGACCTGACCAGGTTGATGTTGGCGCTCGGCGCCTGGACCTTGCTGCGGCGTTTCGCAGGCGCCGGCGCACGCACGACGCGGATGTCGCTGCAGGGAAGGCCATCATGACGGCCGGCACCGAGCACGCCTTGCTGACCGGCTCCGCCGTCCGCAACAACGGCACGTTGCACGCCCAGATCGTTCGCAAACTTCGTGTCGTGCTTTTGAATGGCGAGTTGCCGAGCGGCGCCCGTATTCCGGAGGCCGATCTCTGCCGTCGCTTCCAGGTGTCGCGGACGCCGCTGCGCGAAGCCCTCAAGGTACTGGCCACCGAGGGGTTCATTGAATTGCGACCCAATCGCGGGTCGGTCGTCGCACCGATCGACCCCGTCGAGATCGGGCATGTTTTCGAGATGAAAGGTGGCCTCGAGCAGCAGATCGGGCTTCTCGCTGCCGTGCGTGCCACGAAGGACGATCGCGTCAATCTCGAGCGCATCCATGCCCGATTGGGCGCCCTCGAAACGCGCGAAGACCCTGCCGCCTATACGGCGCTGAACCAGGAGTTTCATCACGGCCTGGCCAGCGCGAGCAAGAATCCGCTGCTGCTTCAGACCTACGACAACCTGCAGAAACGGATCCTGCGGCTCAGGTTGGTTGTGAACGAGGACCCCGCGCGTCTCGACGCCTCGTTCAATGACCATGAGGGCATCATGACCGCGCTTCGCGCCGGCGCGCGGCTCGATCTCGCCGAGCGCCTGGTCGACCACAACCGCGTGCTCGGCGAGGCTGTACTGAAAGCGCTGCTGGAATCCGGCGACCGAACCGGGTGACCAAGCCGTCCGCGGGCGGATCGGGCCTTGTTGCGGGACCTAACCCGGCGCGACGCCGACCACGAGGTCGTCGCGGTGGATCATCTCGGCCCGCCCGCTGATGCCCAGGATGGCCGTGACGTCGGAGGAGGAGTGGCCCTTGATCTTGTCGGCGTGCTCGGCGTCATAGGCAACGAGGCCGCGGCCGATCTCGTGGGTGTCGGGGCCGCGCACCACCACGGCGTCGCCGCGGGCGAACTGGCCGTCGACCCGGATCACGCCGGCCGGCAGCAGGCTCTTGCCGGCGCGCAGCGCTTTGACGGCGCCGGCGTCGATGGTCAGCGTGCCCTTCGGCTCCAGCGAGCCGGCGATCCAGCGTTTTCGCGCGGTGACGGGATTGGCCGGCGTCAGGAACCAGGTGCAGCGGCCGCCATCGGCGATCGCCTGCAGCGGATGGTCGATCTTGCCCGATGCGATCAGCATGTGGGTGCCGGCGGTGGTGGCGATCTTGGCGGCCTCGATCTTGGTGGTCATGCCGCCGCGCGACAGTTCGGACTCTGCCGCACCCGCCATGGCTTCGATCTCGGCGGTGACCGATTCCACGACCGGGATCAGCTTCGCGTCGGGATTGGCACCGGGCGGCGCGGTGTAGAGGCCGTCGATATCGGACAGCAGCACCAGCAGGTCGGCGGAGGCCATGGTGGCGACCCGGGCGGCGAGCCGATCGTTGTCGCCGTAGCGGATCTCGTTGGTGGCGACGGTGTCGTTCTCGTTGATGACAGGCACCGCGCGCCATTCCAGCAGCTTGGCGATGGTCGAGCGCGCATTGAGATAGCGGCGGCGCTCCTCGGTGTCCTGCAGCGTCACCAAGATCTGCCCGGCGCCGATATTGTGAGACCCCAGCACCTCCGACCAGATCCGCGCCAGCGCGATCTGGCCGACGGCGGCGGCGGCCTGGCTCTCTTCGAGCTTCAGCGTGCCGCGCGGCAGCTTGAGCTTGCTGCGACCGAGCGCAATCGATCCGGACGACACCACGAGGACATCGCGGCCATCGGCATGCAGCCTGGCGATATCGGCGGCCAGGGCGGTCAGCCAGGCCGACCTCACTTCGCCTCTGGCAGAGTCGATCAGCAACGACGAGCCGACCTTGATGACGATGCGGCGGAAGTTCTTCAGACTGGGACGCGACATAGGTGACTTCGGCGAGAGCGTTGCGGTGGGGCGGGCGGTCAGGTGGCGAGCGGTGCCCATGGCGCTGATACTGCTGCGGCCTTGGCCTTGTCCGACACCGGCGCTTCGCCGATCTCCGCGACCAGCGCCCGCAGCGCGTCCTTGACGCCTTCGCCCGTGGCGCCGGAGATCAGCAACGGCGTCTTCTTCGAAGCCCGCTTCAGCCGGTCCTTCTGCTGCTTCAACTGCTCGGGCGTCACCGCGTCGATCTTGTTGAGCGCGACGATCTCGACCTTGTTGGCGAGGTCGCCCTCATAGGCGTCGAGCTCGGTGCGCACGGTCTTGTAGGCCTTGCCGGCATGGTCGCAGGTGGCGTCGACCAGATGCAGCAGCACGCGGCAGCGCTCGACATGGCCCAGGAACCGGTCGCCGAGGCCGGCGCCCTCATGGGCACCCTCGATCAGGCCGGGAATGTCGGCGAGCACGAATTCGCGGCCGTCGACGTCGACCACGCCGAGCTGCGGATGCAGGGTGGTGAAAGGATAGTCGGCGATCTTCGGCTTGGCGGCCGAGACCACCGAGAGGAAAGTGGACTTGCCGGCATTGGGCAGCCCGACCAGGCCGGCATCGGCGATCAGCTTCAGCCGCAGCCAGATCCAGCGCTCTTCGCCGATCTGTCCGGGATTGGCGTTGCGCGGCGCGCGGTTGGTCGATGACTTGAAGTGGGCGTTGCCGAAACCGCCATTGCCGCCTTCGGCTAGCACGAAGATCTCGCCGAGCTTGGTGAAGTCGTGTAGCAGGGTCTCGCGATCCTCGTCGAAGATCTGCGTCCCGACCGGTACTTTCAGCGTGATCGGCTTGCCATTGGCGCCGTGGCGGTCCTTGCCCATGCCGTTGGTGCCCTTGGGGGCCTTGAAGTGCTGCTGGTAGCGATAGTCGATCAGCGTGTTGAGGCCGTCGACGACCTCGACGATGACGTCGCCGCCGCGTCCGCCATTGCCGCCCGAGGGGCCGCCGAACTCAATATACTTCTCGCGGCGAAACGCCACGCAACCGTTGCCGCCGTCGCCGGAGCGAATATAAACCTTGGCTTCATCGAGAAATTTCATGTCGTATCCGTATCGCAGGGGGGTGGTTGCGGCAACCTTTGATCCTTGGCTGCCCGCGAAAAAGCCTGCATTTTCGGGCCTTGCTGCGGCTTTCGGCGCGTCGTAGACGACATCAAGCGCGTTAACCAAGCCGCTCATCCCGGGCGTTCTGTACAGGCTCATATAGGCATGTTTGCGACCATTTCGACCGCCGCGGAGAGCCGCACTGCGCGCCTGGCCGGTATTGGCCTGATGCTGGCGGGCATCGGGCTGTTTTCTTTCGGCGACGCGATCGGCAAATTGCTGATCGCCAACTACTCGCTGGGGCAGCTGATGCTGTTGCGATCGTGCGCGGCGCTCCTGGTGCTGTCGCCGTCGATCTGGCGCGCTCGCGCCGAATTCCGGCGGCTCGAGCGGCCACGGCTGCAACTGCTGCGCATGGTGCTATCGACAGTCGATGTCGCGGCCTTCTTCGCGGCGACCGCCTATCTGCCGCTCGCCGATGTCATTACTTTCTATCTAGCAGTGCCGATTTTCGTCACCGCGGGATCGGCGATCTTTCTGGGAGAGGCGGTCGGCTGGCGGCGCTGGAGCGCGGTCGCGGTCGGCTTCTGTGGCGTGCTGGTGGCGCTGCAGCCCTCGGCCGACAGCTTCACCTGGCCGGCGCTGATCGCGCTGTGCGGCAGCGCGTCCTTCGCCACCCTGATGCTGATGACGCGGACGCTGCGGGCGGCGCCGGACGTGGTGCTGGCCTCGACCCAATTCGCAGGCTCGCTGATTTTCGGCGCCGTGATGGCGCCGCTGACCTGGGTCACGCCTTCGCTGGGCGATTTCGGCCTGTTTCTCCTCGGCGGCATCACGTCGGTGGCGGCGCTGCTATGCGTCAATCGCTCGCTGAAGCTGGCGCCGGCCAGTGTCGTGGTGCCGTATCAGTACACGATGATCATTTGGGCGGTGCTGTTCGGCTATGCGGTGTTCGGCGACCTGCCATCGCTGGCAACGCTCGCCGGCGCCGCCATCATCGTCGCCGCCGGGCTGTACATCTTCCTGCGCGAACGCAAGCTCGGCCATGTGCCGGATGTCAGTCCGCCGGTGGTGTGAAGCGCGCGCCCGAGGTCGTTGCGGCTCGGGGCGTCAACGGCCGGGACAAGCCGGCCACGGCCAACCTGAGAGGCGCGTCGCCGTCTATTTCGCGAAGGAGATGTCCAGGCCGAACGTTGCAAAACGAGAGGCAATCCGCCTTTCGCGCTCTTTCCTGTCTTCCTGCAGCAGATTGAGCTCGTATTGCTCGAAGCGATCCAACTCGCGCTGGAAGGCGTTCAGAAATTCACGGCTCTCGGCGAGTTGACTCGATTGTTCCGGCATTTCGCTCTCCCTGTCTGACGGTTTTCTACTTGAGGCCGGCGGGAGCGCGCATCCGGGCATTTACGGGATCCGTGCAGATTCGGGGGAGTTGGTAAGCGATCTGCTAACGGCGGTGCCGGCGACCCCGGAAGAGGTGCAAGGGCTTCCAGGAACGTAAGCACGAGCTGCGATCTGCGGTGAGGTCTATCAACGTCATGGCTGGGCTCGTCCCGGCCATCCATGTCTTTCCAATGCAATGCCGTCAAGTCGTGGATGCCCGGCACGTCAAGCGAAGCCGCGCTTCGCGCTTTGTCCGGGCATGACGAACTCTGATCCTGAAGTTGCCGCGCGACTACCTCCGCGTCGACGTTCCCCAATGCTTCAGCGACGACCACACGCTGCGGTTCAGGCGGAAGCAGTCGACCGGGGTCGACGAGCCCAGCGCCTCGAAGCGGTGCAACTGGACGCCGCTCCACTGGAAACCGCACTTCTCCAGGATATTGCGCGACGCCGGATTGGCGACGCGCGCGCCCGAAACGAGGTGCTCGACGCTGAATTCCTCGAACGTGTAGTCGATCACCGCGCGGGCGGCCTCGGTGGCGTAGCCCTGGCCCCAGTGTTCGACGCCGAGCCAGTAGCCGAGCTCGGGGCTCTCCGCGTCGCGCCAGTCGACGCCGACCATGCCGACCGGCCGATGGTCGCGCTCGATCAGGAACACGGTCTCGCCGCCGGCATCGGCCAGCGTGCCGACGAAGGCGACGGCATGGTCCGTCAGATAGGGGTGCGGCAATCGGCGGGTCATCTCGGCGATGCGCCGGTCATTGGCCAGATGCGCGATGGCTTTTACGTCCGCGAGCGTCGGCTGGCGCAAGCTCAGCCGTTCGGTCTCGAGGACGCAAGCTCTGGTCTCTTGCCGTGTCGGGGTGGGGATATCCTGCAGCATCTCGGGCTCCTGCGTGCGCCCCGAAGCAGCGCACCATAGAAAAGGGGAGGCCGGTTTCCCGCCTCCCCTGGAGCCCACTTTTGGCGCTCCGCCGGTTCAACAGGACCCGGCGGACTCCAATGTGTCCACCGTACTACTCGGCCGCGGCTTCGAGAATCGGGAGTACCGATACGAATGTGCGGCCATTGCGTTTGGCGCGAAACTCGACGTGACCTTCGACCTTGGCAAACAGCGTATGGTCGGTGCCCATGCCAACATTAAGGCCGGGGTGCCAGGTGGTGCCGCGCTGACGCGCAATGATGTTGCCGGGAATCACGCGCTCGCCGCCATACATCTTGATTCCGAGGCGCTTGCCTGCCGAATCACGACCGTTTCGCGATGAACCGCCTGCTTTTTTGTGAGCCATGGCCCGTCTCCAATCTCGATAAATTCCAGATCACGTCCCTGCGGGAATGATCTTAATTCCGATCAAATTTTCGCGGCGCGCGTGGCGCCACAGTCGATGTCGTTCAGGCCGCGTCTTCGACGTCGGCGGGCGCTTTGACCACCGGCTTTTCGCGCTTCGGGCGAGGACCGATGGTCGGCTTCTTGCCGTCCGCCAGGATCTCGGTGATGCGCAGCACGGTGATCTCGTCGCGGTAACCACGCTTGCGGCGCGAATTCTTGCGGCGGCGCTTCTTGAACGAGATGATCTTGGGGCCGCGCTTGTGCGACAGCACCTCGGCCGCCACGGTAGCGCCCTCGACCATCGGAAGTCCGAGCACGGGCGTATCGCCGCCGAGCACCAGAACCTGGCCAAGCTGGATGATCGTTCCGACTTCGCCTTCGATCTTGCCTACTTCGAGTACATCTTCTGCGGCAACGCGGTATTGCCGCCCGCCGGTCTTGATGACTGCGAACATCGTCATATTCCTTCGTGCTCGTTCCAACCTCGGATGCTCCGGGCCGGCTTTTTGTTAATTCTTGAGGTGCGCCGCGCTCATCCCGAGGGATAATCGCGAATTTCTGCAGGATCGTGGCGAATCTCAGGAAAGAGCTGGCCGGCAATCGCGCAAAAACAAGCGGCGCGAGGAAAAACCTGCGCCGGATGCGGGACTTATAGTCGGCCGAGGCCGCGAGTCAAGGAAAAGGTCCCGGAAATGCTGCATTCAGGCGGGATTTGGCGCCCTCTGAGCAGTCCGGACGGCGCATTGCCCCCGTCATCATGCCGAAATGCGCACCCTTGGACCGCTTCGATCTACCTATCGGGTCTTCACGCCGTTCAGGAAGATGGAAACGCATGTCTTGATATAGGCTCGGCGCTCCGGGCTCGAAGGGCCTGCTGAAGGCTCGCCGGCCTTCAGGGCGAGCGCGCCGAAAATCATGTCCATCAGGATACGCGCCGCGCTTTCCGGATCGTCGAACCGGATCAGCCCGCGATCGCGCTGGCGGGTGAGCCACTTCGCCAGTTCGGCGCGCGACCTGTCCGCGCCGTACCGCCAGAGCATCTCCTCGAGTTCCGGATGCTGCCGGGATTCCAGCATCACCAGCCGCAACAATGCAATGCGGTCGTTGTCGAGCTTCGGATCGATGTCGATCTGGAAGATCTGCTGCAACGCCTGATCAAGCGGCATCTCGTCATAGTCGCCTGGCAGTGCCAGCATGCTGTGCCGGTGTGCATCGACCACCGCGGCAAACAGCGCAGCTTTCCCGGGGAACAGCCGATACAGCGTCTGCTTCGATATTCGGCATCGCGCGGCGACATCATCGGTTGTCGTCCGCCCGTATCCCTTTTCGACAAAGAGTCGCAGCGCGCCCTCGACGATCGACTGTCGCTGGGTCTCGTCGGAGGCGACCTTCGGGCGTCCCCGGCGAGACAGCTCAATGGGCGGCATCGTTTTGTCGTTTGTGGTCATATCCTGGCTTTATGGCCCTTTGGACATCGCGGGAAACGGATCGGCGGTTGACGCAAGAGTGCACCGCGAATATGAGTACCCTATCGTACTGTAACCGCAAGGTCTATCGCGCATGGCCGCCCAGCACCTGTTTATCGTCCGCGGCGTGAGCGGCAGCGTCCTGACGGCCGGCGCCCTGATGCTGTTGCTTGCGGGCTGTGGCAAACCGTCGGACATGGCGCCCAAAATGGGCGGCTCGCCGCCGAAGGCCGAAGTCAGCGTGGTGACGCTGCACCCGCAATCGATTGCGATCACCGCGGAACTGCCCGGCCGGACCACGGCATCGCTCACCGCGGAAGTCCGCCCGCAGGTCAACGGCATCATCAAGACCCGGATGTTCAAGGAGGGCGGCGAGGTCGCCGCCGGCGACAACCTGTATCAGATCGATCCGGCCAGCTATCAGGCCTCCTACGACAGCGCCGTCGCCGCGAAGCAAAAGGCGGAGGCGGCTGTTCCGAACGCCGAGGCAAAGGTCGAGCGTTACGCGACGCTGATCAAGCAGAACGCCGTCAGCAAGCAGGATTACGACGACGCCGTTGCCACGCTTGCCCAGGCGAAGGCCGACGTGGCGTCAAACAAGGCCGCCGTCGACACGGCGCGCATCAATCTCGCTTATACCAACATCACCGCGCCGATCGGCGGGCGCATCGACAAGTCGTCGCTGACGCCGGGCGCCCTGGTCACCGCGAGCCAGACCACGGCCCTGACGACCATCCGCACGATCGATCCGATCAACGTCGATGTGACTGAATCCAGCACCAACCTGCTGAACTGGCGTCGCGCCGTGAGCGAGGGGCGGATCAAGGTCTCCGGCGCGGATGTCAGCGTGAAGCTGAAGCTGGAGAACGGCACGATCTACAGCCACGCCGGCAGGCTGGAATTCGCCGAATCCAACGTCAGCGAGAGCACCGGCACCTTTACGGTCCGGGCGGTGTTCCCCAATCCGGACAGGTTGCTGCTGCCGGGCATGTACGTGCGCGCGATCGTCGAGCAAGGCATCGCCCAGAACAGTTTCGCGGTTCCGCAGCGTGGCGTGACGCGGAACAGCAAGGGCGAGGCGACCGGCACGTTCGTCACGGCCGAGGGCAAGGTCGAGCAGCGCGTCCTGACGGTGAGCCGGAACGTCGGCAACAACTGGCTCGCCACTGGAATCAAGGATGGCGACCGCGTCGTGGTCGAGGGAACGCAGCTGGTAAAACCCGGCGACGCCGTGACGGCGGTGGAAGTGGCGATCGACCCGACCAGCGGAGAAGTCACAGGACGCAAGCAGGGCGCGCTGCCGCTTCCTGCCGCGACGCGCCTGGCCGAGGATGGCCGCTCACCCGCCGCGGCAAAGGACTGATCGATGTCGCGCTTCTTCATTGATCGCCCGATCTTTGCCTGGGTGATCGCGATCTCCGTCATGCTCGGCGGCCTGCTCGCGCTGCAGGGCCTCTCGATCGCGCAATATCCGCAGATTGCGCCGACCACCGTCAAGATCAGCGCCACCTATGCCGGCGCCAACGCCGAGACGGTCGAGAATTCGGTGACCAAGGTCATCGAGCAGGGCATGACGGGAATCGACAATCTCGACTACATGACCTCGACATCGACGTCGACCGGCGCTGCCACGATCACCATCACGTTCAAGAGCGGCACCAACGGCGACACCGCACAGGTGCAGGTGCAGAACAAGCTGCAGCTCGTGACGGCGCTGCTGCCGACGATCGTGCAGACCTCCGGACTGTCGGTCACCAAGTCCGCCACCGGCTTCCTGATGGTGATCGCCTTCGCCTCTTCGGACGGCAGGCTGTCCTCCACCGACCTCGCCGACTACATCAACAGCACGATGAACGACACCATCAAGCGCGTCGACGGTGTCGGCGAAACCCAGCTTTTTGCGTCGGGCTATTCGATGCGGATCTGGCTCGATCCCGACAGGCTGGCGAAGTACGCGCTGATGCCGGGCGACATCGCCACCGCGATCGAAGCGCAGAACACCCAGGTCTCCGCGGGGCAGCTGGGCAGCCTTCCGGCCCGTGCCGGCCAGCAGCTCAATGCCAGCATCACCGCCCGCAGCCGGCTGCAAACCCCCGAACAGTTCCGCAACATCATCCTGAAGAGTGAAACCAGCGGCTCGCTGGTGCGGCTCAACGACGTTGCCACCGTCGAACTGGGCGCCGAGAGCTACACCACCAGCGCGACCTACAACGGCAAGAACGCCGCCGGCCTCGCGATTACCCTCGCCACCGGCGCCAATGCCATCTCCACCGCACAGGCGGTGCAGACGACCATCGCCCGGCTTTCGAGCACATTTCCGCAGGGCGTCGAGGTGTTTTATCCCTACGACACCACGCCGTTCGTGCGGCTGTCGATCGAGGATGTCGTCAAGACCCTGATCGAGGCGATCGTGCTGGTCTTCATCGTGATGTTCGTGTTCCTGCAGAACTTCCGCGCCACCATCATTCCGACGCTGGCGGTGCCGGTGGTGCTGCTCGGGACCTTCGGCGTGCTGGCGATTTTCGGATATTCGATCAATACGCTCACCATGTTCGCCATGGTGCTGGCGATCGGCCTGCTGGTCGACGACGCCATTGTCGTCGTTGAGAACGTCGAGCGCGTGATGCAGGAGGAGGGGCTTTCGCCGAAGGAGGCCACCCGCAAGTCCATGGACGAGATCACCGGCGCCCTCGTCGGCATCGCCACCGTGCTGTCGGCGGTGTTCCTGCCGATGGCCTTCTTCGGTGGCGCGGTCGGCGTGATCTACCGGCAGTTTTCGGTGACCATCGTGTCCGCGATGGTCCTGTCGGTGATCGTCGCCATCATCTTCACGCCGGCTTTGTGCGCGACGCTGCTGAGGCCACCGGCCGATCATACCGACAAGAAGGGTTTCTTCGGCTGGTTCAACCGTTCCTTCGACCGCGGCTCGCATGCCTACCGCAGCGGTGCGCAAGGCATGATCGGGCGATCGACCCGCTTCCTTCTCGTGTTCCTGGCGATGGTGATCGTGACCGGCGTGATGTTCGTGCGACTGCCGGGCTCCTTCCTGCCGCAGGAGGACCAGGGCATCCTCATCACGGCCGTTCAGCTTCCGGTCGGCGCAACGCAGGACCGCACCCAGCGGGTGCTGCAGCAGGTGACCGACTACTACCTCACCCAGGAGAAGGACACCGTGCAGGGCGTGTTCGCTTCCGCGGGCTTCGGATTCGGTGGTGCCGGCCAGAACGTCGGAATTGCCTTCGTTCAGTTGAAGCCCTTCGCGGAGCGCAAGACCGCCGCATCCAATGCCCAGGCCGTCGCGGGGCGCGCGATGGGAGCCTTTTCGAGGATCAAGGACGGCAGGATATTCGTGCTGGCGCCGCCGGCGATCCAGGGCATGGGCAATTCGAACGGCTTCGATTTCTATCTGCAGGACATCAATGGCGCCGGCCATGACGCGCTGATCGCGACGCGCAACCAGTTGCTGGGGGCGGCGGCGCAAAGCAAATTGGTCGCCAACACCCGTCCCAACGGCCAGGAGGACGAGCCGCAATATTCCGTCGATATCGACCAGGAAAAGGCCAGTGCGCTCGGCCTCACTCTGTCGGATATCAACACCACCCTGTCGACGGCGTGGGGCAGCGACTACGTCAACGACTTCATCGACCGCGGCCGCGTCAAGAAGGTGTATCTGCAGGGCGACAGCAATTTCCGCATGCAGCCGGATGATATCGGTCGCTGGTACGTGCGCAATTCGTCGGGGGCCATGGTGCCGTTCTCGGCCTTCGCCAGCGGACACTGGACCTTCGGTTCGCCGCGGCTGGAGCGCTACAACGGCTCGGCCGCTGTCGAGATCCAGGGCGAGTCGGCGGCCAATGTCAGTTCCAGCGCCGGCATGGACGAGATCGACAATCTGGTGGCGAAACTTCCGCCCGGCTACGGTCACGAATGGACCGGACTGTCCGCGCAGGAGCGGCTGTCCAGCAACCAGGCGCTGTCGCTCTATTCGATCTCGCTGGTGGTCGTGTTCCTCTGCCTCGCGGCGCTCTATGAGAGCTGGTCGATCCCGCTGGCAGTATTGCTCGTGGTGCCGATCGGGATCTTCGGCGCGCTGCTGGCCGCCTATCTGTTCGGCCAGACCAACGACGTCTATTTCAAGGTCGGCCTGCTGACGACGATCGGCCTGTCGGCGAAGAACGCGATCCTGATCGTCGAATTCGCAATCGAACGGGAAGCCGCCGGCGTCGGTCTGATCCAGGCCACCCTCGACGCGGCCCGCCAGCGGCTGCGGCCCATCATCATGACGTCATTCGCCTTCATCCTCGGCGTCACGCCTTTGGCGATTGCGTCCGGCGCAGGTTCCGGCGCGCAGAATTCGATCGGCATCGGCGTGATGGGCGGCATGATCGCCGCGACCCTGCTCGGCATCTTTTTCGTGCCGCTGCTGTTCGTCGCGGTCCGCCGCCTGTTCAAGCGCAAGCAACCTGCGGACAAAGCAACTGCCGAGGTCAAACCGGCATCACCCTCGGTATCCACATGATCAAGCGATTTGCGTTGTTGTCCCCGGTCCGCCGCGCCGGCATGTCGCGGGTCGTCGCGTTGCTGATGTCCGGCGCGATGCTGTCCGGCTGCGCCGTCGGACCGGACTATTTCGGTGCCCCGATCACGCTGCCGACGCGCTGGGGCAATGCCAAAGCGGCGTCGCCGAAGCCGGTCGCGCTGGCGCACTGGTGGAACCGGCTCGGCGATCCGACCCTCAACGCCCTGGTCGAGGAGGCCGTGCAGGGCAACCTCGACGTCGCCAGCGCCAAGGCGCGGATTCGCGAAGCGCGGGCGACGCGGCGCCAGGCGATCGGCGCGCTGCTGCCGCTGGTCGAGGGGTCAGGCTCCGCCACCTACAACCGCTCGGCGTCGAGCACCAGCGGCGGCATCACCTCCGCACCATTCACCTATAACCAGTTCCAGTCCGGCTTCGATTCGAGCTGGGAAATGGATCTGTTCGGCGCCAACCGTCGCGCCGTCGAGTCCGCCACCTATGGTGTCGACGCCGCCGAAGATGATCTGCGCTCGACGCTGCTGACGCTGGTGGGTGA
The DNA here is from genome assembly GCA_036561845.1 of Tardiphaga sp. GTDB lineage: Bacteria > Pseudomonadota > Alphaproteobacteria > Rhizobiales > Xanthobacteraceae > Tardiphaga. Next base: position 10,618 of record DATCUS010000107.1, on the reverse strand, counting down.
CGTCGCGTCGAATTACGCCGAAATGCGCGGCTACCAGGCCCGCATCGCGCTGGCGCGTCGCACCGCCGCCTCGCAGCGGCAGACCGCGCAGCTCACCCAGCAGAAATTCGACGCCGGCTCGGCCTCCGCGGTGGATGCCGCCAAGGCCGCGGGCCTTGCCGCAACCACGGAATCCAACATTCCCACCTACGAAGTCAGCTATGCGGAGGCGGTGCATCGCATCGGGGTGTTGCTCGGCCGCGAGCCGACGGCCTTGGCGCAGTCGCTGCGCTCCGTCGTCCGGATTCCGGTGCCCAGGCTGCCGTTGCCGACCGGCATTCCCGCGGATGTGCTGGTGCAGCGGCCCGACGTGCGCAAGGCCGAGCGCCAGTACGCGCAATACACTGCCAAGGTCGGTCAGGCCGAAGCCGCGCTTTATCCCAGCGTCAGCCTCACCGGCTCGGTCTCGACCACCGGATTGAACGTCGGCGATATCGGCAAGGCATCCTCGATCGGCTGGTCGATCGGCCCGAGCATCAGCGTGCCGATCTTCAACGGCGGCAAGCTGCGCGCGGCGGTCGATGTCGCGGGTGCGCAGCGCGACGAATATTATCTCGCCTGGCGCGCCTCGGTGCTGACGGCGCTTGAGGACGTGGAGAACGCGCTCGTCTCGCTGGCGCAGGAGCGTATCAAGATCAAGCGGCTGGCCGAAGCCTCGCGCCGCTACGGCGAGGCGGCACGGCTGTCCCGCGCGCTCTATACCTCCGGCTCCACCAGTTTCCTCGAAGCGCTGGATGCCGAGCGCTCGGCCTACACCGCCGACGACAACCTGATCGTCAGCCGGGTCGCCATCGCGACATCCTACATTGCCCTCGCCAAGGCGCTGGGCGGCGGCTGGGACGGGGCCATCGACAGTTCGGTGCCGGCGGTGATCGACGTCAATACCGGTCCGCACGTGGTGGCCGGCGAGAGCGGCGACGTCGTGCGGTCGCTGGTGACCCCCTAGACGCGGCCGCCGCTGAGCTGGCTCCACGGTAGCCGGAAATACTGCGGCCTTTCCGCCATGCAACCAACCGGTTTCCCGCGCATTGTCACTCGATTTCCGGAATCGCAGGGGCATACATGGCTGACGACGCACTCACCACCACCGGCATCGGCCGGCACGGCGCAACGCGCCTGCCGTCCGTCGACGTGGACAGTTTCAATATCGAGCTGAAGGACGACGACGGCTTTCTGGGCGATCGCGCCAGCAAGGGCGCGTTTCAGCGGATCCTGGACGGGCTGCGCAAGCCGCTCAAGAAGAACGGCGACGACCCGCTCGGCAAGAAAGCCACGGACGAGATCGGCAAATCCACCCTCGACCAGGCGCTGCTCGGCGACGATATCGCCGCCGCGGCGCTGGTGCATGGCGCGATCGAGGATTTCGCCCAGGAACTGGTCTACGTCACGCGGCGAATCCTCAAGAGCAAGGCCTGGGCCGATACCGAATGCATCGTGGTCGGCGGCGGCTTCCGGCAGAGCCGGATCGGCGAAATCGCGATCGCCCGCACCGACCTGATCCTGAAGGCCGAGGGCTTCAAGGTCGAGATGATCCCGATCCGCTTTCACCCCGACGAGGCCGGCCTGCTCGGCTGCCTGCATCTGGCGCCGTCGTGGATCTTCGAGGCCCATGACAGCATCCTGGCGGTGGATATCGGCGGCTCCAACATCCGCTGCGGCGTGGTGGAAACCCGCTGGAAGAAGGCCCCCGACCTGTCCAAGGCGTCGGTCTGGAAATCCGAGCTGTGGCGTCATGCCGACGACGAACCGACCCGCGAGGGCGCGGTGAAGCGGCTGGTGAAGATGCTGAAGGACCTGATCGCCGCAGCCGAGGCCGAAGGCTTCAAGCTGGCGCCGTTCATCGGGATTTCCTGCCCCGGCGTGATCAACCACGACGGCTCCATCGAAAAGGGCGCCCAGAACCTGCCGGGCAACTGGGAGAGCAGCAAGTTCAACCTGCCGGCGCTGATCGCCGAGGGCATCCCCGAGATCGGCGGCCACGACACCGCGGTGCTGATGCACAATGACGGGGTGGCGCAGGGCCTCAGCGAAATTCCGTTCATGCAGGATTTCGAGCGCTGGGGCGTGCTGACCATCGGCACCGGGCTCGGCAACGCCCGCTTCACCAACCGGAAGAAAGACAAGAAGGACAAGGACGACAAGGAGCCCAAGGAGACCAAGCCCAAGAAAGCCAGGGACTGAGGGCGGGCGGGTCCCATGCATCGGACTCGGCGCTATCGGGGGAGCCGCCGGCAGCGCGCCAGGCCGCCCCCGTCGGTTTTGCCAGCTGGGCGCTGCGTTGGGTCCCGCAACGGCCCGGCTGGACGACGATTGGCGGCGGCCTTGTCCGCAAAGGCAGATTTCCGCTCCGGACGGCTTGTCTGGCCCGCCAACCTCGCCTAGAACTCCGGCCAACCACCTGCGGGCAACCGTTCGGTTTTTGGCACCATGGAGAGGTGGCAGAGTGGTTGATTGTACCGCACTCGAAATGCGGCATAGGTGCAAGCCTATCGGGGGTTCGAATCCCCCCCTCTCCGCCAAAACGCCGCCTAACCTCCTGAAAATCCAATTTTATCGATAGAATAAGGCTTTCCGAAAGCGGCCGGTGGTACACAGGAGTGGTACACGCCGTGAGCCTCCGCATGCTTCAGCCTTGGGTAAATCCTCGATCCGAATTCTATTGGTTCCGTCGGCGGGTGCCGGCGAAATACCTCAAATTCGGCATGCCTCCCGTGATCAAGTTTTCGCTCCGGACCAAGGACCGGGACGAGGCCGTGCTGCGCTGTCAGGAGGAGAACCTGCGGCTCGAACGCACCTGGCACGACAACCTTGTCGGGTTGCCGGTATCGGAGCTCTCGCACCTGCAGATATACGCGCTCGCGGGCGAGTTCTACGAAGAGATGGTTTCGACGCATCGCGACGAGCCGGGACGTGCGGTGCTTTGGGAAGACACGCTGCGGGCCCTCGAGAAGAAGAAACGTCCCCTCATCAACCTGCTGCCGCCCGGCGCCCATCTGCGGTTCGCGTTCGGCGACGAGGCGCGCGAATTCCTCAAGAAAAGGCGCCTGCATCTCGTCGGCGAGCGCTTCGACAGTTTCGTGCGCGCCTATGTCCAGGCCAAGGAAAGAGCCGCCGCTGTCCTTCTTCGGAACGCCAACGGCGACTACGACGAGGCGAAGGAGCCGAAGGAATATCCGAAGTTGCGCCTGACGGACCCGAAGCAGACGTTTGACGTCTTGTGGTCGGATTTCTGCAAAGCGAAACTGCTTTCGGCATCGACTAGGAAAAAATGGGAGCCCTACTTTTCAGCTCTGATCCATCGCGTCGGCACGACGGACATGACCCGCGTCACCGAGCAACACCTCGTTGATTGGCGGGATGCGCTCCTTGCCTCAAAACTCTCGCCAGTCACGGTCAAGGACGGCTACATGGCGGCGATGAAGTCGTTCTTCGGATGGGCGCAGCGCGGACTGAAGATTCCGACCGACCCGTGTGCGAAGATCGTGGTCGAGATCAGCGACAAGCACGAAACCGAAATGCGCGGCTTCACCGATGCAGAGGCGGCCGTCATCCTATCGGCGGCATTGGCACCGATGAGTGAGCTGATGAGCGCGGAGAACGCCGCCGCCCGGCGCTGGGTGCCGTGGATCTGCGCCTACACCGGCGCGCGCGTCAATGAGATCACGCAGATGCGTGCCGCGGACGTTCAAATGGTGGACGGAATCGAATGCATCCGCATCACACCTGAGGCGGGACGCGTGAAGACGTCGATAGAACGCATAGTACCTCTGCATCCTCATCTGATCGAGCAGGGCTTTCTTACGTTCGCCCGCAGGAAAAAGGGAACGACGCCGTTGTTCTACTCGGTCGAACGGCAACGCAAGGCCGACAGGAAGAATCCGACCTACACTTCCGTCGGCAATAAGCTCGCGGAGTGGGTGCGAAATCTTGGCATCAGAGATCATCTAGTCGCGCCGAACCACGGCTGGAGACATCGTTTCAAGACCGAGGGGCTTAAGGTGATGGACTCACGTATCCTCGACGCGATTCAGGGGCATGCCCCTCAGACCGAAGGCGGGAGATACGGTAAAGTGCCAACCGTCCTCATGCATCGGAAGATCCGGCAGTACCCTAACTATGAAGTGGTTGCCGCTGCGCGTCGTGACGGCCGCAAGAACAAGCGCCAGGCTGTTCAGTCGAAGCAAGCTTGACCACGTCTGTCAGAGCGCAACGTACCGGTACGGACTTAGCCAGCCATTATCAGGTCTGCGAAAACGAATCTTCTTCGGCGGATTGGCCAGATGGGATCAGCCAAGTGACCGCGACATCTGTTGTAGTCGTCCCTGCCAGCAATCACGCAGCAACCGCCCGGTCGGCGACGTATTGACGCGGATCCCAACGGCACGTCGTCTGGCCGATCGAGCTTCGACCGAGTTCTACAAGATTGAGCCGGTCACCTTCGAAGGCTGGACTCAACTCGAGCGCAAGATAGTCGAAGAGAGAGCGCTCATGGACAGCAACGATAACTTGTCTTTTCACCTGCTTGGAAAGTGTCCGCAGCAACGCGGCAAATTGCGCGATGTGGACCTCGTCCATGCTTTGCACCGGGTCGTCGATTATCAGCCACGGCAGCTTGGGGCTCACGGAAAGGTGCAGCGCCAGAAAAAGCGTTAGCGCCGCAGTGTTGAGGTTGCCGGCACTCAGCATGGCACGCGGATTGCCGCCTTTCCCGCCGCGGCGATGATGCGTTTCCAAGACTGCCTCGACATCGGCAGCCGCGGTGTCGGGAATTGCGAAAGCCGGAATGAAAGGCTCTTCCGGGGCCAGTCGCACGAAGAGGTCCCGCCATACGGCGTTCAGCTCGTCATTGAAAACGCGGCGCACCACTCGACCGCGAGCCTCGCGCGCTTGGCGCGCAATATCCTTGCCTTGGTCGATCATCCTGTCGGCCGCAGTCTTCAGACTCTTTCGCTTGGCGAGCTGCCCTTCAAGCTTGCTGAGCTTTCCAATAAGCTTTTCTCGGGCGTCGAGAGCAGCGACGAGAGACTGGGCGGTTTCGACGGCTTCTCGTCGGTTAGCCTGGCGATCCATCAGAGCACTCTCCCTCTGTTCGATCAAGGTGGTGATGTGCTGCAGCAGCTCCTCGGTTGGCATAGCCGCCCCTGCGGTAAACCCAATCCGACGCGCTAGGTCCTCGATGCCATTGCGCAGCACGACAGCGGACTGATCCGCGTTTTGAAGAGCAACCAGCGCCTGGGCCGAGTGGGCCGCTTGGTCGCGGTAACGATCACCTTCCTCAAGTTGTGGTTTCAATTCGGCGAGTTGGCGCGCGACTTCGGTGAGGTCCGCTGCTCGCGCCTTTAAAGCAGTGAGTTCAGCCTCGGAAACCAGGCCACTTGCTGCTGCCTGCATGTCGCGGTCGAGACGTGCCGCGTCCGTTTGTGTACCTGTGCGTGCTTGAAGGAGCGACTGTAGCCGACCGGCCTGCTCGACCATCCCGGCAATCTTCGCGGCGAGGTGCGAGGCCAAGGGTACGTCTGAGACCTCGGAAAAGTCGCGATCGCAGACTGGGCAATTGTCGCCGTCGATATGCGATGTAAGGTCGGATAACGCTCTAGCGAATGCTTCATTTGCTGTCGAAGCGGTCGATACCTCTTGATCAATTCGTTCTAAGCGCGTTCGGGCAGCTTCGAGCTGCTTGGCGAGATCGTCTCGCCTTTGTAGAGCGGCATCATGTGCGGTCAGAACGCTTGCCGCACGCTTGTGATCTGTTGCAATACGCTCGCCAAGCACCCGAGCGCGATCCACGAAATTAGACTCGCTTGAAACCGAAGTGTCGGCAAAAAAACGCGATGCTCGGGCCAGAAGTTCTTCGACGATCTTGCCGTGCTCAAAATTCCATCGTTCGAAAGCGCTGCGGGCAGATTTATTCGCGGCCTCGATGCTGTTGCGATCACCGCCATCAGGACCGACCGATGCACCAGAGGCCCAGCTCGCTTGGGAGACTGCCAATTCGCGCCTCACGCGGACGAGAGTGCGGAGGTCGGCCTCTTCCGAAACGGCGGTAAGGCGCACGATAAGTTCGGAAGGATCGATCTCTGAAAGTGTCGAGTCGAAAAGTGCGATCCGTTGCGTCAGGCTATTTTTCAGCATTGTAATGGCTGTCGCCGCATCATCCACCTCGTTGGTCAAGGTATCGACTTCGGATTCATCCAGTTGAATTCGGTCTCGGACATTGGCATAGGCCGGGACCGGCCCCTTAAGCCTACTTATGTTGCCGGCGGTGTGAAGTCCGCTAATCAACGCTTCCATGCGATCAAGGCCGAGCAACTCCTTGACGAAGCGAGTAAGCGGCGAGTCAGTCTTTTTGTCAGCGTGTTGGTAGATTTCGAGCAGCCGGCCAAGTGTGGATTGGGCGAGGTAGCTCCGTTCAGTAAAGAAGCTTGCCTCGATGCCAGATAAAAGCGGGTTGCCATTAACGGTGCTCGTCGTGACACGCACCTCTGAAGAACGTATCGTGCCGTCGTCGCCCTCGACGACCAAACGCACTTCGCCGAACGGACTGCCTTTGTGCGGAAGATAGGCCAGATAGTCAGGCTCCGCACGCGAGAGCGACGGTACTGATCCAGTGAGTGCCAACTCGATTGCAGTGAGTAGGCTCGTCTTGCCAGCCCCGTTTGGCCCGTGAATGAGCACGATCGGAGCATCGAGAGAGATTTCGACCTCGCCATTGATGCTTCGAAAGTCTTTCACAAAAAGAGATTTCAAGCGCGTCATGCTTCCGCTCCGCTGCCATCGTCGCCATCATCAATTTCGAATACTGAGTTTAGCGCTGTATGAAATTGTTCGCGTACGGCAGCTTCGCCAATCTTGGACGCTTCCATGAGATCTTCAGCAAGGGGGCCCGGGGGCAGCGTCAGCACCTCGTCGTCACCGAGATCGCGTCCCGCAAATAGCGTGTCAGGGAGTTCTATAGGAAGCAAGATGGCAAGCTGATCTCGAAGCTCTGCAGGATCAAGGGCCTCTGCGACGGGTAAAAGACGTCCAACTTGCGAAAGCGCTTCGAGCGTCTTGCCGATCGGACGTGGACCGATGATGACGGTGGTGAGTGGCCGGTGGGAACGCATGACGTCGAGTGCGCGCGCGATTCCTTCGATCTGCTGGACGACTTTGCGCTCGCCATCCGCGGCCATATCGCCGATGACGACCAAATCGGCGGAATAGCCCACGCCGACGAATGCGGCCGCGACGTTGAATTCCAATCCAGCAACCTGAAGCGGCGGTTCAATCTGGCGGTATCCGGCAGCAAGAAGGATCTCTGCAACTCGCTTTACAGGCATGGCCGCAGTCATAGGGCCACCTTGTTACGAAAGCGCGCGAGCAGATCGTCAACGTCGGCACCATCGGCAACAAGGTCCTCGATGCTCACCTCGCGAACCGTGGCAAGACCGGTCCGACCAGGTGCGCGGCGTGGGTACCGAGGCATTGCCGGAGGGTTCACGTGACTGTGAATGATGACCGCATCGTCGTTGTCAGCGATCAGTCCATTGGTACCAAGACGAATGGCTGCGCGCGCATTTGCTGCGAAGTAGATTTTCGCTGGGCCGCTACGACCCGTCAGTATGAATGAGCCCGAAGAACTGTGGGTGACGTCCGCCTGGTTCGCTTCCCAGAGACCGCGTGCGAGCCCGAGGCCGACCAGTCCCGAAGCGATTGCGAACTGGCATAGGCCGCTGCCGGCTAGGCTCACGTCGGCGGGCATCCGATGAAGCGGTTCGGTCGTGATCGGCGCGTAAACTCCGCTGCGCGGTTCAGGAAGACTGCCGTCTCGCAGCATTGTCATGGTGCGTCCGCACTGCTGCAACAGCTCGGCGACCATTGTGGAAGTCGGCGCTACGCCGTCCGCAATGACGTTGCGCGCGTGGACCAAGCCTGCATGGAGTTTGTCTCGATCGGCTTCGGTGAGGTCGGGTAGGGCGACAGCAACCAAAGCCTTCAACTTCGCTGTGACTACGTAGAGGAAAAGCGAGAGCAGCAAAGGTTTGGCGTAGGCTTGCACCAGCGCCTCCTCCTCCATCAGCGGTCGGTTGGCCGGCGTGTAGTCGTGATGGTAGACGTTCTGCAGAAGTGCCTCCTGATCGGCACCTAGCGAGTTTTCCGAAAACGCATAGGCGGGAGGGTGGTATGGCCAGGGCCATGCCATGGTAACCTGCGCGGCGGCAAACAATCCTTGAATATTCGAGTCCTGTGCCGAGAGGCCGAGCATCAAGGTTGGTCGGGTCACGATGAAAGTGATGAGGTGCTGGGCCATCACCGGATTTTGCGCGGCCCAGCCGTTGATCTGACTCGAACGTGCTACCAGCAGACGTCGAAAATTCGGTTCATCGTCCAAAGCCGCCCTGGCACATCCGTGAAACTTGTAAAGGTTGGCTCGCTGCCTGTTCGACCGAACATCGTTGGGTGCGACGACGACGCGCAGGACCGGCTGAACACCAGCTACCTGCTGAAATGCGCGCTCGATGAGGCAGTCCCAATTTGCCGTGGGCATTTCGGAGGCCACGCCCTCAACGGCGAGGGCCGCCAGGCAGAGATGCTCCGCATCCGGCTCGACAGTTCGGTTCGCATAGACGTTGGCAGCGCTCAGCACGTCCCAAAGAATGTAATCGGCTTCCTCTCCGTCGACCGTGACATTGAGCATCCTTGCGTAGTTGTTGACGAGCCTCGTCGCGAATGCGTCAAGGTCCGGCCAGCTGGTAGGCGTCCGACGGTAGTCGGCACGACCCCATTCCTCGGGGCTTGGACCGGCAAGCGTAACCACCGCGTTCAAAGCCTTCCGGAAGCGGCAGTCCGGATTGGTCTGGTCTATCCGCGACTGCAACGTGGTAAGCACCCGTTTTGCGGTATCCCGGAGATCCGGCATGCGGTCCCGCGAAATACCCGAACCCAGCCAGAAGACGTACCGGTCGTTGGCCACTCCATCGGCGATTTCACGTTTGGGGCCGTCCAGCATCGCTAAGGTAGCGCGCACGGAGATTGTCGCGGCCGCAGGTGCTGCCACTATGCCACCTCAAAGGTGGGACGTGGACGGTGAGCCCTCCCGAATGTGTCTCGACCGACAATGCTGCAATCTGCGTTGGGGTCGTCGATCTTATGGTCCTCCATCGGTGGCGCTTCAAAAGTTAGCATCGTTTCCCCTCTTTGTCGGTAAGCCCCGATCATGTTCTATCGAGACTCTATCATGGAACCAACTAAAGCTTAGGGAAACGTCGTGTCGGCCCTGCCTCGGTGCATACACGCAGTGCCGGCATCGCAACCGTTGCTTACGCATCGGCTACCGATCATCGAGGATTGAATCCTTGAGAGGGCGCCTCGCGCTTGGGAGCAGCCTTCGCGTCGTGTAGGGCGTAGAGCTTCGTCGTGCCAAGGAACGGGCTGGGGCTGAAGCGACGGGGTCCAACTCGGTAGCCTGCCGTATGCCAAGAAAGGGAAGCCGAGCACAGCACGGGCGGAGGCGGGCGCGGTGGCGTCAGCCTGCTGGGACGAGAGCTGGGTAGGATCGGATTTGCGCGCCACATTCCAGGATCCTGTGGCAGGCGTTGGGACGACGGAAGAATCGGCGGTCGCGCGAGGCCTCACGCAGTCCGTTGTCGTTAGCAGTTCGAATCCTTGAGCGGTCGGCGCAGACAGGCCCCGGCAAGGAAGAAGGGGAGTGCTTGGCTAGGCCGTTCTCTCCAAAGTAGCCAAAACTCGGAAAGAGAATATTTTTCTCTTTGAGCGTTTTCTTCACCTCCAACGGTATTTTTGGCGAAAGGCAGATGGCTCCGAGGTCGGTGCCGCGGGCATGCAGGCCGGTCAGGCGTGTGGGATGCCGTGTGGGGATTCCGGGGCAAATTAAATACCCATCCGGCCCTCAATGTCCGCTTCGTTCCCCATATAGTCCTTTGGCCCTGCCGCCGGCTTAGTTAGATAAGATGTTGGCGGAAAGGGCCGATTTCCGAGGGAAAATGCGAATTTTTAGAAAGTAAGACAAAGAGGTTAACGGCACGCGTGAGTTAACCGCGAAGCGTGCGTGAGCGCGGACGCTATGCAACAAGGCGTTTCCGGCATCCGCGCGACAGCGTGGGCATTTTGCGCGCCTACCAAACAGGGCCGGTCGGGTACGGGGTCGTGTCACCGTCGGCGCCAGCTCCGGGGCCGTCGTGCCGTAACCGGGAGCCAACCTTTCGCGGGCATGCTGCCGTCATGCCGGTACGACCTGCCCAGTTGCCCGAGGCGACGCCCGCCCTCGTCGACACGATCGCCGACGTGCTGGCGCGCGAACGCGGCGGTATCCATCTCGTCACGGCGGCGGACCTTCGCAAACATCTGTCGGACCCGAAGGGTCAGCTCGGCCGGCTCTTCACCGATTGGAAGGCGGCGCGCATGGCGGGCGAGACGTCGGGTCCGGCCGAAGGCAGTCTGGTCGCCGCCGCAAAGGCGGAGGTGGAAAACCAACGCCGCGGCCGGCTGGTGAAGCGCCTTGGTCGGGAAGCCGTAGACGGCTTGGATCGGCGGGCCGCGGCCGCCAAGAGGGCCGGCGCCGCGCCGGATCTGTCGACGG
>DATCUS010000106.1:0-8291 GCA_036561845.1 Tardiphaga sp. | reverse complement strand
GGGTTCAGGCGCGGCGTCGGGCCGCGCCTGCGGGCTCAACACCGAGGCGGCGCTGATCCGCCTGGCCCGGGATGCCGGCGTGCCGGCACCGGTGGTGCTGCACGTGCTGGAGGAGACCGACCGTCTCGGCACCGGCTTCATCATGGAGCGGATTGCCGGCGAAACCATCCCGCGGAAAATTCTGCGCGACGCGATGTTCGCTGAAGTGCGACCGCAACTGGCGCGACAGGCGGGCGCCATCCTGGCAAAAATCCACGGAATCGCGCTGCCACAATTGCCTGAACTTCGTCGCATGACCGCCGCAACGGAAATCGACGAACTTTCGCGCGACATCCGCAGCTTCAACTGGCCGCGGCCGGTGTTCGAACTGGCGCTGCGCTGGCTTCGCGATCGCGACCCTGGCGGGCCGGCACGCGCGACCCTCGTGCATGGCGATTTCCGTCACGGCAATCTGATGATCGGTCCCGACGGCATCCGCGCTGTGCTCGACTGGGAGCTGGCCCATATCGGCGATCCCATGGAGGATCTCGGCTGGATCTGCGTCAATTCGTGGCGCTTCGGCGAGATCGACAAGCCCGTCGGCGGCTTCGGTTCGCGCGAAGAGTTGTTCGCAGGCTACGAGGCTGCGGGCGGCGACCGCGTCGATCCGGCGCGCGTCAAATTCTGGGAAGTGATGGGCACGTTGCGCTGGGGCGTGATGTGTTGCGGCATGATGCAACGGTTTCGCGAGGGGCCGGAGTATTCGATCGAGCGCGCGATGATCGGGCGGCGTTCGTCGGAGACCGAGATCGATCTGTTGCGGCTGCTGGCACCGCGGGCATGATCCCGAAAAGTGGAATCCGGTTTTCGGACCGGATCATGCCCATTCAAAAAGGATCATGAGATGCAGGATGAACCCACCGCCATCGAACTGATCAACGCGGTTGCGGAGTTTCTCCGCGCCGATATCGCGCCGCAGATTTCCGGCCACGTCGCCTTCAAGCTGCGGGTCTCGCTTAACGCGCTCGATCTTGTGGTGCGGCAGTTGAGCCTTGCAGGGGATAGCGACGCTGCGGAAGCAGACCGCTTGTCGGCGCTTCTCGACATGCAGGGCTCGCTCGCCGACCTCAATCGCGCGCTTGCCGCGCGTATTGCGCAGAGCGAGGTCGATCTGCATTCGCCCGCGCTGACGGATCATCTGTGGCAGACCACGCTGGCGAAGCTCGCGGTCGATCAGCCGAACTACGCGGCGTATAAAAGAGAGATCGAAACCACCTCCTCCACAACACCGCCGTCATCCTGAGGCGCCGTCGCGTAGCGGCGGCCTCGAAGGATGCGCCGCAAGCGCCTGCCGCCGCATCCTTCGAGGCTCGCCAGGAGGCGAGCGCCTCAGCATGACGGCACCGGTGTTCGTTGCGATCGACTACTTTCCCACCCAGTTCGGGACGCGCTTTTCCGAAAACGCCTTCGGTCCCTCGATGTAATCCTGCGACGCCACCATGGCCTTCACCGCCGGATATTCGCGCTGTTCGGCGATGGCCTGCTCCAGCGTCACGTTCATACCCTTCTGGATGGTCTGCTTGGAGGCGCGGATCGACATCGGCGAGTTCTTGCAGATGGTCTCGGCCCAGCGGATCGCCGCAGTCAGTGCCTCGCCCTGCGGCACCACCTCGTTGACGAAGCCGAGTTCATAACCTTCCTGCGCCTTGACGTGGCGCGCCGTCAGAATCATCCCCATCGCGCGCTTCATGCCGATCTGCCGCGGCAGCCGATGCAGCCCGCCGGCCAGAGCGGCGAGGCCGACGCGCGGCTCGGGCAGCGCGAAGGTCGCATTCTCGGAGGCGATGATCAGGTCGCAGGCCAGCGCGACTTCGAAGCCGCCGCCCATGGCGACGCCGTTGACCGCGGCGATGATCGGCTTGTCGCAATCGAACCGCGCGGTGAGGCCGGCGAAGCCCGAGGTGTTCCAGCCGCGCTTGCCGCCGGCGGCCTGCCATTTCAGGTCGTTGCCGGCGCAGAACGCCTTGTCGCCGGCGCCGGTGACGATGGCCACCCATTGTTCGGGATCGGCGGCGAAGTCGTTGAACACCTCGTGCAGCTCGTTATGCGCGTCGGTGTGCAGCGCGTTGTAAACCTCGGGGCGCGACAGCGTCACGATCGTGATCGGGCCCTTGCGGGTGACGGTGGAGAATTGCAGAGCCATCGCGGCCTCCCTTTTGTTTTCGTTGTGCAGAATATTCGGCGGCGCGGCCGCGCTTGACTTGATTGGACGATGTCATCTTAATCGCTCGATTAACAAGAGCAACAAAGCTCATCAAAGAACCGGGAGAGCGCCTTGGATTTCTCATTGCCGGCCGATCTGGTCGCCTATCTCGCCGAGCTCGATTCCTTCATCGCCAAAGAAATCAAGCCGATTGAGAATGCCGACGACAACATCCGCTTCTTCGATCATCGCCGCGAATGGGCCCGCACCGATTTCGAGAACGGTGGGTTGCCGCGCCATGAATGGGAAGCGCTGCTGCGCCGGGTGAAGGACCTTGCCGACGCCGCTGGCCATCTGCGCTTCGCGATCCCGAAGGCCTATGGCGGCAAGGCCGGCTCCAACCTGTGGATGGCGGTAATCCGCGAGCATTTTGCCGCCAAGGGCCTCGGCCTGCACAACGATTTGCAGAACGAACATTCCATCGTCGGCAACCTGCCGCTGGTGACCATGCTCGATCGCTACGGCCGCGAGGACCAGAAGGCGATGATCGAGGGCTCGATCACCGGCAAGTACCGCATCACCTTCGGCTTGACCGAACCGGAGCACGGCTCCGACGCCACGCATATGGAGACGCGGGCGGTGCAGGCGACGCGCAACGGCGTGTCGGGCTGGGTGATCAACGGCGAGAAGATGTGGACCACCGGCATGCATGTGGCGACGCATTGCGCGCTGTTCGCACGCACCTCGGGCAATGACGGCGACGCCCGCGGCATCACCTGTTTCCTGGTGCCGGCGAAGGCCGAGGGCGTGAAGATCGAGGAGTATCTGTGGACCTTCAACATGCCCACCGATCATCCGCGCGTCAGCTTCACCGAGGTGTTCGTGCCGGACGATGCGCTGTTCGGCGAGGTCGGACGCGGCCTGTCATTGGCGCAATGCTTTGTGCATGAGAACCGGATTCGGCAGGCAGCGAGTTCGCTGGGCGCGGCGGTGTACTGCATCGAGGAGAGCGTGAAATACGCCCGCGAGCGAAAGCCGTTCGGCAGGGCGCTGGCGGAAAACCAGGCGATCCAGTGGCCGCTGGTGGAACTGGCGACGCAGGCGGAGATGCTGCGGCTGCTGATCCGCAAGACCGCGTGGGAAATGGACAAGCTCACCCAGGCTGAGGTCGAGCACACGTTATCCGACCGGGTGTCGATGTGTAACTTCTGGGCCAACCGCTTGTGCTGCGAGGCCGCCGACCGCGCCATGCAGGTGCATGGCGGCATGGGTTATTCGCGGCACAAGCCGTTCGAGCACATCTATCGCCACCACCGCCGCTACCGCATCACCGAAGGCAGCGAGGAAATCCAGAAGCGCAAGGTGGCGGGATTTCTGTTCGGCTACATGGGGGCGGGGAAGCATTGAATGAACTCCTCATGGTGAGGAGGCCTTGCGGCGCAATTGCGCCGCTGGCTTGCGCCGTCTCGAACCATGGGGAGTGTGCACTCATCCTTCGAGACGCGCGCAAGAGCGCGCTCCTCAGGATGAGGACGGCATTTCAGTTGGCGTACCTCGCCGTCAGGTCCCGCGAGATCTTCGCGCCTTCGTCGATATAGCGGCGGATGGCGATGCCGGCGGCCGGGGTGCAGGTCCGGTAGGTCTGCTGGAAGCCGTTATAGCCGCGGTTGAAGCCGGCGATCATCCGGGCGCGGCGCTCGCCGGACGGCGTCTCGGCGTCGACCAGTGCCTGCATCTCGTTGCGCCATTTGGCACCCTCGTTGCTGCCGCAGATGCCGCGCAGGTAATGCAGCGTGCCCAGGATCTCCGCCAGTCGCTGCAGGTCGCCATCGAACGGCGCAGCCGCATCCTGCGCCCGGATCGGGCCGAGGCCGCAGGTCGCGAGGAGGACGAAGACAACGGTGAGACGTTTGAGCATGAAAGGTGTCCGGACCTGCCGTGATATGCCTTCTCAAGGGGTGCAAGGCAATGCCGTGATCGCGGTGAACGTCGGATCGTCAGGCGCTGATCAGGGCCAGGGCGGCGGCAATGATCTCCGGCAGGCCGGGGGGCAGCGGGCGGTCGCCGGGGGCGTCGGGCGGCAGCCAGGCAAAATCGTCGAGTTCCTCGTTCAGCACCGCTTCGCCGGCGCGCCAGCGCGTGGCGAACGACATGATGACGAAATGCGCGGTGCTGCCGTTGGCGCCGGGCAGCACCTCGCGCCAGCCGGCCAGCCCGGCAATGTCGATCTGCAACCCGGTTTCTTCCATCACCTCGCGCCGCAAGGCGATCTCGAGCGATTCCCCGAATTCGACCCGGCCGCCGGGCAGCGACCACAGGCCGAGCCCGGGCGCACGGGCACGGCGGACCAGCAGGATTCTGCCGTCACGAAAGACCGAGGCGCTGACAGCGAGTTGCGGCCTGATCGGATTTTGCAGGCTCATGACGGTCAATGGGTCATGATGTAGTCGACGTCGGGTTCCTGATCCCGGCCGTTGATGACGCCGCCTGCCACTGCCACCAGCGGCTTGACCCAGGCGACCGTCTGTTCGGCGAGGGTGGCGCGTGTCTTGTCCTGCTTGGCTGCGCGCATGGCATCGCCGACCGCCGTCAGGATCGAGGTCATGGTGGCGACGACGGTGTCGAATTCGGCGCGAACGGTGGGACTCGCCGCTTCATATGCGGCGATCGCCAGATCCCGCGATCTGAATTTCGATTTGGTGAAGTGCTCGGCGTAGGTCAGCGGCTCCCATTCCAGGAACAGCTCGTAGCAATCGGGCATGTCCGGGATCATCTCGAGCAGCATGATGGCTTCGTTGAAGTGGTTCAGGTAATCCGTGGCGAGGCCGGTGCGCGGATTGATGTTGGCGGCGATCAGTTCGGCCGCGGACGCAACTCCGCCCGCATCGGCAACGTCCGGGACGTTGCGATCAGGCTGCGCCGGTTTTTGAGCCGTCATGGTCATCTTTGGCACTGTTGACGTTTCAGGTTAAAACCGCCTGAAGAGATCAGCTTACAGGTGGGACAATGTGCGGGCGTTTTGTCATTACATCCGCACCATCGGCGTTACGACAGGTATTTGGCTACGTGGAACAGCCGAATTTTCCGCCGCGGTACAACGTTGCGCCGACGCAGCCGGTTCCGGTGGTCATCCTCGAAAACGGCGCGCGGCACTTTCGTCTGATGCGCTGGGGCCTGTTGCCGTCATGGGTCAAGGATCCCCGCAAGTTCACACTGCTGATCAATGCGCGCAGCGAAACCATACAGGAAAAGCCGGCCTTCAGGAACGTCATCCGGCGGCGTCGCTGCCTGATCCCGGCAGACGGCTACTACGAGTGGCAAACAATCGACAAACGCAAACAGCCGTATTTTATTCATCAGCGCGATGGCCAGCCGTTCGGCTTCGCGGCGCTGGCCGAAACCTGGATGGGGCCGAATGGCGAGGAGCTCGACACCGTCGCGATCGTCACCGCGGCGGCCTCGACCGGCATGTCGGTGCTGCACCAGCGCGTCCCGGTGACCATCGCGCCGGATGACTTTTCGCGCTGGCTGGATTGCAGCGGCGACGACGCATCGGCCGTGATGCCGCTGCTGCATGCGCCTGACGACGGTGACTTCGTCTGGCACCCGGTCTCGCCCGCGGTCAACAAGGTCGCCCATGACGATGCGCAATTGATCCTGCCGATATCGGCCGCCGAGGCCGAGGCGTCGCCGGCGAAAAAGGTGGTTAAGCGCAAGGCGGCTGCGGCGGCGCCGGAAGACGGCGAGCAGGGCACGTTGTTCTAGGCCGTCATTCCGAGGCGCAGACGGCGCTGGCCGACTGCGCCTCGGAATCCAGAGATGGTCATCGTCCCACGCCGAGGTTCCGGATTCGCTCGGGCTGCGCCCTCGCGCCCCGGAACGACAATATGAGGCAAATCACGGCGTCAGCTCACGTCCGTCCAGCCACTTCGCATAGACCACGCGGTCTTGCTCACCGAATCCGATCGACTCGTAAAATGCCTTCACCTGCGTGTTGTCACCGCGCACCATCAATTGCAGTTTTTCGATGCCGCGGGCACGCAGCCAGTCCTCCGCCGCCGTCATGATCGCGCGGCCGAAATCCCTGCGTTGATGATCGGGATCGACGCTGACGTAGTAGACCCATCCGCGATGGCCGTCATGGCCGACCAGCACCGAGGCGACGATGGCGTCGCCATCACGGCCGACCAGCACATCGGCATTGGCGCCGGATCGCGCGAGCCGGATGTCAGCTTCCGGATCGTTCCAGGGTCGCACCAGCCCGCAACGCCGCCACAGCGCGATGACGCCGGGAATATCTGTATCGGTCAGCGATGCAACCTTCATCGCTTGACCGCCAGCAAGACCTTGCCGGGATTGAGAATGCCCAGCGGATCGAGCATCGCCTTCAGCGCACGCATCAGCTCGATCGCCACCGGATCCTTGACCGAGGGGAGATCGGCGGCCTTGAGGCGGCCGATGCCATGCTCCGCGGAGATCGAGCCGCCCATCCGCAGCACCACCTCGAACACGACTTCGTTGACGTCGTGCCAGCGCGCCAGGAAGTCCGCCGCGGTCCAGCCCTCCTTCGGCTGGGTCACGTTGTAGTGGATGTTGCCGTCGCCGAGATGGCCGAACGGCACCGGCCGTGCGCCCGGCATCAGCTTCAGCACCGCGGCGCTGGCCTCGGCAATGAAAGCCGGCACCGCCGCCACCGGCACCGAGACGTCGTGCTTGATCGAGCCGCCTTCCGGCTTTTGCGCCGGAGAGATTTCCTCGCGCAATTTCCAGAACGCCTGGCGCTGGCCGAGATTTTCCGCGATCGCGGCGTCATCGACGACGCCGTCTTCCAGTGCGCGTTCGAGAATGGCTTCCAGCGCGGCGCGGGCGTCATCGCGCATCGACGACAGTTCCATCAGCACGTACCAGGCATGCTTGCTCTGCAAGGGATCGCGGACGCCGATGCCGTGGCGGACGCTGAAGTCCACCGCGATGTCGGCGATCAGTTCGAAGCTGGTCAGGTTGCCGGCGGCCTCGTTGCGCGCGATGGCCAGCAGCTTAAGCGCATCGTCAGGCGACTTCAATCCGACGAAGGCGGTCTCGACCGCGCGCGGCTTCGGGAATAGCTTCAGTGTCGCCGCAGTGATGATGCCGAGCGTGCCTTCGGCGCCGATGAAGATGTTGCGCAGGTCGTAGCCGGTATTGTCCTTCTTCAGCTTTGTCAGGCCGTTGAGGATGCGGCCGTCGGCCAGCACCACTTCGAGCCCGAGCGCCATTTCGCGCGCCACGCCATAGGCCAGCGCGGTGGTGCCGCCGGCATTGCTGGAGAGGTTGCCGCCGATCGTGCAACTGCCCTCGGAGCCCAGCGACAGCGGGAACAGGCGGTCGGCCTCGGCGGCGCGCGCCTGCGCATTCTGCAGGATCATGCCGGCTTCCACAGTCATCGTGTTGGACTCGGTGTCGATCTCGCGCAGCCGGTCCATCCGCCGCATCGACAGCACCACCTCGCCGCCATAGGGCGTCTGGCCGCCGACTAGTCCGGTGTTGCCGCCCTGCGGCACCAGAGCGGTGCGGGTCTCGGTGGCCAGCTTGCAGATCGCGGCGACCTCGGCGGTCGAGCCCGGGCGCAGCACCAGCGGCGAGGTGCCGCGGAACAGGTTGCGGTCCTCGGTGACGTATTGCAGCACATCGGCCTGGTCGGTGACGGCGTATTTGTCGCCGACGACGGCCCGGAAGCGCGCGATGGTGTCGGGCGAGAGCGTGGCAGGCTTGGGCTGGGCGATGTTCATGCGGTTTCCGTGCGTTTCTTGGTCTTGCTTCGTTACACTGCGGCGCGGCGCAGCCGGTCGTTGATGGCCTCGCCGAGGTCGTGATCCGGCACCGGCATCACGGCGATGCCGGCGGCGCCCCGGGCATCGAGCGCGCGAAGATAGCCGAAAAGATTCGTCGCGGCTTCAGCGAGATCGCCGGATTCCGACAGATTCATCACCGCGGCGGCGTTGTCCATGCCGGGCAGGGATGTGGGCCCGAAGGCCAGCAGCGCCTCGCCCGGCCGGACCTCGTCCGCCATCAGCCGCACCGGCGTGCGCGGCGCGTAATGCGAGGCCAGCATGCCCGGCGCCAGCGGCTG
>DATCUS010000105.1:0-7323 GCA_036561845.1 Tardiphaga sp. | reverse complement strand
GGCGGGATCGCGCGTCGGCCGGCCTGCCGCGTCGAAGGCGACATCAACGGGCAGTTGCTGGCCGAGCCGGCCGGCCAGCGTCACCTCGGCATGAATGATCGCGGAGGTGCCGATGTCCCAGATCACCGGCTCGTCGGCGCTGGGAAAGCCGAAGCAGATCGGGTTGGTGCCGAAGCGGCCCTCGGTGGCGCCGTGCGGCGCAACCCATGGCGAGGCATTGGAGGCAATGACGCTGACCAGCCCGCGGGCAGCGGCGATCTCGGCGTAATACGACAGCATGCCGGTGTACCAGGTGTCGCTGGCGCCGACCACGGCGATGCCGGTGGCTTCCGCCTTGTCGATAGCGATCTGCGTGGCGCGATGCGCCACGAGATAGCCAAGCTGGTCGCCGCCATCGAGGCGCGCCGACACCGGCGTCTCGTGCAGCACGCGGATGGCGCGGCGGTTGTCACCGGTGCGCGCCAGCCGTTCGGCAATGCTGATGGCGCGCGCCAGGCCACCATAGCCGAGTCCGCGCAGCTCGCAGTCGATCAGGTGATCGGCGATCAGGGCGGCGTCCGCGGCATCGTGACCGAGCGCGGCCATCACGCGCACGGCAAAATCGCGCGCCTGAGCGACGGTGAATTTCATGGCAGCGTCCATCCTTCAACGTGGCTGCCGCCCTGCATGCGCAAGGCGGCGGCCACACCGGCTATCTCGGCGACAACCGCCTACTTGCCGGCCTTCTCGGCATCGGCTGCCGCCAACGCTTCGCGGGCAACGCGGAACGACTCCACGCCGGCGGGAATGCCGCAATAGACGGCGACCTGCAGCAGGATCTCCTGGATTTCCTTTTTGCTGACGCCGTTGACCAGCGCGCCCTTCACATGCATGCCCAGTTCATGGTTGCGGCCGAGCGCGCTGAGCATGGCGATATTCAGCATGCTGCGGGTCTTGCGCGGCAGGCCGTCGCGGCCCCAGATCGCGCCCCAGCAATATTCGGTGGTGAGTTCCTGCATCGGCATGTTGAAATCATCCGCCGACTCGAACGACTTCTCGACGAATTCCTTGCCCAGCACGTCCTTGCGAATGGCCAGACCGCGATCGAAGACTTCCTTGCTCATGTTTTTTCTTTCTGGTGGTGGGGAGTGGGGCCACCCGCCGCGACGGCGGGTGGATCGTGGCTCAGCGCTTCGGCCAGAACGGCTCGGCAACGGCGAGTTTCTGCGGGAATACAGTGACCGGAATTCCGTTCTGCCACTGTACGACCGTCATTTCGGCATCGACACGGCGGCCCTTGTCGTCGAACTTGAGAATGCCGCCGGGATAGTATTTGGACGGCCCGCCATCCATGCTGCGCAGCGCCTCAGCCACTGCCACCTTGTCGGCCTTGCCGGCCTTTTCCAGCGCGTCCTTGATCAGCCACATGTCGCCATAGGTGGAGATGGCATTCTGGGTCATCCATGGTTCGTTGTAGCGCGCCTTCAGCTCGGCGATCAGTGCTTCGTGGCCCTTGGTGGCCCAGCTGCCGACGCAGGTGATGACGCCCTGCAGCAGTGTCGGATTGATAGTCTGCAGGATGTCCGGCTCGGCGATGGCGATGCCGAACGAGATGGTCGGGATGCGGCCCTGGCTGAGGCCGAATTCGTTCATCTTCTCCAGCACCAGCTTGGCGTCGGAGATCACCGTGGGCAGGAAGAACAGCAGGTCCGGCTTGGCGGCGCGCACCTTCTGCACCAGAGGCGTAGCGTCCGACAGCGGCGGCGTGAAGGTCTCGTCCATCACCAGTTCGAGACCGACCTCCTTGAGCAGGCCCTCGCGCATCGGCTTGGCCGAGGCCACCGACGCGCCGGTGTTGTCGGTGATGATCGCCACGGTCTTCGGCATCTTGCCGGACGCGCTCTGCGCCAGCTTCATCAGCAACGGCAGCGCCTGGCGGGCCTGCGACGCTGCGGTCGCCGACGTCTGGAACACGTATTTGAACCCGCGGTCCGTGATCAGGTCGGAATAGGACAGCGTCAGCATCGGCAGCTGCGCGCGCTCGGTGACTTCCGTGGCAGCCAGCGTGAATGAGCTCAGATAGGCGCCGCTGGCGGCGACCAGGTCGGTCTCCTGCGCCACCATGCGCTGTGCGGCGTTCTTGGCCTTCTCCACCGTGTCGCCGGAATCCAGCACCACCAGCTTCAGCTTGGCACCGCCCAGCGCCTTGACGCCGCCGGCCTTGTTGATGTGATCGATGGCCATGTCGGCGCCCATCTTCATCACCGCGCCCGGGCGCGCATAAAGCCCGGACAGCGGCACCAGCAATCCCACCTTCACCTCGGCCGGGGATTGCGCGAAGGCACGCGGCGCGATCAGGGTGGCGGCGGTCGCCGCCAGCATCGAGCGTCGTGTCAGGGCCAGCCTGCTAATATCGGTCATGATTTCCCTCCAAATGATTTTGTTTTGTTGTTCAGCTTTTCTTCGGCCAGAACGGCGCCGCCACTGCGAGGTCGTTCGGGTAGACCGTGACGGGAATGCCGTTCTGCCACTGCACGATGACGACGCCGGCGCCGACGCGGCGGCCCTTGTCGTCGAACTTCAGCGTGCCGCCCGGATAGTATTTCGCCGGACCGGCATCGATGGTGCGCAGCGCTTCCGACACCGCAGCGCGATCCGCCTTGCCGGATTTCTCCAGCGCTTCCTTGATCAGCCACATGTCGCCATAGGTGGAGACCACGTTCTGGGTCATCCACGGCTCCTTGTACTTGGTCTTGAGATCCGCCAGCAGCTTCTCCTGGCCCTTGACGCCCCAGTTGGCGACGATGGTCATGATGCCCTGCACCACTTCCGGCGACACGCTCTGCAGCATGTCGGGCTCGGCGATGGTGATGCTGAAGGAGATGGTCGGGATGCGGCCCTGACCGAGGCCGAACTCGTTCATCTTCTCGAGGCCGAGCTTGGCGTCGGACACCGCGTTGGGCATGAACAGGAACAGGTCGGGCTTGGTGGCGCGCACCTTCTGGATCAGCGGCGTGGCGTCGGCCAGTGGCGGCGTCCACACCTCGTCCATCACAAGGTCGAGGCCGAGCTTCGGGAACAGCTTTTCCTTCAGCGCCTTGGCCGTCGCGATCGATGTGCCGGTGTTATCCATGGCAATCGCCACGGTCTTCGGCCGCTTGCCTGAGGCCGCCTCCGCGAGCTTCATCAGTTCGGGCAGGCCGAGCTCCGACTGCGCCGCGGCCGTGGCCGAGGTCTGGAACAGGTGGCGGAAGCCGCGATCGGTGAGCAGGTCGGAATAGGACAGCGTCAGCAGCGGCAGGCCGGCGCGCTCGGTGACCTCGCTGACCGCCAGCGTGAACGAGCTGAGATAGGAGCCGGTGGCGGCGACCAGATCTGGCTCCTGCGCCACCATGCGCTGCGCGGCATTCTTGGCCTTCTCGACGGTGTCGCCACAATCCAATGCAACGAGCTGCAGCTTGGCGCCGCCTAGCGCCTTGATGCCGCCGGCGGCATTGACGTCGGCGATGCCGAGTTCGGCGCCCATCTTCATCACCGCGCCGGGCCGGGCATAGAGGCCGGACAGTGGCACGATCAGGCCGACCTTGACGTCGGCGGGCGCTTGCGCGCGCGCCACGCCGGTAAGACCGATGGCGGCCGCACCCGACACGAATGTACGCCGTGTCACCGGAAGTATCTTCGTCATCCCTGTATCTTCCCATTGGGCTCGCTGTTGAGGCCGCGAGCTTGATTTACATTCCGAGATAGGCCTGCCGGATCCGGTCATCGGCCCGCAGCGTCGCGTTGTTGCCTTCGAGCACGACGCGGCCGGCTTCCAGCACATAGCCGCGGTCGGCGGATTCCAGCGCCTCGGCGACGCGCTGCTCGACCAGCAGGATCGTCAGCTTGGTTTCGGCGCGGATCTCGATCAGCTTCTCGAAAATGAAATCGGCGATCGCCGGCGCCAGCCCCATGGAGGGCTCGTCCAGCATCAGCAGCTTTGGCGCGGACGCCAGACCGCGGCCGATCGCCACCATCTGCTGCTCGCCGCCGGACAAGGTGCCCGCGAACTGGTCGCGGCGTTCGGCCAACACCGGCATCAGTGCGAAGATGCGGTCGAGGTTCTGTTTCCAGGCACGACGGCCGGCGTCGGTGAAGGCGCCCATTTCGAGGTTTTCCATCACCGACAGCGACGGAAACACCTGGCGGCCTTCCGGAACATGGGCGATGCCGAGATGCGGCCGCTTCGCCGCGGGAATGTCGGCAAGGTCGACGCCCTCGAACAGGATGGCTCCTGCGCTCGGCTGCACGATGCCCGAGATGGTCTTGAACAGAGTCGTCTTGCCCGCGCCATTCGGCCCGACGATGGCGACGAACTGTCCGGCCTCGACCGTGAGCGAGACGTCCTTGAGCACGGGGACGACGGAGTATCCGGCGCAGATGCCATCAAGCTTGAGCACGGTTCACCCATTTCTTTCCAAGATAGGCCTCGATGACCCGGGGATTGCGAGTCACGCTGGCGGGATCGCCATCGGCCAGCACCGCGCCGTGATCGAGCACCAGGAAGCGGTCCACCAGCTTCACCATCGACTGCATGGTGTGCTCGATGATGGCGATGGTGACGCCCTCGCGCGCCAGCCGCTGCACCACGGCGACAACTTCCTCGGCCTCGCCATGGCCGAGCCCGGCCAACGTCTCGTCGAGCAGCAACAGGCGCGGCTTGCCGGCCAGCGCGCGCGCCAGCTCCATCAGCCGCAATTCCTTGGTGGTCAGTTCGGCCGCGACCTTGTCAGCGACATCCGTCAGCCCGACGCGCTCCACCGCGTCGTCGGCGAGGCGGCGGGCCTCGTCCTCGCTGGCGGCGCGCACATAGGCGCCGACGCGGACATTGTCGCGCACCGACATGCGCAGGAACGGGCGCATCACCTGGAAGGTGCGACCGACGCCGGCCTGGCACAGCTCGTGCGGCTTGCGCCCGACCATGTTGCGGCCATCGAACAGCACCTCGCCGGTGTTCGGCGGCGAGAAGCCGTTGAGCAGGTTGAACAAGGTGGTCTTGCCGGCGCCGTTCGGGCCGATGATGCCGAGGATCATGCCCTCATGGATATCGAAGCTGACGTCCTGCACCGCCTTCAACCCGCCGAAGGTCTTCGACAATCCCTTGACGGAGAGCAGCACCTTGCCCGGCGCCCGCTCGGGTCGTCCGGCGGGCCTTGCTGCCGCAGCGACGAACGGAATGACACGTTCCGGCAAGGTCACGACGTCGGCGGTTGGCGTTACAGCCGCGGCAATGCGGCGCTTCATCCAGCGGTCGCGCACCTTCCAGAACACGCCTTCCGGCGCCACCAGGATCACGGTGATGATGGCCATGCCGAAGATCACGCCCTGGATGCCGGGAATCCGCGCGCCCAGTTCGGCGTGCAGGATCTCCGACACCGGCACCAGCACCGCGGCGCCGATCAGCGGCCCCCACACGGTGCCGACGCCACCGAACATGGAGACCGTCAGCGCCTGCGCCGACACCAGCATGCCGAATACCGAGGGCGGCGTCACCACCAGCAGCACCACCGCATAGAACGCGCCGACCGCGCCGGCGATGGCGCCGGACAGCGCGATGGAGCGCAACTTCCACGACAGCGTGTCGATGCCGGCGGCCTCCGCGGCCGCCTCGTTCTGCTTGATCGCCAGCAGCGCCATACCGAAACGCGAGTGCTCCACCGCACGGGTGATGGCGACGATGCCGAGCAGCATCGCCAGGGCGACAAAAGTGTAGACCCGCGGATCGGAGAACTGCATGTAGGCGAACGGGTTGTCGCGCTTGATCGGCAGCGTCAGTTCCTGGTAGCCGAGCCATTCGAACACGTAGAGCAGCGCCAGCGGATAAGCGAGCATGGCCAGCGCAAAGTAGTGGCCGCGCAGCCGGAAGGTCGGAAAGCCGACCAGCAGACCCGCGATGCCGCCGATCACCGCGGCAGCTGGAATCAGCAGCCACGGCGTGATGTCGAAATAGATCTGCCCGAGCGCCGTGGTATAGGCGCCCAGGCCGAAGAAGGCGGCGTGGCCGAACGACACCAGGCCGGTATAGCCGGACAGCACATTCCACGACAGACCGAAGCTCGCCCACACCAGCACCAGCGTCAATGTGAGCTGGTAGTAGGAGTTGGTGACGAACAGAGCGAGGCAGGCATAGATCGCGGCAGCAAGCAATGTCGGCGCGAGAGAACGCAACAGCATCGGCATCAGGTTCTCTCCACCATGCGGCCAAAGAACCCCTGAGGGCGCAGGAAAATGATCAAAAGGAAGACGACAAAGATTGCGGCGTTCTGCAACTGCGTCGGCAGCACCAGCGTCGAAAGCTGCTGCACCAGGCCGATGGTCATGCCGCCCCAGAACGCGCCGGTGATGCTGCCCATGCCGCCCAGCACGACGCCGGCATACATCACGATGACGTAGTCGATGCCGATATAGGGGTGGAACGGATAGTTGGTGGCGAGCAGCCCGCCCGCGACGGCGGTGACCGCGGTGCCGAGGCCGAAGGCGATGCGGTGCGCCTTGTCGATGTCGATGCCCATATAGGTGGCGGCCACCGGATTGTCGGCGGCGGCGCGCAGTGCCTTGCCCATGCGGGTGCGGGTGATCAGCGCGGCGAGCCCGATCATGGCGGCGATCGAGATGACGGCGGCGAAACCGCGCGCCTTGTTGATGAAGATGCTGATCAGGTCGTTCCACAACGGCCCGATCTCCCAGGCGCTCGACGACAGCGGTGTGCGGATCGACGCCAGCACCGAGCCGAACACGATCAGGCCGCCATTCTGCAGCACCAGTGCGACGCCGAGCGTCAGGATCAGCTGGGCAAAGTGGCCCTCGCCCTCGAGCGTTGCGGTGCGCTGCCCGGTGACGCGGGAGATCAGCAGCTTGTGGATCCAGAAGCCGAACAGGAACAGCAGCGGGCCGGACAGCAGGATCGCCACATAGGGGCCGAGGGTGCTGCCGAAAGCGGTCTGGATGCCGAACGACAGAAACAGATAGTAGGCGACATACATGCCGAGCATCATGAAATCGCCCTGGGCGAAATTGATGACGCGCATCACGCCGAAGATCAGGCCGAGTCCAACGCACATCAGGCCATAGATCGCTCCGGCCAGGAGGCCGGCGACCAGCGCCTGCAGGATATTTTCGATGACCTGCGATATCATCGATGCGGCCTTGCCGCGATGGCGCGTAGGCCATTGCCTTGGTGGATCATGTCGTCTCTCCCGTTGTCGCGACCGTCGGACTTGGCGCCCGTTGTGGTCGTCGCTTGTTCTTCAAAAACTCGTTGCGCGTCAGGCTCCCCTGGCCGCGGCGCGCGCCGCAGGGCTGCGC
>DATCUS010000104.1:0-4162 GCA_036561845.1 Tardiphaga sp. | reverse complement strand
GCACGCCGGCGCCCCCACGGCCGGCGACGGCCCGGGCGTACGGATCAAGCAGACGCGCGTCGGCGTCAAATCGATGTCCGGCCTCCGGCGCCAACGGGCCGTGCACGCGGTAGGCATACGCCTGTCCCCAGCGCACACCTTCGGCCAGAGCGTGCCAGATGTCCCCGGTCCGGTGCTGCGCCGGGTCCAGATCGAGCGCCCACAGCGGATGCTGGTCAGCCGGATCCTCAAAGATCAGCAGTTCGACGCGTTCGGCGTGGCGGCTGAAGACGGCGAAGTTGAAGCCGTCGCAGCAGTCGTGCACGCCCAGCGGCAACGGGCTTCCCGGACGGGCATGAAAGCCGTGGTTCCGCCCTGCGCCCTGTGCCGTTGCGTACTCAGTGAGCGTGCTTTCCGCCACAACAGCCGCCCGCCGGCGCCTTGGGCGCCGCGTTGCCCGTCTGCGGGGCAGCCGTATCCTTGACGTCGACCGCAGTGCCCTTCTCCTTGCAGCACCCGTGGTCGCCCTTGACGGCGGGTTTGGTCGGCGCCGTGCTCGAAGCGCGCTTACGTGAAAAGAAGCCCATCACTGTTCTCCACTGGGTGCTCGTGTGGTTCATTCTGGATGCCGGCTGCGATTCCGGCATTGACCTGGGTCAAGCGCGGAAGCGGAGCTGTTCACCTGTCGCGTCGAGACCAAGCCGCTCCTTGTATCGCCTGCATCGCAGCGCCGCCGCTGCGTCATTTCCCGTCCGTTGCACAGCCCAGCGGCGGCACACCATCGCCTGCAGCGCCTGGGGCGCAGCCTGTTCCTTCATGCGATACAGAAGCCTCCCGGAGCAAATCCGGCAGCACCCGGTTCGGTATTGGGCGTCCAGCGCCGAACGCCGCGATGTTCGCGAGCGTGGTATCGGCGATCGCGGCGAGCGCCTCGCGGGTGAAGAACGCCTGGTGCGCGGTGACGACAACGTTGGGAAACGTCAGCAGGCGCTGGAACACATCGTCCGTCACCACGCTCGACGACAGATCTTCGTAGAACAGGTCGCCTTCCTGCTCGTAGACGTCCAGGCCGAGTGCGCCCAGATGGCCGGACTTGAGCGCGCCGATCACCGCCGCCGTATCGAGCAGGCCGCCGCGGGAGGTGTTGATCAGCATCGCGCCCGGTTTCATGCGCGCCAGCGCCTGCGCGCCGATCAGGTGATGGGTCTCGGGGGTCAGCGGGCAATGCAGCGAGACGATGTCGGCAGCCGCGAACAGCTCCGGCAGCGTCGCCAGGCTGGCGCCCTCGATGCAGGCGTCGCCGGCGCAGAACTGTGGATCGTGGACCAGCACCTGGCAGCCGAAGCCGAAGCCGAGCATGATCCGGACGAACACGCGGCCGATGCGCCCGGCGCCGACCACGCCGACAGTCTTGCCGTACAGGTCGAAGCCCTCGAGGCCGTCGATCAGGAAGTTATCGTCGCGCACGCGGTTGTAGGCGCGATGGAACTTACGGTTCAGCGTGAGCACGAGCCCCGCCGCGTGTTCGGCCACCGCGTGCGGCGCGTAGGCCGGCACGCGGACCACGGTGAGGCCAAGCCCGGCGGCGGCGCGCACGTCCACCTGGTTGAATCCGGCGCAGCGCAGCGCGATCAGCCGAGTGCCGCCGTCGGCGAGCCGGCGCAGCACGGATGCATCAAGGGTGTCGTTGACGAAGGTGCACACCGCTTCGTAGCCGGCCGCGAGCGACAGGGTTTCAGCGCCGAGTCGCGCCTCGACGAAGCTCAGGTCATGGCCGATGCGGGCGTTGGCAGCCGTGAACTCGCGGCGGTCGTAGGGACGGGCGCTGAAGAGCAACACGCGCATCGGCACTACCTCACGGGCTATCCAGCCGTGCTGTGTCGCGCACCATACGCCGCAGATCCGCGTATTCATCTTTAACGAGCAACGCGAACAGCTCGTGCAGCGGCGTCGTCTCGCTAAGATCCGCGAGCTGCTGGTATGTATCCTGCAGTTGGCTATGGAATGCCCTCGCCGCGTTCTCGGCGTCGTCCACCGACGCGCAGCACAGCAAGCAGCAGCGCATCGCCTCGAGTGGATCCGGCTGCGGCAAGTCCGGCACCTGGCGGAACCAGGTGTTGAGCACGGAAAAGCTCGCGGTTTCGAGAAATCCTACGAGGCCCGCGCGCATCTCGTGCTCGTGCTGAGCGAGGTAGTCCGGCATCATCTTCAGGCGCGGTTCGGCGGCCGACTCGGAGAGGGACTCGTACTGGTGGCCCAGCGAGTCGTGAAAGCGGGCACATCCGGTGCGGATGAAACACAGGTAGAGACGATTCTCGGCCACAATCCGCGCTGGCTGCGCCTTCCCTATTGGAAACGGGACGGCCGCACCGCCTGGGTGCTCAAAGAAAGCCTGGATGGAGCGCCGATCACCGTCGGCGTGGTCGTCGAAGATGCCCGGATCGCGCAAGTGAACATGCTAACGTATGGTGCCCGGCACGGTCGGGACGTTACAAGACCCGGATTTCTGAAGCAGTTCGAGGGTGCATCACTTACCGGCCACGACCAGATCCTGGATAGCCCCGTTCGGGATACCGTGGGTATTGGACGCCCTGTAGATCTGATGGTCGGACTCGCGCGACTTGCGCTATATCATCTGACCGAGCAGATTCCACCGGCGGGCGGTTCCGGGGACGGGCGCGATTAGCCGGGTCTTCGAACCGCGCCTGCCACAAGCCGGCGAATAAGAGCCGCACTTGCGGCACGGAGGCCGGATTCGACCGGTTCAGAGCGCCGCCGGCCTCAGACAGGGGAGGTGGCTCCGAAATCCAGTGCCACACCACCCTGCCCATCAGGGCACACAGGGGATCGGGCGCGTTGGTCGATGCAAGCTCCGACCGCGCTTGAGCAGCGGTTTCCCCATACCGGAGCATCTCACCATCTGTAGCTTTGATAAGTTCCGCCCGGAGGTGCGACGCCTCCAGCCGCCGGCTCGACCTTCGGGATCATCGACGTGAAACACGCTGGTCGCGGAAGCGTGGGCGGCTCATGGGCTTCGCCTTGCGCTGCGGCACGTCCCGGTGCACCAGCGATCGATTGCAGGCGCCGAGGATGCGGTAGGGTGGCATATCGTCGCCGACCTTCTGCTTCAGGGTTGTCTCCACGTCGATGTCGGTGAGCACGCCGAAGCCGTCCTGCTTGAGCACCCTGTGATGACATCGACCGCATGCTCGAAGTCCATGGGGACCGTTGTGCCGAGACCGCGTTTCGCGGTCATGTGTCATTCCTCACCGATGCGCGCCTTCATGCCAAAGTGCCACTGGTTGCTCTTCTTGGTCTGATGCATGGCCGGATCGCCCGCCCGGTCGCGGTTCTTGGTCGACGGCGGGGCGGCGATCAGCCGCCGGTCAAACCGTGATCCTCCAGCCGGCGGC
Source organism: Tardiphaga sp. (assembly GCA_036561845.1). Taxonomy (GTDB): domain Bacteria; phylum Pseudomonadota; class Alphaproteobacteria; order Rhizobiales; family Xanthobacteraceae; genus Tardiphaga. The sequence goes on along the minus strand of DATCUS010000104.1, from coordinate 770 downwards.
GGAACTTCAGCAGCGTGGTGGCATCCGGCGCCGCCTCGCAGGCCAGGTCGATGCCGACGAAGCGGCGGATTCACGCGGCGGTGATTGCCCAAGGCGCTTCTGCTCAGACAACAGGCAGGGGCAGCGGAGCAACAGAGCAGTGGCCACCGGGCTCGATTGGCCTGTGATGTTGGCACCACGGATGCTGTGCATTCAAGTCCTCCCGTACCAGGATGGAGAACTCCGCTGAGCTATTCCCAGGGGATGGGCCGGCACAAACGGCCTTCCCATGCGGAACAAACCGGGCGCGCGTCGGCCGCGGTTTGCTGACTGACGGCCTTTCGGCCGATGCCAATGCTGGCGACTCGCTCCCCTATCGCGGGTCGCCACCGATGGCCAATGAACCCCGGCAACTGAATCTCGGATCCCTGCGCAGCGCGATGTCGCTGACGCCGCACACGCACCACGCCTCGCGCATCTGGCACGGCCGTGCACCGACCGAGGGACGCCCCGGCATCATCGGGCTCAACGGCTTCATCAGTGCGATGAACAAGATGGAGCGCGGCGCCGATTCCGAAGGAGGGCCGTACAGTACGCAGTGATCGTATAAACGAAGTACGTACGGTACCGCGCGCACGGGGCCTTGCAGGACCTGCGGCTGCCCGAGGGTTTCCTGCGCCTGAAGGACGAGCAGCAGGCCGGCGCGCTGGTGGCGCTGCAGCAGGTAGACGAGGCCCAGCGGCAGGCCGTGCTCGACGAGTGGGCGGCGCGCTGCCGCAACAGCGCGGTAC
>DATCUS010000103.1:0-2309 GCA_036561845.1 Tardiphaga sp. | reverse complement strand
TCGGAGATAGCCTCAGCGACGCGGGTACCTATCGGTTCCCCGTCGACGGCGCGCTGTTCCCTTTGAAGTTCACGGTGAATCCCTATCCGGTCTGGAACCAGGTGTTGGGCGAGCGTTTCGGCATCGCCGTCTCGCCCTATCTCGCCACGGATGCCTTGACCGAGACCAGCACCGTGGTCGGCGGGAACAATTACGCGCAGGGCGGCGCCTGCGTGAACTCCGGTTTCAGCCGCACGGAATGTCCCGTCTTCCCGTTGAACACGCTGGGCGAAGCGCAGCAGATCGGCACCTATCTGGCGTCGACCGGCGGGCAGGCTGACCCGAACGCGCTTTATTCCGCCTGGGCGGGGGCCAACAACATTTTCGCCGAGGCGACCCTCATCGAGGGCGGCAAGCCGGTGGAGGCAGCGCTCACCAGCGTGGCGGCCGCGGCGCAGGACCATGTGCAGAACATCCGCGCTCTTTCACAGGCCGGCGCCCGCTACATCATTGTGCCCAACCTGCCCAACATTGTGCTCACCCCGGCCGGGGCAACTCCCGAGGCTGGGGCATATTATGCCGCCTCCGTGGGCATCTATAACGCGGTGCTGAATGAGGGCCTGGCAAAGCTCGGCGGCAGCAACCTTATCTATGCGGACATGTACCGCGTCCTGACCGAGGTCTACGTCGATCCGACGCGCTATGGGCTCACCAATGTGATGGGCACGGCGTGCACCACGTCTTCCGCCATCATGTGCACCACGGCCACGCTCGCGGCACCCGATGCCCAGTTCACCTATCTGTTCGCCGATGACGTTCATCCGACCCCGGCGACCCATGCAATGTTGGCGCAATACGTCGCATCGATCATCGAAGCGCCGGGCCTCATCGGTCTTCTCGCCGATGTGCCGGTCACGGCTGGTCAGGGCATCTTCCGCACGCTGGACAGCCGGCTCGACGCGCCCGCGCAAGGTGGCTGGCAGCTTTATTCCAACGTGGATTACAGCACCTATGACGCCGATCCGGCCGGCAACGGGGCGGGGGCGGACGGCAGCGCGGTGGGCGGCTATCTCGGCGTTGAGCATGGCTTCGGCAACGGCGCGAGTGCCGGCGCGCTCATCAACCTCTCCCACGGAAGCTACGACTTCGGCAGCAATTCGGGCGGCTTCGACGCCGACATGTTCACCGCGACAGTCTATGCGAACCTGCACCTCGGCGGCTTCTACGGCCAGCTCTCCGGCACGCTCGGCACCATCAGCTATGACGACGTCGAGCGCCAGTTCATGATGGGTGCAGCGCTGCGCAGCAATTCCGGCGACACCGATGGCACCTATTACGCCGCGCGCCTCGCCACCGGCTATGACGCAACGCTTGGCGCCCTCCGTGCCGGGCCGATCGGGCAGTTGTCCTATCAGCGGGTGAACGTGGATTCCTATGCCGAGGCGCAGGGCGATTCCTCTGCCATGAGGTTCGGCAGCCAGGACAGCGAGCTGTTCTTCGGCACTGTGGGCGGCCGGGCCGTCTATGCGTTCGAGTTCGGCGGCGCCCGCCTGAAGGCGCTGGTGCAGGCCACTTACAACTACAATTTCCTCGGCAATGACCGAGTGGTGAATGCGGGCCTCGTGGGCGCGCCGGTCACCTTCGACATGCCGGTCAATGCCTCTGGTGACGGCTGGACCGACCTGCGCCTCGGCCTCTCGGCGGAGATCGGGACGAACGCCTTCGCCAACCTCATGGTCGGCACCCAGTTCCTCGATGACGACGGGACCGGCTGGTACGGCAATCTCGGGGCGACGTACCGGTTTTGAGGACCTGTCGAGATGCTCCCTTCGCGGCGGAGTGCATCTCGCTCGTGATCGCCTCGCGATGAATGTCACTGCTCCGGCCACATCAAGCCGGGCCGCCGGCGAGGTGACGATCAAGGTGGACGGAGGCCCACGGTAGCCCGGACTGTTCCGAGGAATCTATCCACCGATGCGTGCGTTTGAGAAACGCCTGTCGTGCGAACTCGAAACGGCGCTCCTTTGCGCAGCTTGATATTGTGCACTAAGTTTGTGCAAGGGGGCGATGTCAAATTGCGTAACAGGAGTGTTCACATGAGCGGTTTCCGCTTTAGGCCTCTTCTTCTCGCTGCGCTGATGCTGGGGCTCGCCAGCCTGCCGGCCGCTGCGGAAATGATCTATAACCGTGGCAATTCTGCCGATCCGGAATCGCTCGATCCCCACAAGACCTCGACGATCTACGAAGCGCATATCCTGCGCGATCTGTTCGAGGGGCTGGTGATGCAGGACGCCACCTCGGACATCTATCCCGGCGCGGCGGAGAGCTGG
>DATCUS010000102.1:0-23967 GCA_036561845.1 Tardiphaga sp. | reverse complement strand
CAGGGCGCCGACGTCGGAGCCGGCCTGCGGCTCGGTCAGCTGCATGGTGCCGGTCCAGGCGCCGGTCACCAGCTTCTCCAGAAAGATATTTTTCAGCTCGTCGCTGCCATGGGCGTCGAGCGCCTCGATGGCCGACAGCGTCAGCAGCGGGCACAGGCCGAAGGCGATGTTGGCGGCGCTCCAGATCTCGGTGCAGGCGGCGTTGACCGCCAGCGGCAGGCCTTGGCCGCCGAAGGCTTCCGGCCCGGACACCGCGTTCCAGCCGGCCGCGGTCCAGCGTGCATAGGCGTCGGGCCAGCCCGGCGCGGTGGTGACCTTGCCGTCGGCCAGCCGGATGCCAGCCTTGTCGCCGACACGGTTCAGCGGCGCCAGCACGTCGGTGGCGAAGCGGCCGGCCTCCTCGAGCACCGCCTTGGTGATGTCGGCGTCGAACTCGCCGTAATGCCCGGCGTTTAGCGCCGCCTGCAGCCCGGCGCCGTGATTGAGGGCCAGCAGCATGTCGTCGATCGGGGCGCGATAGGTCATGGACGTCTCTCCGCGGAATTCTTGGGGCTTTGACCGGGGTTTCCCACGAAACGCCCGCTCCCTCAACAGGGCCGGGCGGGAATCTGGGCCACCTGGGACCGGCTCTTGTCCCGGACGCGGAGCGGCATGGCGAAGCGAAGCTTCGCGCCATGCCGCTCCGCAGAGCCGGGACCGTGCCAAACTCCGCGTTTTGGACGGTCCCGGCTCTGCAGCGCACGCCGCCTCCTGCGGAGGCGCAGCGCGCGGCGTCCGGGACACATTCCATTGGCTGGCAGCCGGCTTGAGGCGGTTGAAATGCCGGGAGTCTCCCTATAGACCCACGGAGCCGCGGGTCACCGCGCCGGACCGGTCCGGCCGCGGCCGGCATTGGGGCGTAGCCAAGTGGTAAGGCAGGGGATTTTGATTCCCCCATTCGGAGGTTCGATCCCTCCCGCCCCAGCCAGTACTTATCCTCACGGCGCAGGCGCTTTTTGCATTTCCTAACTTTTCATTCTGAATGGCGCTGTAGCGCCCGGCGACGGCGATCTCGTGCAGCGCTCGACACCGCGCTCGCCGTCAGTCCATGATCGGCGATTACCTATTTTCGGGGGCGCCATTCTAGGGAAGGCCGAAAAGGCTGAGCAGGCGATCGAAGGAGGTGAGCGCGTGACGCGGTTGAGTCCGTTCGACCCATGGGCATGGTCCGCGCATCGCGCTGGCACTGGGCCATTTCCATCGCGGTGGCCTCGAGGAGGCTACAAGTGCCGCCCGGAAGGCCGTCCATGTCAATCCCGGCCAGCATTTCTCGCATGCTGCTCTCCGCGTCGCTGGTGAACGCTGGCATGCTCGATCAGGCGAGGATGTCCGCCGCGGACGTCCTGCAACTGCAGCCCTCATTTCGCGACAGCAAACAATAAGAACGGAGCCTGGCGGATCTAGCTCTTTGCGGGGGCCGGCGGCACCGGAAGAATGATTTCGGAAGCAACCTTCCACTCGTTGCCGACGCGAAGCCAGTTGATGATCATCAGAAACGGCCGGGCTGTTCCATCCTGTCCCGCATAGGAGACCGTGATGTTCGTCGGCACGTAAGATTCCGCGACGTCGCGCGTCAGGCCAACGACCTTGAGCTTCGAATAATCCGGCGCGAGCACGACCGGACCGGAGCTGCCGATGTCATGCAGCTTTTGATCAACCGCTTCGTTACCCCAGAAGCCGGCCCAGTTGCCCTCGGACGGGATCGCGCTCTTCGCCACCAGCAGGGTCGAGGGCGATTGCCAAAACATCCGGTGCAGAGCCTTGAAATCGTGGTTGTTGGCCAGTTCCATGAGCCTGCCGAACTGCAGTCTGATCGTATCAAGGGTCGCGGCCTCCAGCGGCTCTGCGCTGACGGCGGGAGCAGCTGCAACAGCCGCGGTGGAGAGCGCCGTGGCAGTGAGGATGGCAAGAAGTGTCTTGTGCATGTCGGAATTCCTTTCCGGGTCAAATACCATTCATCTGGCTCGCGTCACGACGTTGCCTTCACGTGTTGCGCGATTGCCGCGTTTGAAACGCCCACCCACAAGCGCCGAAAACATCGTCAGGAATTTTAGCTTGCAGATTCGCGCAGCAAGCCTGTGATTTTCGCATCGAGATTGCGGGCGACGGCGAGTGCTTCCGCGCTGCCATACGGCAGCAGATAGCTCTCCATCAGGTCATAGGAGAGATGCACGCCATCGGCACGTTCGTCGATGAGCAGCGTGACGGGCGCGTAAGATCCGGCATCGGGGACGTGCTTGACCATCTCTTTCATGATGAGTGGATTGCCGATCACTAGCCGAATGACCTTCGGCATCTCGGATCCGCTTTCGCGACGCAAAATGGCGCCCAAATCGAATTCCGCGAACAGCATAAGACCCGTGCGGCCGAGCCCGCCTTGCACGACGCGCTCCAGATCCGGGAAGGAATTTGCCGCCCTGGTCGCCTTGAAAAATTCCACCATGTCAGGCTGCCCTATCGCCGACTTGAGTGCGGCCACGACAGTGTCGAACGGTTTTGAGCTCGTCAGGCTGAAACGCTCGACCTCGACTTTCGCTATTGTCATGTTGTTCCCTGCCATAACTCTCATGAATACATTGCGTCTGAGGCTGCAAGAAGCAGCGCTCTTCACCTCTGCCCGCTTGCGGGAGAGGTCGGAGCCTCGCGTCAGCGAGGCTTCGGGTGAGGGGACTATCGAGCAAAACTCTGGCTCCCCTCACCCGACTCGAATGGCCTGCCGCCCTTCGAGCCACCCTCTCCCCGCAAGCGGGGGAGAGGGAAGCAAGTTGCGTCGGAGATCATGCAGCCGACGGGTCACGCCTCCAGGAAGGTCCGCACGTGGCTGACAAACGTGTCGTGATACTGAAACAGGGCGCCATGCCCTGAATCGGGATAGAGCACCAGCTGGGCATTGCTGAGTTCCTTGAACATGGCGTAGGCGTTGTTCGCGGGCAGCATGGTGTCGTGGCTGCCGCTGACCACAAGCGTGGGCTGGCGGATGGCGCGCAGCATGGCGTGCTCGGGATCAGGTGTGGCGCACCAGGTGATCAGCGCCTTGGCCTGCGGATCGGTGACCGCGCTGCCGTTATCGGTGTCCCGATCGTCCTTGCGCACCTTCGTCCGCTTCAGGAACGCCAGGCCGGACGACTGGCTGGCGGACGAGGTCGTAAAGAACAGCGGCAGGCGGGGATCCGGCGCATCGGTTTGGGAAAAAGCCTCCTGCAGAACCGCCAACAGGTGTTCCTCTCCGCCCTTCGGCGCGGTGCCGACAAGGATGAGCCTGCGGACCAGCCGTCCGTGCTCGGCAGCGATCTGCTGGGCAACGCAGCCGCCGAGGGAAAAGCCCAGCAGGTCGATTTCGGAGAGGCCAAGCAGATCGATGAAGGCGACCGCGTCTCGTGCCATCGCCTCGACATTGTCGGGCGTGCGACCGGTCGAGCGGCCGACCCCGGCGTTGTCGAAAGCGATCACCGGGCGATCGGCGGCGAGGGCGTTGACGACCGCGGGATCCCACGCATCGATGTTGCCCGAGAAGTGCTGCAGGAGAACCAGCGGCGTTCCGGTCGATGGACCGAGGCGGCGATAGGCGAAGCGGATTCCGCGGCCTTCGATGTAACGGGTGGGTGCCGTCTCAAGCGTGGCGTCCTGGCTCGCGATGTCGAGTGCAGTCATGTCATCCTCCGGATGCTTGGCATGAAATAATCGAGTGGGTGACCGATATGGCGCTCCCGGCACGAACGTGCCGGGAGCGGTCCTGTCACTTCACGAGCGCGGCCTTTTCAATCACCGCGGCAACTTCCTTCGCATGAACGACGAGCGAAGCATGGCTGCCGGCGACATCCGTCGTCTGCGCCTTCATCTCGGTAGCGAAGAACTTCTGGGCTTCGGGTGCGATCACCTTGTCCCTGGTGCTGATCACGTAGAACGTCGGTTTGTCGCGCCAGGCGGCCGTATCGACCGGCGCCTCGAACGCCGTGTGGTTCAACGGAAGCTGATGATTTGCCAGAGATTCGGCGATCTCCCGAGGAAGGTCAGCCGCGACCGCCGAAGGAAACACCTTGGGATCGATGAAGAGGTTGCCCTTGTCGTCCGGGTGAATTGCCGCCGCCCCCTCGGTGGCCGGACCGCTCTTGGCGAGGGTCGCCAGGGATTGTCCCACGTCAGGCGCGAAAGCGGAGACGTAGACGAGCGCCGAGACCTTGGGATCGTTACCGGCCTGCGTGATGACCACGCCGCCCCAGGAATGGCCGACGAGAACGGTCTTGCCGTTCTGCTTCGCCAGCGCCTGTTTGGTGGCGTCGACGTCAGCGGCCAGGGAGGTGAGCGGATTTTCGACGAGCGTGACGTTGTAGCCCTTCTTGGTGAGGATATCGGCGACCGGCTTCCAACTCGTCTGGTCGACGAAGGCGCCATGAACAAGCACGATATTGTGAGCCGCCCCCTTGGGCGGCTCAGCCGACCGGGCAGGGGCGGCAAGTGCCGCTCCGGCCATGAGGACGGCGGCGGTTGATAGCAGAAGATTTCGCATGGATAGCTCCTGTTGGATGACGGACGACGCGTCGGGTGATGGCAGGCGCTTCGGCAAAGTCGCGGTTCGTCCATCCGCCGGTTTGGCAGATGGATGACCGCGCGATGCATCCGCGCACTCGGCACGAACTAATATGAGGGTGTTTCGGACGGTAGAGCCCAATCGTCCAAGTATTGCGTCGTATCGTCCGCGGGATTAGCATCACCCGCCATGGACATCCTTGCCGAAGTACTCGACCGCGTTCGCCTCGGTGGGACTCTGCTCTTCCACTTCGAGCTCGGCCATCCCTGGAATCTGGCGTTGCCGCAACGCCCCTACGCCCTGTTCCATTATCTCAGCCGTGGCTCGGCGACCCTCGCCCTCGAACAGGGACGCGAACTCCACATGACCGCCGGCGACTTTGTCGTCGTCTCACGCGGCGAGCCACACGAGATTTATTCGGATCGCCGGACGCCACCGTTTTCGGTTATCGACCTCGATCGATCGTCGGCGCATCTAGGCGTTGTTCGTCACGGTGGTAACGCGCCGCCGTATGCGACGATGATCTGCGGCAAGTTCACCGTGGCGCGGCCGTCGCGCGGCAGCGTGCTGGAATTGCTTCCGCCGGTGCTTCTGCTGAAGCCGACCGAGGACGGTGAGTGGCTCGAGGCGATTCTGCGCCGCATGGTGAGCGAGTCGGAGCGGGGGCGTCCCGGCCAGGGCGTCGCGCTTTCACGACTGACAGAAGTGCTCTTCGTCGAGGTGTTGCGAAGCTGGATCAAGTCTCTGGATCCCGGAGAAGGCGGGTGGCTTGGGGCGATGGCGGACCCGCACATCGGACCGGCGCTTCAACTGATCCACGAACAGCCGGATCGGCCCTGGACCCTTGACGACCTCGGGCAACGCGTGGGGCTCGGTCGCTCCGCTTTTTCGGCCCGCTTCACCAGGCTCGTCGGCCAGTCCATGTACCGCTATCTGATCGCGCGACGGATGTCGGAGGCTGCGTTCCTGCTCGAGACAAGCGACGAGGGGATTGCACGGATTGCGACCTCCGTCGGCTACGAGACCACTGCAGCCTTTTCGAAGCTGTTCCATCGACATCACGGCCTGTCGCCTGGTCGTTACCGGACAACGCGACGCTCTGAGGGCGGCCGGAGGCAAGGGGACGTTCTGGAAGAAGTGGCCGAGTGACTTTGACCTGGCAGAAGTTCGTGCCGTTCTTCTCTCTACTATGGCTATCGCGATCGCTGCATGATCGTTCTTTTGCGCTGGCCGTCCGATCATCGATCAGAATCGTCACGGTCGCATTGATTGATGCGCGTAGCACGGCGCGGCATCCTATCGCTCACGCGACCTCCATGCGAACGGCACCAGCAGCACTGCGAACAGAGCGATCGCAGCAAGCATGGCCCAGGCTTCGTTCACGCTCCAGACAAAGGCGGTTCTTTCGATCATCGGCCGGATCAAGACTTCCATGGCGTGGAGCGGCGGGCCGGACAGGCTGCGCGCCAGCAGCGAGGGGTCGAGGCCGACGGCCGTCGCGGCCTCGGGATCTCCGGTCAGCAGCCGCATCTTGAGCGCATCGGCATGGACGCGACCACGGCCGTACAGGATGGTGTCGATGAGCGCGATTCCCACCGCGCCGCCAAGATTTCGCATCAGGTTGAACAGGCCGCTGGCAGCCGGCACCTGCGCCTCCGGCAGCGACCCCAGCGCCAGGCGGGTCGGCGGCAAAAGGCAGAACATGATGGCGATGCCGCGGACGATCTGCGGGATGAGCATCTGATCGAAATCGGTATCGCGGGTCTGGAATGCGCTAAGCGCCAGTCCGATGCCGAATACGATGAAGCCTGCGGCCGTCAGCCAGCGCGCATCGAGCCGCCGCTCCAGGGCGACGGCGACCGGCGACATAGCCAGTTGGGCAGCTCCCGTCACCAGCAGCGTGGAACCGATCTGCAGGGCGTCGCGCCCCCTGACGTAAGCGAGAAACACCGGGATCAGGTAGACCGAGCCGAACAGGCCGACGCCCAGGCAGAAGCTCAGCACACATCCGATCGCAAATGAGCGATGCCGGAACATGCCGAGCTGCACGATCGGATGGGCGGCGCGCAAGCTGCCGCGCACGAACAGGCCGCCGCAGATCGCACTCAATGCGAAAAGGCCCGCGCAGTTCACCGACACCCAGCCATCATGCGGCGCCTGCTTCAATCCGATCTCCAGCGCCGCCAGCGCCGTCGCCAGCAGGACCAGTGACCGCCAGTCGATCTCGGCCAAGGCGCCCAGATTCAACTGTTGCCGCGGCAACAGAGGGGGCGCGGCCATGCTGACGATCAGGCCGGGAGTGATATTGATCAGGAACAGCCAGTGCCAGGACCAGGTCTGGGTGATCCACCCGCCGACTGCAGGTCCGAGGGTCGGCGCCAGGACCGCCATGATGCCGGCGATGGTTGTGGCAATGCCCTGACTGCGTGGCGGAAAGAGCAGGAAGACCGCGGCGAACACGGCCGGGATCAGCGTGCCGCCGGCGAAGCCCTGCAGCACACGGAATGCCACCAGCATCTCGAATGTGCTGCTCGCGGCGCACCCAAGCGATGCCAGCGTGAACAGAGCAAGCGCTGCGGCAAACAGCCAACGCATGGAAAGAACGTATGTCAGCCATCCTGTGAGCGGGATCGCGACTATTTCCGCGATCAGATACGAGGTCTGGATCCAGCTCATCGCATCCGGGGATATGCCGAGCGAACCCTGAATGCTGGGCAGCGACGTGGCGACGACCTGAATGTCCAGGATCGCCATGAACATCCCGAGGCACATCAGGACAAAGCCGAGCCAAGTGCGGGTGTTTGCGAGGGCCAATTCGGTGTGCACGGTCGTCATGGGCTGCCCCGCGACACGCCTGGCTGGACGGCAGCAATAGTCTCACCCGGTGTCAGGGGCAGCCGGGTGTGGCGAACGATCGAACGGATCAGGCCCGGGTTGCGAGCGGCGGCAGCAAACATCAGGTTGCGGCTGAAGCGATGGCCGGCAAGACGGGAGATGACACTTGCCAGCTGGATCGGACCGGCCGTGAGGTCCCGGGCGGCTGCCAGGTAGTGATCCGCTGAAAGGCCTCGCTGAATATGCTGCACGGCGAGCGCCGCGGACCCAAGCGCGATGGCGAGGCCGTCGCCGGTGAATGGCGGTATGTGAGCGAGACGGTCACCGACCCGATAGGCGGCAGCGTCCGGCTCGCGGTGAAGATGCCCGGCGCCGGGACAGACCACGGCCTTCGGTTTTTCCCACAGCGGCTCCGCATCCGCCAGTCGCTTCGCCAGTTCGGGAAGTGCGATCGTCAGACGGTTGCGCAGAACGGGCCAACTCGCCCCCGACTTGCCCGTCGTCTCTTGCGGCAGCACCATGCAAAGATTGGCGATACCATCTTCGACCAGTTCCAGTCCCGCATAGCCGGCATCGAGAAAGTAGAGCTCGACCCGGCCCTCCAGAGCCCGGTGAAGGGCGGAAGTCGGCCGAAGGTGCATCTTCAATCCGACCCGCGAATGGTCGCGCTTGTCGTCAATTCCGCGCAGGCCGAGCTTGCCGGTGGCCACGACAAGGTTTCGGCAGCCGATGGTGTGGCCGTTGTCGCACACGACTGACCAGCCGGATGCTTCGCGTCTCACGGCTCTTGCCATTACGCCGCGATGCAGCCGCGTTCCGCTGAATTGCGCCTGTTGCATCAACGCGGCGTCCAGTCGATAGCGCGACAGCGACAGTCCCCGAAAAGGTAAGGTCGAGGTCAGGCTCCGGCTGGACGTATGCAGTGTGAGCTCCGCAACCGGCGCCGCCCCGAGCGCCAGCGCATCGACCCCGAGCCGCTGCAACAGGATCTGCGTGTCGGCACTGAGGAATTCGCCGCACACTTTATGATGCGGGGTGGCGGCGCGCTCGATCAGCATGACATCGTGGCCATCGCGCGCCAAGCCGCAGGCCGCGGCGCTGCCGGCCGGGCCGCCGCCAATGACCATCGTGTCCACCCTGATCATCGAACCCGCCCGATCACAAAGCGGAACAAAAACCAGCGCAGGCGCACGTTTTTCAGTGCGATCCCGGCTTCGCGCAGTCGAGCGGTCCACTCCGTTCGGGTGAGCGACCGTGCAACCGAGATCCGGCCGTCGTGAACCACGATCGGATGCAGCCGGGTCAGCCGGCCGACAAGGCCAATGAAATGAAACGGCAGTTGGTGGCGTTGCAGGTCGTAGATCATCCAGCCGCGACAGGCGGCTCGCTCCATCCAGCGCAGGAATTTCACGATCGACTCGTCCGACATGTGATGCGTGAGAAGGCTGCTGACGATGAAGTCGACCGGTGCGGGCGGGACGAAGTCGAAGACATCCATGACGCGATACTCGATGCCGAGCTCTTCGTTTGTCGCGCTCTGCGCGATACGGACCGTCTCGCGGCTGAGGTCCAGCCCGATCAGACTGATATTCAGGCCGCGTTTGTCGGCCCAGCCTCGGATCGCACGCAAAAGATCCCCATAGCCGCAGCCTACGTCGATGAGGGTGAGCTGCGTGCGCTGGGGGATCCGTGCGACGGCGGCATCAAGCCAGTTGATGACCGCCTGGCGCCCGAGCATTGCGCCGTTGAATCGCGCAAGGTCCCGGAGCACCGCCTCAAGCTCTGCCGGGCTGGTATCGGCAGTGTCGAGCCATTCGACTTCAGTGCTTCGCCGCGACAGGTCCGCCGCCGCATGCATCGTATTGTTCAATGTGCTCATGAGGTCACGCTGCAGTTCGGAAAAGCATGGTTTCCGCGATAAGCCCCGGGCCGAACGACATGGCGCAGCCGGCTCGGCCGCGCGGACGCGCGTGCATCAGCCTTTCGATAACGAACATGACCGTGGCTGACGACATGTTGCCGTAACGGCGCAGCACCTCACGCGAGGCCGCCAGTGCCGCAGGCGCCAGCACGAAGGCGCGTTCGACCGCGTCAAGTACGGTGCGGCCACCGGGGTGGATCGCCCACAGGTCGATGGACGCGGCGGGCGCGCCGGCCAGGATCTCGTCGCCGCTGCGTCGCAGGCTTTCGTGAATGACGGCCGGCACCTGTCCGGACAACACCATATCGAACCCGGCATCGCGGATTTTCCAGGTGATCAGGTCGCTGGTCTCGGGTACCAGCACCGCGCGAAAGCTGTCGAGCAGGATGCCGACGGGCTCGGCGCTCACCAGGCTCGCGGCGCAGCCGTCAGCGAACAGCATGAACGAGAGTATCTGCTCAAGGTCGATGGTATCCTGCAGATGCAGCGTGCAGAGTTCGATATTGACGACCAGCACCCGCGCCGATGCTTCGGAACGGACGATATGGTAGGCGAGCTTCAGCGCATTGATGGCCGCGTAGCAACCCATGAAGCCGACCAAGGTGCGTTCGACTGTTGTGGGAAGCCCGCACCGCTGAATGATATCCAGATCGATGCCGGGCGCCGAGAAACCGGTACAACTGGTGACGATCAGGTGCGTAATGCTGTGGCTGTCGGCGCCCAGCTGCAGCCGGTCGACCGCGCTCTGCGCCAATTCGGGCGCGTGGCGTTCGTATTGCGCCATGCGCGTCGCCGTATCCGGGAAGTTGCCGCGGGCATAGAAGCCGTAGGCGTCGAACTGGTCGCCTTCCGGCCGGTTGCTCGGCGCGAGGCACGAAAATCGGTGCTCGATCCCTGATCGGCTGATCATCCGTTCGAACATCCGCGCCCGGCGGGAGTCGGCTTGATCGAGCTTTTCCTGCGCGAAGCGACGAAAGCCGTCATGAACGTCATAGGGCGGCACGGCCGTCGCGACGCGGTTGATGTAGACCTCTGGCAAGAAACGTCCTCCGTCTGAGATCGGGGCATGGGCCGCCTCGCGACGATGGAAATAGTCAAAAAAATCGTCGGGTCGATTAAATTACAGTTTATGGCCGCCCGGCGTCTGACGCCTGTCGGACGTCGATGCCGGCGCCTGCACGCTTTCAACGCGAAATTGGTGCAAGCTAAATTCGTATTTAGTTGAGTTAATTCTCGGGGTCATAGAGGTTGCAGGTCTCTTGCCACCTGCTGCCCGGGAGGCGGCTTGTCCGGCACGCCGCCCCGCGTGGACGGCAATTCGTAAGATCGCTGTTGGACGGGGTGAGCGGATGATTACATGGCGGTAGAGTGCGGAGAGTTCAGACAGCCCCGACCGCAGTCACGGCATTCCTGCTGGTCGGGGATCAGCACCGAGATGAAGGCGATGGCCAAGATTCTACTGATCGAGGACGACAGCGAGACCGCCGACGAGGTCGCAGCCGAACTGACCGAACGCGGATTTGAGGTTGAACTGGCCGCCAGCGGCATAGAGGGCCTCGACAAGGCCCGATCCGGCAAACCCGACATGATGGTCGTCGATCGCATGCTGCCGGGCATAGACGGCCTCACCATCGTCGAGACGCTGCGGGGCGAGCAGATACGCACGCCCGTGTTGATTTTGAGCGCCCTTGGAGCGGTCGATGACCGTGTTCGCGGACTGCGCATGGGCGGCGATGACTATCTGACAAAGCCTTTCGCGCTCATCGAGCTGGTGGCGCGGATCGAAGCGTTATTGCGCCGTCCGATCGAAACTCGCGAAACGAAGTTGAGGGTCGGGCCGCTGGAGCTCGATCTGATCGAACGGACCGCCCGGCGCGGCGAACGGCAGATCGACCTGTTGCCGCGCGAATTCCGGCTCCTCGAATACATGATGCAGCGTAACGACCAGTTGCTTACCCGCGCAATGCTGCTGGAGGAGGTCTGGAACTACAAGTTCGTCCCGGCCACCAATCTCGTCGATGTCCATATGGGGCGATTGCGACACAAGGTGGATGGACCGGAGGATCCGCCCATGATCCACAACGTCCGCGGCGCTGGATTTATACTCCGTGCGCCTTCCTGATTTCGTCCGCACAACGACGTTCCGCTGGACCGCGATCGCGGTCGCGCTGAGCATCCTGGTGTTCTCGGCATTCGTGTATTGGGAGGCCGGGAGTTCGATGCAGGCCGACATGGATGACTCGATCGCCGAAGCTGCCTTGGCAATCGCAGCGGTGGTCCCGGAGCGCAGGATCGTCACGATCGAGGACCGTCTCGCTGCGGATCCGCGCCGGATTCGATTGGCCGGTCTGTTCGGCGCGGACGGAAGGCGGATCGCCGGAAATCTGGGCGAGATTCCACCAAGACTGGCGATCGACGGCAGAGTTCAAGCGACGCAGGCCATCAGGATGGATGCTCAGACCGCGGAGTCGATGTCCGTGCGGGCGATTGGCCGCCGCCTGCCCGATGGCCAGGTGTTGGTTATTGCCCGGCATAGCGGCGAACTCCAGGAACTGGCGGCGGCGATCGGCCGTGCCTTGCTGCTCGGGCTGCCCGTGGCTGGCGGCCTTAGCCTGGCCATCGGCGGCCTGCTCAGCCTGCGGGTGCAGCGGCGGGTCGACGAATTGCACGCGCAGGTCGGGCACATCGTCGATGCCGGCCTTCGCGAGCGGCTTCCGACCGCCAACCTCGATCATCCGTTCGACAAGCTGGCGATCATCGCCAACAGCATGCTTGACGAGATCGAGGTGCTGGTCACGGAAATGGCGGAGACCGGCAACGAGATCGCCCATGACCTGCGCACGCCGCTGACGCGCGTCCGCGTGGGTCTGGAGCGCGGTCGCGTCAATGCAACCACGGCTGCGGATCTGCAGTCGGTCGCGGACCGGGCGATCGCGGGGGTCGACGAGGTGCTTGCCATTATCACCAGTCTGCTCCGGATGAGGGAGATAGAACATTACGGCGATCGCAGCGGCTTCTGCGACGTGGCGCTGGCCGGCCTGATGCGCGAGGCCTGCGATCTCTACGAACCGATGGCCGAGGACAAGCAGGTCAGTTTGTGCGCCGATCTCGACGACAGCATAATTGTTCGATGTGATAGCGATCTGCTGCGGGAAGCCGTCATCAGCCTCGTCGACAACGCGGTGAAGTTCACGCCGGCCCATGGACGGGTCCGGCTGGCCCTGGCGAGAGAGGCCGGCAATGTCGTGATCCGTATATCGGACACCGGGCCGGGAATCCGTGCGGACGACCGGGAGGCCGTGCTCCGGCGTTTCTATCGCGCCGACAAGAGCCGCCAGTCCGTCGGCGTCGGTCTTGGCCTCAGCCTGGTCGCAGCAATCGTCAAGCTGCATGGCTTCCGGCTCGCGCTGTCGACCGGCCCGAATTGTGTTGCAGAGATTACCTGCCCGATGTCGGAAGTGTGATTTTTCTAAACGCTGTTTTAATCGCGTCACGGCGTCGTCTCACCAAGTCTTATGGACCGCATCTGTCGTGGCGACGCCAGGCGGCGCCTGCGGCGGCGATGCGATCGATGAAAGGACAAGGTCATGCAACAACGAGCATTCAAGGTACTCGCGGCGGCAGCGGTAGCGCTGAGTCTGGTGGCGACCGGCGCCGACGCGCGCGGTGGCGGTGGTGGTGGTGGAGGCCATGGCGGCGGCGGCTTCGGCGGCGGTGGCCACATGGGAGGTTTTGGAGGCGGTCACATGGGCGGCTTCGGC
Source organism: Tardiphaga sp. (assembly GCA_036561845.1). Classification (GTDB taxonomy): domain Bacteria; phylum Pseudomonadota; class Alphaproteobacteria; order Rhizobiales; family Xanthobacteraceae; genus Tardiphaga. The sequence goes on along the minus strand of DATCUS010000102.1, from coordinate 10,883 downwards.
GGCGGCCATATGGGAGGCTTCGGCGGCGGCGTCGGAGGCGCTCGCATGGGTGGCTTGGGTCGCGGTCCTGGTGGAGGCGCCATGGCGGGCGGCTTCGCTGCGGGTCACACGGGGCGCTTCGGCGGCCGATCGTTCGGCCCGACGGGACCACGTTTTGCCGGCGGCTTCCCCTCGCACCGCCTGGGGCGTCACGGCCTCAGTCACTTCCGCCGCGGCTTTGCAGGTCCCGGCTTCTACGACGATTACTACGACTTCGACGATTACGGCTATGGCTGTCCGTATCTCTACGGTCCCGGATATCCGAACCGGTATCCCTGGTTCGCCGGGTGTACCTGACATATCACGGGGCAGCGGCGGCGTGGCGACGTCACGCCGCCGTTGCCGAACGGCAGGCATCCGGAAAAGTGAAGTCGGCAACGCGCAAGCTGCCTCGCGAGCCGCATTCCAGCCATGCTCGGGCGGCAACTATGCGTTGAACCGCCAGTTTGATTTGTAATAGCCGATCGTGAGGTCGTGAGAATTCCGCTAGTCTGTTTGTGCAAAACGCCCGACACGGCCCGGCAACGCGATGTATTCGTCCGAGTTCATGAGCAGTTCAACTTTCCGTGCAGCCGCGGTTGCCGCTGTTGCGCTCTGTGGGATCGTGCTGGTGTTGTTCGGCTTCATCTACTGGAAGACCGACCGGTTTCTCGTCACCCGCTCCGATCGTGTCATCGCCCTGCAACTGGAAACCGTTTCGGCGCTACCGACCGATCGCAAGATCGAGGCGCTGCGTCTTCAGATCAGCCAGGACCCGCGCGGCGTGCAGTTCGCCGGCCTGTTCGGGGCCGATGGAAGGCGGCTTGGCGGCAATATTGAACGTCCGCCCCCCACGTTGCGGCTGGACGCCACCCTGCAGGCCGTCGAGATCGACAGGCAGGGTGCCGAGGGGCCTGAGCAACTGACGGTGCAGGCCATCGGCCGTCAGCTTCCCGACGGCGAGGTGCTGGTGATCGGCCGCTACGTGGACGAAGCAAGGCAGTTGTCCCGGGCGGTTGGCGAGGCGCTGATACTCGGATTGCTACCCGCGTTGCTGCTGTGCCTGGCGCTCGGCGCGCTGCTGAGTCTCCGCAGCGAACGCCGGATTGCCGACGTCAACGAACGTGTCCAGCGCATCGTCGCCGGCAGCCTGCACGAACGTTTGCCCGTCGGCCGCGGTCGCGATCCGTTCACGCAACTCGCCCGCGTGGTCAATGCGATGCTCGGAGAGATCGAAGCGCTGATCCACACCGTCTCCGGCGTCGGAAACGACATCGCGCATGATCTTCGCACGCCGCTGACGCGCGCGCGGCTGGCGCTGGAGCGGGGGCGTGACAACGCGACCACGCTGGCGGATCTCCAGTCCGTCGCCGACAAGGCGATCGCGAGCATCGACCAGTCGCTCGCGATTGCCGCAGCACTGCTGCGGCTTGCAGAGATCGAGAACAGCCGCCGTTCGACCGGGTTCGGCAGGGTCGCCCTGGCGGAATTGCTGCAGGAGGTCCGCGATCTCTACGCGCCAATTGCCGAAGACAACGGCATCACCCTGGTCGCCGATATCGTTCACGCTCCGATCATCGAAGGCGATCGCGATCTGTTGATGGAGGCGATCGCCAATCTGATCGACAACGCCATCAAATACACGCCGCGCGGCGGGCGGGTCGAGATTGTAGTGGTCGCCGGCGAAGGCGAGAACATCCTGCGCATCACCGACACCGGCGTTGGCATCGGTGAACACGAGCGAAGCGCCGTACTGCGGCGGTTCTACCGCTCCGATGCGTCGCGCAGGAGGCCCGGGCTCGGGCTCGGACTCAATCTGGTTGCGGCGATCGCAAAGCTGCATGGCTTTCGGTTGACGATCTTCCCCGGCGATGGCTGTGTGATCGAAATCGGCTTTCCTCAACCTTCACCGCGCATTGGTTGAACCGCAGACATCACGTCGCGCCGATCCGCCTCGGCGTGGCGGCGCGCCTAAATCTTTATTTAGTTGGTCTGCTGCGTTGAATCCCTATGTCTCCTTCAGGCTGAAAATTGCAGCGGATCGATAACTGATCCACGCCCGAGACCGGAAGGACAACGAATGCGCGGATACCACATCTCATTGTCGGCGGCGCTCGTCATCACGGCGCTGGGCATCGCGGCCGTGCCGAACGTCGCAATGGCGCAACATCACGCCGTCGCGCCGCAGCAGTTATCCGCGCCGGTGGGACACGCCCAGCCGACCCCTGATGGCTTTCTCTCCGACCAGAACGAAAGCCCGGACGAGCAGCGACGGCTGTCACAATTCGATGCCGAGCAGCATCGTCTGGATCAGCAGCTCGACAAATCGCTGAACATTTGCCGCTGTTGAAACGCGGGTTGCGGCCCGGTGCCGGGAGGCTCCGGAATTTTGAACTAGGCACCCGATCGACCGGAGCGACCCATGGGTATCGTGCGATTTGCCCTGAGATTTCCCTATACCTTTTACGTGGTCGCCGTCCTTATCCTGTTTCTCGGGGGCGCCGCCATCTGGTCGATGCCGACCGATATTTTTCCGGAGATCCGGATTCCCGTGGTGACCGTGATCTGGAGCTACACCGGTCTTTCGACCCCCGAGATGGAGGATCGGGTCTCGACCTACAGCCAGTATTCGATCAGCGCCAACGTCAACGGTATCAAGAACATCGAAGCGCAGACGCTCAACGGGCTCGCGATCCAGAAGATCTATTTCCAGCCGGACGTCAACCTGGATCTAGCCATTTCGCAGATCGTGTCTGCGACGAATGCGATCCGTGCGCTGATGCCGCCCGGCATCCAGCCGCCCATCGTCGTGCAATTCAATGCCTCCAGCGTGCCGGTGCTGCAGCTCAGCCTCAATTCGTCTTCGCTGAACGAACAGCAGCTGTACGATTTCGGCATCTACCGGGTTCGGCAGCAACTCGCCCCGGTGCATGGCGTGACGCTTCCTACGCCGGCAGGCGGCAAGTATCGCCAGATCATGGTGGACCTCGACCCGGACAAGCTGCTGTCGCGGGGATTGACGCCGCTCGACGTCGTCAATGCGGTCAACACGCAGAACCTGACGCTGCCGACGGGAACCGCCAAGATCGGCGACAAGCAATATACGATGCGGACCAATGCCACGCCCGCCAGCATTGCCGACCTGAACCAGATTCCGGTCAAGTTCGTCAACGGCGCGACGATCTTTCTGAAGGATGTGGCGCAGGTTCGCGACGGGGCGGCGGTGCAGCAAAACGTTGTGCGGCAGGACGGGCATCGTTCCGTCCTGCTCAGCATCATCAAGAACGGCAATGCTTCGACACTGGGCGTCGTCAATGCAGTCAAGGCTGCGCTCGTGGATGCGCGGGCGGCGGCGCCGCAGGGGTTGAAGATCAACGAACTGTTCGATCAGTCGGTATTCGTCACCGGCGCCGTGAAGGGCGTGCTGCGCGAAGGCGGTATCGCAGCCGGCCTGACGGCGCTGATGATTCTTGTCTTCCTGGGATCTTGGCGCTCGACGCTGGTGGTGATGATCTCGATCCCGCTCGCAATCCTGTCGTCGCTGGTGGGCCTGTACTTCCTCGGTGAGACGCTCAACACCATGACGCTCGGCGGCCTGGCGCTTGCCGTCGGCATTCTGGTGGATGATTCGACGGTGACGATCGAGAACACGCATCGGCTGTTGACCGAGGAGCACATGCCGCTGCCCGAGGCGACACTGCACGGCGCTGCGGGCATCGCCATTCCTACCCTGGTCTCGACGCTGGCAATCAGCTGCGTCTTTGCCTCGGTGGTGTTTCTCGACGGTCCGCCGAAGTACCTGTTCACGCCCCTCGGGATCGCCGTTGTGTTCGCCATGCTCGCCTCCTACTGCCTATCGCGGACGCTGACCCCGATCACGATCGGGCTGCTGCTCAGGCATGAACATCACGATGCGGACGATGGCCGTCCGAAGGGTCTCTTTGCGCGTTTTTCCGGTGCTTTCGAACGCGGCTTTGAGCGCATGCGCGTGGGCTACGTCGAACTGCTACGGCGGTTGCTGAGAAGTCGCGTGATCGTGCCTGTTGCGGCGGTGTTTGTCGTCGGTCTCGGCGCCGTCATGCTGCTGTCGGTCGGCCGGGATTTCTTCCCGGTGATCGACGGCGGTCAGATCCAGCTGCACGTTCGCGCGCCGGCCGGCACGCGGATCGACGCTACCGAAAAGATCTTCCAGCAGGTCGAGGACAAGATCCGGCAAGTTGTGCCGGATTCGGATCGCCAGCTGATCGTCGATAATATCGGGCTGCCGGCGCGGCCTTACAATCTTGCGTTCACCGACGGGTCGACGATCGGCGTGAATGACGGCGTCATCCAGGTGCAGCTGAAGGAGGGGCACGCGCCGACAGCGGACTACGTCCGCAAGCTGCGCGCGGCTCTGCCGGCGGCGTTCCCCGAAGAGGTGTTCTATTTCCAGGCCGCTGACATCGTGACGCAGATCCTGAATTTCGGCCAGCCGGCGCAGATCGACGTCCGCACGATCGGCTATGATCCGGGCAACCTCGCCATCGCCCAGAAACTGCGGCAGCGCATCGCCCAGATCCCCGGCATCGTCGATGCGCATCTGCAGCAGGAAACCGACGCGCCATCGTTCTACACCGAGATCGACCGGACGCGTGCCGCGCAACTGGGCCTCAACGCGAGCACCATCGCCACCAATATCAACGTCAGCCTGAGCTCGTCGTCGCAGGTGTCGCCGAATTTCTGGACCGATCCGAGCTCCGGCATCCCCTATTATCTGGCTGTCCAGACGCCTGAGTACCGCGTCGACTCGCTGAACGCCTACGGCAACACGCCGGTCTCGAGCACGCTGACCGTGAGCGGTCAGCCGGTGCCGGGGATGCTCAGCAACGTCGCGACCTTCAAACGCGAGGCGCTCCCGACCAACCTCAACCAGGCCAACGTGCAGCCCGTCTACGATGTCTATGCCAGCACGCAAGGACGCGATCTCGGCGCGATCTCGGCCGACATCAACAAGGTGAAGGCCGAACTGCAGAAGGAAATGAAGCCCGGTAACAGCATCGCCGTCCTGGGCCAGATCCAGAGCATGAATGACGCCTTTCTCGATCTCGGCATAGGCCTGCTGTTCGCTGCCGTGTTCGTCTATCTGCTGATGGTGGTGAATTATCAGAACTTCAGTGATCCCTTCGTGGTGATGTTGGCGCTGCCGGCGACCCTGGCCGGCATCGTCACCATGCTGTTCATTACCGGCACGACTCTGAACGTGCCATCGCTCATGGGGGCGATCATGGCGGTCGGTGTCGCCTCGGCGAACTCGATTCTGCTGGTGACCTTCGCGCGCGAGCAGCAGCTCGCCGGCCATTCTGCCTTCGAGGCCGCGATCAGCGCCGGGCATACCCGTATCCGTCCGGTGCTGATGACCGCGGCGGCGATGATCGTCGGCATGATTCCGATGGCCATAGGCGGTGCCGGCGAGGAGCAGAATGCCGCGCTCGCCCGCGCGGTGATCGGCGGATTGCTGTTCGCCACGCCGACCACGCTGTTGATCGTGCCGTATATCTTCGCGCTGGTTCGCAAACGTGTCGATGGCCAGGCGCAACATGGCGTCTTTGAGGAGGCGAGCGCATGACCGGGATCCAGAGACTGCATGAGGTGCCACCGCCTCCTGAGGCGCAAGTACAAGTAAGCGTCGTCGATCGGAAGGCCGATCCGCCGCCGGTGCGAAGCCGCTCGCGCGCTGCGGCCTGGCTCGGTGTCGCGGTGCTGCTTCTGCTCGGGGGCGGTCTGGGCTTTGGTGTCTGGCGTCATGAACAGGCGCAGCATGCCGTCGCGGCGACCACCAGGCAGATGCACGATCTGGTCCCGGAGGTGCAGGTCGCGGTGATCCAGGCCAGCCCCGCCGTCAGCGACGTCACGCTGCCGGCCACGACCACGGCCTTCGAGGCGGCAAACATCTTCGCGCGCACCAGCGGCTACATCGCAAGACGGGTGGTGGACATCGGCGATCGCGTGAAGGCGGGCGACCTGCTGGCGGAGATCATCGCGCCGGAACTCGATCATCAGATCGCACAGGCCCGGGCCACGCTGCAGCAGAACCAGGCGGCGCTGCAGCAGACCCAGGCCAGCCGCGATCTGGCCGACGCCACCAACGGCCGCGACAGCCGGCTCGTCAAGCAAGGCTGGCTGACCTTGCAGCAGGGCGACAACGACCGGTTGACGCTGGCGGCGCAACAGGCGGCGGTCAACGTCGCGCAGTCCAATATCGCCGCGCAAGAGGCGCAGATCCGAATTCTCACCCAGGAAAAATCCTATCAGCGCGTGGTCGCGCCGTTCGACGGGGTCATCACCCAGCGCAACATCGACAATGGCAGCCTGGTCCAGTCCGGATCGACCTTCATGTTTACCCTGATGCGCAGCAACGTGATCCGGGTTCAGCTCTTCGTGCCGCAGGACGCCGCGTTCGGCGTGACGCCCGGCGTGACGGCAAGCATCCACGTCCCCGAAATCCCCGACCGGGTATTTGACGGCACGGTGACGCGGACTGCCTCGGCGGTGCAGCCGGGCAGCCGGACGTTGCTGACCGAAGTCGACATTGCCAATCCCGATGGCGCGCTCAGTCCCGGCATTTACTGCACGGTGGACTTGCATGTTCCCCAAAAGGCTCCCGCCCTGACCGTGCCTGCCGATGCCGTGATCTTCGATGCGGGTGGCACACGGGTCTTGGTCGTCGAGAACGGCGTTGCCCATATGCGCAAGGTGACCATCGCGCGGGATTTCGGCACCTCCGTTGAGGTGAGCAATGGCATCAAGGCGGGCGACCAGGTGGTGCTCAACCCGGCGGTCAATCTCGCCGACGGCGAACAGGTCAAGCCGCAGAAGCGGGCGACGTGAGAAGCAAGGGAGCGGCGATGTCGAGACTGGTATTTGCGCTGATGCTGTTGATGCTGGGCTGCCGGGCAGCTCTCGCGCAGGTCTCCACCATGGGCACGACCGCGATGGGGTTACCGACCACACCGGGCGCGGTGATCTCTTCACCGCTGAACGGACCGAGCCCGTTCTCCGCGGCAACCCTGCCGGGCGCTGCGGATACCAGCCTGGCTCCGGTCCCGCTGGCGTCGGATCCGACGATACCGGGGGCTGTCATCAATTGCGAACCGCCGTCCGCGACGACGGCGCTGTCCGCGCCCGGAACGATCTCTACCAGCGGTCTCGGCAGCGCGACCGGCACGGTGCCGACGCCCGCACCGATCGGCAGCGCGCTGAATTCCAGCGGCACCTGCGGCCTGAACGGAAATCCTGCTCCCATCAACCCGGCCTCGCTGCCGCTGATGACGCCGGCGATTTCAGCCAGACCGCCCGGCACATTGGACCCGCCGACCGCCAGTCTCGGCGATACCAGCATCTCTCCGGCTCCGACCGGGCCGACACCGAACGCCACTGGATGCAACGAAATGGCCACAATGGACCTTGCCGCGCCGGGCGTGATGGCGTCAGCCAATGCGATGGATACAGCGCCGACGCAAGGTGCCACCGCCTTTTCAGGATGCTAGTTCGCACCGGACTAATATTGAATCTCAAAAATCGATCATGCGGGTTCATCTTATTTGGAATGGGTGAACTCACCGCCGTGAAAATCAGTCGCGGTGATTTGACCGTTGAGTTCGAAATCGAGCATGTAATGATAGAACCTTGCAAGGCGACAAGCGAAGACGGCGTCCGTGCCGTCTGGAATCAACGGCTTCGCGACGCACCCGCGGGCCGCGACTGACCTTCACTTTCAACGGCGCCTGAGAAAGTTAGCTTACCAGACAGGAGAGAGACCATGACGATGAGCAGACGGATGTTTTCAGCGGCCCTGGTGACGGGCGCAGCCGCGTCGCTGTTTCCCCGGTTGGGGACTGCCGCGAGCTTTCCGACAGTCAAGGCGCGCAACGTCGTGTTGGTGCATGGACTGTTCGCTGACGGCTCGTGCTGGACGGAAGTGATCGGACGGCTGCAGGCAACCGGTCTCAACGTTACTTCCGTGCAAAACCCGCTGACGACGCTACCTGAGGCGGTCGCGTCTGCCGAACGGGTGCTAGCTCGGCAGGATGGGCCGACAGTTCTGGTTGGCCATTCCTTTTCCGGCATGATCGTCACGGAAGCGGGCGTCCATCCGAACGTTTCGGCGCTTGTCTTTGTGGCGGCACGCGCGCCGGATGCGGGCGAGGACTATTCGGCGCTCGCGAAAACCTATCCGACACCGCCGGCTTCGGCCGGCATCGTGTTCGACGGCGATGAAGGGCGTCTGACCGAGGAGGCCTTTCTGCGCGATTTCGCGGGCGATCTGCCGAAGGCAAAGGCAAGGCTGCTCTATGCGGTGCAGCAGCCGTTTCATAAATCGCTTCTCGAGGGCAAGACAACTAATGCGGCGTGGCGGTTGAAGCCGAGCTACTACGCCGTTTCGACCAATGACCGCACGATTAACCCCGACCTCGAGCGCTTTATGGCCAAGCGCATGGGTGCCAAGACGATCGAGGTCAAGGCGAGCCACCTCTCGCTGATCTCTCATCCAGAAGAGATCACGCAGCTGATCCTTGAAGCCGCAGGGACAAAAGCCGTGAAGAAGAAGGCATGATCGCAGTTCGAATGGATCGGCGCGCTCGAAAAATCGACGCGCTGATGCATCGTCCCTTCACAGCAGTGATGCAGGTCAGCGCTGAACGAAGCGTGCGATTGCCTGATAAGATCGCATCAGTCGGCGGGGCGGTCTTAATTCAGGGACATCTTCCGCGCGGGTGTATGAACGTAATCGATAAGCTTGAGAGTTACGACCGCGCGCGGCTCAATCTGCAGAGCGATTTTATGTACATGACGACTGAAGTCGTTGGCACGTGGCGCGCTTCCGCGAGTTTCCCATGATGCCCTCCGCGTCGTTTTGACCATCTTGCTAGAAATGGCGATCTGCGCCAGATGGCATGCGCGCCGCGCTCACGCGGCCATGGCTTTCCTCGCGGCCTGCGTCAGAAAGCCCGACCTGGTGAAGCCGTTCTGCTCGGCGTAGTGGTCTATTTGTTCAAGCACGTCAGCGGGCATCGTAATGTTGATGCGCACGCTTTTGACGGCTTCGGACGGCGCTGCAATGAGTACGGCGACGCCGTCGCGATTGGCTTCATCGCGCATGATGTCTTCAAGCGAGGATGGCTCGCGCTGGCGCGCGCACATTTCCTTGAAGAATGATCTCCACGTCGACCCGCCACCCACCCCGCAAGAAAAAGGCCCTGCCGGTCTCCCGGTAGGGCCCCATCCTTCCGCCATACCCCACGTCTCAGAACGCCTTGACGCCTGAGTCTCTCACCACTTTGCCCCAGCGATCGTAGTCGGCCCGGATCGTCGCGGCGAAGGCTTCGGGCGTCGAGGTGGTGACGCTCAGCCCCTGCGCCTCGAGACGCGCGCGGACATCGGGCAGGGCGCCGATGCGCACCACTTCGGCGTTGAGGCGCGCCACGATCTCGGGCGGCGTGCCTTTGGGGACGACGAGGCCGAACCAGGAATCGATGACATAGTCGGCGACGCCGGCCTCGGCGGCGGTCGGCACGTCCGGCAGCTGCGGCGAGCGTTCGCGGCTGGTGACCAAGAGGCCCTTGACCTTGCCGTCGCGGATCTGCGGTGCCAGCACGGTGAGCGTGTCGAAGGACAGGTTGACCACGTTGCCCAGCAGCGCGTTGACGGCCGGGCCGCTGCCCTTGAACGGAACGTGCAACAGCTCGGTGCCGGTCTGGCCCTCGAACAACTCGCCGCTGAGGTGGCACAAGGTGCCCGGGCCGCACGACGAATAGGTGAATTGGCCCGGCGCTTTTCGCGCCGCCGCGATCAGCTCTTTGGCGGTTGCTAACGGCGCGTCCGGGCTCGCCGCCAGCACATAGGGCACGGTCGCCAGATTCGACACCGGCACGAAGCTGGTGAACGGATCGTAGGTGATCTCCTTGTTGATGTGCGGCAGGATGGTGAGCTGGCCGGCCGGCGCCAGCGACAAAGTGTAGCCGTCGGGCTCGGCATGGGCGACGTAGTCGGCGGCGATGGCGGTGCCGGCGCCGGCCTTGTTCTCGATCACCACGGTCTGCTTCAGCGCCTCGCCGAGCTTGTCGGCATAGATGCGCGCCGTCGCGTCCGCCGCGCCGCCGGGCGGAAACGGCACGATCAGCTTGATGGTGCGGCTCGGCCACGCCGCGGCGAAGGCGCCGCCTGTGCTCAGCAGAAGGGAGGCCGCGGTGACGGCGGCGGCGGCGAAACGAAGCAACGGGGCAGGGCGCACGGCAACAATCCTTTGTGACATCACGTCGTCGGCTGCGCGCTTCATAGGGGAGAGATGCGGCGCTCGCCGACGTTGCGGGGAGAGACCGATAGATGCGATCCGCGCGGGTTTTCGGCAATGGAACCGGATTGCAAAGGTGAGTGCCGGCATGGTGGATTGCCCCTGTCGGGCCACCGGCCGCGAGCAAAACCATCTTTTGGCCGTCCAAAGCGCTGTGGAGGCGTCCGCGGCCCCGGGTTTGCGGACGGGCTATTGACAATAATCCTAAATAGGACTATGAGCTATTCCGTCTTGTTCGCGAGGGGCGCTGTCATGAGGCGTCTTGGTAGCGGAGCAGGATGCGGTGTCCCGCGCGCGTGCCTCGCAAGCACGCCCCGGGAGGCTGGAGGTCACCGTCCGGGCCCCACTACGAGGGCTCCGCCGCTCTGTGCCGGCTGGACGTGGACAGCGCAAAGCGGGGAAAGCCCGCCGGCAACTGTCCCGGAAGAACGGTCCCCTGGCCCTAAACCCCGCGGTGGCGCGCCCACAGGCGCCGCGATTCGTGGTGACACGGATCGCGTCCCAACCACCATCCCGCGCCTGTCGGCGCGCCGCC
>DATCUS010000101.1:0-17621 GCA_036561845.1 Tardiphaga sp. | reverse complement strand
CTCCACTTCGGCGATGCTGCGCATCGCCTCCGCTCGGTCGACCCTCCCCACCACGCGAAGCTTCGCTTCGCTTTGGGGGGAGGGATCACGCGAGCAGCTATCCGACGCCCGCCAAGGCTGCCATTCGCGTGGAACGCGCGTTCCACGCTGTGCGGAATTTAGTCCGTTTCGCGACTTTCCCGTGGCGGCGCGCCGCATCTTCGCCAAATCTGTGCAAAGGCCAAAACTTGGCGCTGCCACAACTTCGCCGCAGCGGATTTTGGCGCTTTGCATCGTCGCCACAGCTTTACCGCAGGATTTGCACCGGGAATTTGTCAGCAAAATCAACGAACGCGCATTGGGGTGCACGCTGCCCGCTTGCGCCGCCCGGCCATGGTCAACCCATTGCCGCTGCTGGCAGATTTCGCAGCAGCTCGGGCGCCCGCCGTCAGAACCCGAACTGCTCGCTCAGGATGCGTTCCTCGAGGCTGTGGCCGGGGTCGAACAGCATGCGCATGGAGATCGACTTGTCGGAGATGATCTCGACGCGCTGGACATCGCGGGCCTCGTCGTGGTCGGCCACCGCGGCGACCGGGCGCTTGTCGCTCTCCAGCACCTCTATCACCACGATGGCGGTGTTCGGCAGCAGCGCACCGCGCCAGCGCCGCGGCCGGAACGCGCTGATCGGCGTCAGCGCCAGCAGCGAGGCGTTGATCGGCAGGATCGGTCCCTGCGCCGACAGGTTGTAGGCGGTGGAGCCGGCAGGCGTCGCCACCATGATGCCGTCGGCGGTGAGTTCGGCCATGCGCTCGCGTTCGTCGATCAGGATGCGCAGCCTTGCTGCCTGGTTGGTCTGGCGAAACAGCGCGACCTCGTTGATGGCGTGGTGGATGTGCACGGCGCCATGCACGTCGGTGGCGCGCATCAGCAGCGGATGGATCACGGTTTCGCTCGATGCCGCCAGGCGGGCGTGCAGGTCGTGGGCGCTGAACTCGTTCATGAGGAAGCCGACGGTGCCGCGATGCATGCCGTAGATCGGCGTGCCCGAGCGCATGTGGTCGTGCAGCGTCTGCAGCATCAGCCCGTCGCCGCCGAGTGCGACGATGACGTCGGCATTGTTGGCGTCGCAGTTGCCGTATTGCGCGGTGAGCTGCGCCAGCGCCGCCTCGGCCTCCGGGCTGTGGCTGGCGACGAAGGCGATCCGGTCGTAACGCTTGGACGGGGTCATGGGATCGCAGGCCTTTGCGGCGACGGAGGAGGGCGATGGCGCGGGGCGTCGTCTAGCGGCGTTGGCGCGGCTTGTCGAGCCGGCAGTTGCGATCGTAACGGAGCAGGGTGTCGAGCGCGCCTGCGCCGGATGGTTAGCGGGCACAGCAAAGCCGGCGCTGCCCACTCAATTGTCGTCGCCCGGCCTGCGCGCAATTGCGCGGTAGGACCAGGCGATCCAGTAGTCCGCACCGCCGGTGATGACGCTGCGGCGTTCGCATTGACTGGGTCACCCGCATGCGCGGGTGACGACAGCTGCGTGTCTTTTTCTCAATACACCAGCCCGCCGCCCGGCGCCTGCGCCAGCGCCGCCTGCAGCGACTTGTATTCGGCGGAGTCCTTGCCGGTGAGCGCGCCGATCCGGTTGAGGTGATATTGCGCCTGGTCGCGGTTGCCCTGTTCGACCTGCCACAGCCCGTAATACTGCCAGGTCCGCACATGGTTCGGATCGGCCTTCAGCGCGCGCTCGTACCACAGCTGCGCGACCTCGTAGTTGCCGAGCTTGCGGTAGGAATAGCCGATCAGATTGGCGACGTCGGCGCGGTCGTCGGCGCCCAGCGCCTTCAGCTGGTCGATGGCAGCGGCGTAGTCGTTGGTGTCGTAGATCGTGGCGTAGGCCGCGCGATAACCCTTGATGAAGGCGGGATCGTCAACGCGCGAGCTCTTCTGCCCGGTCTTCTTCTTGTCCTTGGTGGATTTGCCGTCGGACGCCGGCGGCGAGGACGGCGTGTCGCTGCCCGCCGCGAACACGGTGGACAGAGGTGCCGCCACCAGCGCCATTGAAAACATCGCCAGCGTGGCCAACCTGATCGCGAAATGGGTCATGCGTCGCTCCCTGTTTTGCAGTCGGAATAATCTGGCATGAAAGCCATTGGTTGGGAACACCGCGGCCGCCCGATCATTCCCGGCGATCGGCGCAACATGACGCGGATGTCACTGACATGAACGAAGTCCGTCGCAGCGCTTCACCACCGGTTCAGCGCGGGCTCGCTAGGGTCGCGGCATGATCGACAAGCCCGGCCAATCCGACCGGTCAACTTCGTGATCGACACCGACAGGAGACGACCATGTTGAAGAAAATGTCCGCCGCGCTGATCCTGGCTTCCCTGCTGGCCGGCCCGGCAATGGCCGCCGGCCTTGCCCCGGACACCGGCAAGACCGCGGTCAAGACCGAGACCACAGCGCCGGCCGTGAAGCCGGTCGCCGTCGCCGACAGCAAGCTGCAGGTGAAACCGGCCGTGCGCAACGCCCGTGCGAAGATGGTCCGCCATCATCACCGTCACGTGCGGCCCCATCATCGCTTCCACAACAAGCTCGGCATGCACAAGACCTTCCGGCATTCCGCGCACAAGTCCACGGTCGTGCATTCCAGGCGCGGCTGAGGGTGCGCCGCGGCCGCGGCTCATTCCCATTGCCCACCGCGGCCGCGGACATCGCATGCGGCCTGCTGCCATCCCCGGCAGCGGGCCGCTGATGCGTGGCCCGTTGCGAATGTGAGCGAGACGCCAATTCCATTTTGGCCGCGAACGGTCTAGGAAGTCCCGCGGTCCGGGCACCGGACCTATCGAGAGCGGGCAGAGCATTGCGAACATTTGCAAGACACGCGGCCATGCTGCTGCTGCCGATCTGGCTTGCGGCTTGCGGCGGCGGTGAACGCGGCATCAGCTTCACTGACGACCAGGGCACCGCCGAGCAGCCGTTCCCGAACAACTATCGCGCCGAGCTCTTGTCGTTCTTCAGGACCTACATCAACAATCCCGTCGGCGTGCGCGACGCGGCCATGGCCGCGCCGGTGCAGCGCACGGTCGGCGGCCGGCTGCGCTATGTCAGCTGCGTGCGCTACACCGCGCAGGACATGGACGGCAAATACATGGCGCCGCGGGAACAGGGCGTGATGTATGTCGACGGCCGGCTCGATCGCGTGGTCGAGAACACGGCCGACGCCTGCGCCGGCGCCGCCTATCTGCCTTTCCCGGAACTGCAGAAGATGGTTCGCTGACACTCCGGTCAGGGGCTGCCAGCGATGGAGCGTGCCGTTTCCGGACCCACATCAATCTGTTGTGATCGCTGAACCCCGCTTTGCGCGGCATGCACTCACATGGGATGGAACCCAAAGTGTTGCCGGTTCGTCACAGTCCGGATTCATCGTCGCTGCGGCTTTGCCAGCAAGCAACCAAATTGCCGCCATGTTGTTTTTGGAAGGTCAGTTCGAACAACAGGGGATCTACCATGAAAAAGTTTCTGCTCAGCGCGACGGCTCTGGTGGCGCTGACGGCATCTGCTGCCGCAGCCGATCTGCCGGCGCGCACCTATACCAAGGCCCCGGCCTATACCGCTCCGGCAGCCGTCTATAACTGGACCGGTTTCTACATCGGCGGCCATGTCGGCGGCGCGTTCGGCGACAGCAGCAGCATCCAGGGCGATGACGGCCGCTTCTTGGGCGGCGTGCAGGGCGGCGCGGACTACCAGTTCGCCACCAACTGGGTGATCGGCGTCGAGGCGCAGTACAGCTGGATGAACAGCAACAATACCGGCCGCCTGTTCCCGAACGGCACGGTGATCACCGCCAACAACGATCAGCTCGGTTCGGTCACCGGGCGGCTCGGCTACACCTGGGGTCCGGCGCTGCTCTATGCCAAGGGCGGTTACGCCTGGAAGGGCAGCAACGACGTCGGCGTGACCGCCTTGGGGACGCCCGCTGCGTTCACCACCTCGGGCAACGCGAAGGACGGGTATACCGTCGGTGCCGGTCTGGAATACATGTTTGCGCCGAGCTGGTCGGCCAAGGTCGAGTATCAGTATTACAACTTCGGCAACACCACCGTCACCTCCGCGGCCATTCCGGCGGGATCGGCCAGCTACAACAACGACGAGCACACCATCAAGGCCGGTCTGAATTACCGTTTCGGCTGGGGCGGCCCGGTGGTCGCCAAGTACTGAGATCACCGCGCGCCTGATTGCGTGGAGGCCGGCATTCGTGCCGGCCTTTTTTGCGCGTGGTCCCGACAGGACAGGACAGGCCGTGGTCGGGCCAGCGGCGGCGGTCAGCGAGAATCGAAAGTAAACGAGTCCTGAATCCTCGCGAAAATAAGCTGCGAGACTCTCTTGCCAGAATCGCCCGATGCTTTTCGGGTCATGGAAACGCTGTTCAAAACCGGGATCGACGGGGTGCAGGCGGGGCTGGCGGTCGCGCTGCTGGCCGCCTGCGCCGTCAACCTGTTGCTGCTGTCGTCCTGGCTCTAGCGATCAGGGGCCGCCCAGTAGCCCTTGCGAAACAAGTCTGGTATTCGACAGCACGATTTCGGCGCGGCGGGGGGATTCCCCGCGTCGATTCCTTGGGGTCTTTTTGCTAACCCATTGATCTTATTCGCCGGTTTAGCTCAGCGGTAGAGCAGCGGTTTTGTAAACCGAAGGTCGGGAGTTCAATCCTCTCAACCGGCACCAAAGATCCCCGATCCGGTGATCGCTTGCCAGCCGGCGCCGGTGCGCAAATTCAGAAACAGGGATGCCTCCGGCCGTCCTGGCCGCGATAGGCGGCGGCGGACTGGTCGCAGCGGACGCGCAGTGGGCCGTCGTAAAAGGCGAAGGTGCCAGGCTGCACGCCCGGTCCGTAATTGTGGTTGTAGCTGATGTCGTAGGGCAGCGGGCGCACATGCGGGTGGCGCAGGTGGCGCGCCGATGCCGGCGCCGCCAGTGCGGCTGACAGGATTAGGATGGTGTACAATAGTTTCATGGACCGTTCTCTCCGGGGGCTGCATCAAGAACACCACAAAGCCGGCTCCGTTCCAAGAGGGCCTCCGGCGCCGCAGGCTGCGCGGCGGCCGGCCATGTGCACGTTAACGATTGCGCGCCGGATTATCTGCATTTGAACGTCCGGAGATCCTTGCGCGTTAGGCTTACCGGCAGTTAGCGCCACGCCTTTAACCCATGTTTCCCCCCACCGGATTATGCTGCCGTCCAGAATGCAGGATATTGCCATGCGCTTCATTGCAGCACTGTTGATGACGATCGGAACGACGCTGCCGGCCTTCGCCGGTGATGGCTTCCATATCGTGGTGCCCGGCAGGCCCGGCGTGCCGATCATCATCAATGGCGTTGATGCCTCCTACGCGGTGGTGGAGGGCGACTGGGGTCTGGCGCGCGGCATCCACGTCCAGCCGACGATCTATGGCGGCCGCTATATCGATCCGGCCCCAAACGTCGGGCACTATTATCCGAGCGCCGGCCGCACGCCGGGCTATGGACGCCTTGAAATCGAACCGCCGGCAAATCGCAAACTGCCGAAGCCTGCTGCCAGTCACCACGAATCGTGGTCGGCGCAATCGGCGCCGCCGGCGCCGCAGGCGCAGGTGCCGTTCTATCCGCCGGCGGTGATCGAACTCCCGCGCGACGGCGGCGGTCTGCTGCCACAGAATCCAAGTCCACCGATCCGGAAAAATCGCAACTAAACCAACCAAAAAAACACCCACAGGAGAGCGTAATGCGTCAGATGATTTGGAAATTGGCGGCGGCCGTTGCCGTTGTCACAGCGGCGAGTGCTGCGCCCGCAATGGCTTGCGGCGGCGGCCTGTTTTCGAGCGGCTGCTCGCCGTGCGGCCAGGCCTATGTCAGCCCGTGCGGGCAGGGCTATGGCTACGGCCAGGGTTTCGGCTACGGCTATGGCGGCGTTGCCTCCTATCAGCGACTGCCCGATCCGGCCCACCAGTATTACTACGTCAACCAGGGCCCGACCTTCAGCGGTCCGGGCAACTTCGCGCCGTACCAGACCTATCAGGAAACTTCGACGCCCGGCTGGACCGGCTACGAGCGCGGCGATGGCGACTTTGACGGCGGTGGCTATGCCAGCCGATATTCCTACGCACGGCCCTACGCGCATGCGCGCGTCGACTACAGCTATCAGCCGCGCGTGCGGCCGAGCTATCGCTACGGCTACGGCATGCGTCCGCAGGTTCGCTATGGCTACGCAACGCGCAGCTACGCGCCGCGCTACGGCTATCACCATCGCCGCTTCGCCGGCCCGCACGTGATGTATGCGCCGCGCCACACGATGCAGCGCCACGGTCATCACGGTCATCACCACATGCAGCATCAGCGCCCGATGCGCCGCATGTACTGAGCGCTGAAGCGTTCGCGACGACGCGCGCCGGCAGCGATGCCGGCGGGCGTTTTCGTTTCGGCGTCAGCCCATCAGCCCGAGTTTGCTGGCACCGATGTACAGCGCCAGCACCGCGGCGTTGGAGACGTTGAGGCTCTTGATCGCACCGGGCATGTCGAGCCTCGCGACCACGCTGCAGGTGTCGCGGGTCAGCCGGCGCAGCCCGCTGCCCTCGGCGCCCAGCACCAGCGCCAGCGGCTGGTGCAGCGGCACCGCGCCGAGTGTGGTGTCGCCTTCGCTGTCGAGGCCGACGGTGAGGAAGCCGAGATCGTTGAGTTCGCTCAGCGCCCGCGCCAGGTTCGGCACCGTCACCACCGGCACCAGTTCGAGCGCGCCGGAGGCGGATTTCGCCAACACCCCGGTGGCCTCCGGGCTGTGCCGATGCGTGGTGACGATCGCCTTGACGGCGAAGGCCGCGGCCGAACGCATGATCGCGCCGACATTGTGCGGATCGGTGATCTGGTCGAGCACCAGCACGATGCCGTCCTGCGGGAGTTCGTCGAGAGCCGGGCCGTCCAGCGGATCGGCCTCGGCGAGCAGCCCCTGATGCACCGCTTCGGGGCCGAGCATGTTGTCGAGCTCGCGCGGCGGCACGATGATCGGGTCGATGCGGGTATCGATCTTGTCGTCGGCCAGCCGCCTTGCGGCATTCTCGGTCAGCCACAGCTTGCGGATCACGCGCTGTGGATTGGCCAGCGCCGCCACCACGGTGTGCCAGCCATAGAGGGTGGCCTCGCCGTCGCCGCGCGATTCGCGCGCACCACGGTCCGGCCGTCCCCCCTTGGCATGGAGTTTCGATAGGCCCTGTCCATGGGCCTTGTCACGCTTGCGCTGGAATCGCGGCTTTCGATCTCGATCGGTCATGATGGGCTTGTCTCACGGGTTCCCGACGATGGCAATTTGCGGGCTGGTCCCTGTGACCGCAACTGACGCTGGCCGTCGACCGAAAGGAGGAATTCGAAATCGGGCAGCACGCCGCGGGCTGGCCCGGAGCGCCCAGGAAATAAATTCCTGAGCGAAATCAGATTGGTGGGGGAAGAAGGACTCGAACCTTCGAAGTCATAAGACGGCTGATTTACAGTCAGCTCCCTTTGCCACTCGGGACACTCCCCCGCTCCACGCCATCGGGCCTCAACCCACCCAAGGGGTGGCTGGCCGGCCGATGATGACGCTAAAACGCGCGCCCAGTGATGGGCTCCCGGTTCGGCGCGTTTATGACGGAAGGGGCAGGGCAAAGTCAACCAAGGCGGGCACGATTATGCGTCTCATCTACGATGGGGCGATGACAGCCGCGATAGTGCGCGGCGACCGGCGGGGTAGGGAGGCCGCGATGGCCGGTGCCTGGCGCCCGGGGGCCTGCGAATCATCGTCGATGCCGGCAGCCGCGAGGATAGGGGCGCCGGTCGGCGAGATCACGGATGTTCCCACGGGTTGAGGCCGGCCCGGCACCGTGCTAGGTGACGCCTGCGCGGGTGTAGCTCAATGGTAGAGCAGCAGCCTTCCAAGCTGAATACGAGGGTTCGATTCCCTCCACCCGCTCCATTCGTTCAAGTTGCTGTTTTTTAAGACGTTTCGCGATTTTCGGCGGACCCGTCTCACTTTGTTTGATAACTAAGGCGCCGCTCTCTGGAGCCGTCCGGCAAAGCCCACATTCGGCGCCCCAACGACCTGCGAATTGCAGCGAAGCAGGTGCTTAGCCCGCAATCAGCGGGACGGACCGTACTTCTCGACCAGCAGGAATTTCTGCACCTTGCCGGTCGGTGTGCGGGGCAAGCCGTCCGTCTCGATGATGAATTGCTTCGGCGTCTTGAAGCCGGCGAGATACCGCCGGCAAAACTCATCGAGCTCCGCGGGCGTAAGGGTGGCGTCGCCATGCCGGATCACCAAGCCCGTGACGCGCTCACCCCAGAGATCGTCCGGCAGTCCGAACACCGCGCAATCGGCGACAGCGGGGTGTCTGATAATGATTTCCTCTACCTCCGCGGCATGAACGTTCTGGCCGCCGGTCACGATCATGTCCTTCTTTCGGCCGCGGATGTGGAGGTAGCCCTCCTCGTCGAGGCTGCCGAGATCGCCGGTATGTACCCAGCCGTCGCGGAATGTCGCGGCCGACTTTTCCGGATTGTCGAAATAGGCCGTGACGGCGTTCGGCGACCGCACGAGAATCTCGCCGAGTTCGCCGGGGCCGAGCGCATTGCCGGCGTCGTCGGCGATCCTGACCTCGCAAAACACCAGCTGCTTGCCGACCGAATCCGGTCGTCGTTTGCGGTCCTCGGGAGTGCTGACGACGACTGCGCCGGTCTCCTGCATGCCGTAGTACTCATAGATGTTCGGGCAGAGCGTCTCCATCGTCTGGGCGCGCGTGCTGTCGGACAGCATCGATCCCGCAAATACGATCGCCCTGATCGAATTGAGATCGCGCGGCATCAATGCCTGGGCCGGCAACAGCATCGCCGCCATCGTCGGTACGAGGTTGAAGATCGTAACCCGTTCGCTGGAGATGAGGCGCAGGACTTCGTTGGGCTCGAAGTTCGCCAGCACATTGGGGATGCCGTGGAGAATGGCGCCGGCGATCCAGGCAAATCCCACGCGACCGAAGGCGGGGAAGATCGTCATCGCCACATCCCGGCGGGTCATGTCGAAGGCCGTGAACATCGGCCCGATGGTGCTGTTGTTGTACTGCGTGAGAATATAGGATTTCGGCAGGCCAGTGGTGCCCGATGTCAGGTTGAAATAATACGGGTCGGCTTCGTCGATCTCGACGTCGGGGGGGCGGTTCGAGGCCGCTGCCAGCAGCGTCTCGTAGTCCTGCGCAAAGCCGACCGTTTCCCCGCCGAACTGAATGACGTGCCTGAGCGTCTTTGCTGCCTGTTCGGCGATCGGGGCGAACCTGGCCTCGTAGATTAGTCCGACGGCGCCCATCGCGCGCATCAGTTCGAGCATTTCCGCCGCGGCCAGCCGATAGTTCAGCGGCAGACCGATGATGCCGGTGCGTGCCAGCGCGAAATAGATCTCCACCAGTTCGGCGCGGTTGGATGCGAGGAAGGCGACCACGTCGCCTTTCCGCAGGCCCGCGCCGAGCAGCGCCTGCGCCAGCCGGTTGGCGCGATCGTCGACCTCGCGGAAGTTGAAGCGGCGGTCCGTGCTCGCGCAATAGATCGCCGGCGATTCCGCAAAGCGGATCGCGGCGGTCGTCAGCATGTTGCCGACCAGCATCTTGCCAAGCGATCGTTGCATTGTGTCGGGTCTCCCTTGCCCTGGCGCGATTTTTGCGCTCATTGCTTGATGACGCGTATCGTGCAGTTCAGCTCACCAGCCGCTCCCGGTTTTCCCAGAACGGCTTGCGCAGTTCGCGTTTGAGGATCTTGCCGGCTCCCGACAGCGGCAGCGCCGTGTCGCGGACCTCGACGCTGCGCGGGCATTTGTAGCCGGCGATCAGCGTCTTGCTGAATTCGATCAGCTCTTCGGCCGAGACCTGGGCGCCGCCCTTGGTCACCACGACGGCGTGCACCCGTTCGCCCCACCGCTCGTCCGGAATGCCGATGACGGCGCATTGCGCCACGGCGGGATGTTGCGCGACGGCGTTCTCGACCTCGATGGAGTAGACGTTTTCGCCGCCCGAAATGATCATGTCCTTGACCCGGTCGACGACGAAAACGAAGCCGTGTTCGTCCATGTAGCCGCCGTCGCCGGTATGCATCCAGCCGTCGACAACGGCCCTCGCGTTCTCCTCGGGGCGCTCCCAATAGCCCATCATGACGTTGTCGCCGCGCACGGCGATTTCGCCGACGGTGCCGAAGGCAACCGGTTGGTCGTCGGCGTCGACAATGCGCACCTCGCAGCCAAGCGTCGCCCGGCCGGCGGCGCGGTGCCGGCCTCTGGCGCGGCCGTCTCCGATGTGCTCCTCCCAATGCAGCAGCGTTGCGATCGGCGACAGTTCGGTCATGCCGTAGGCCTGCGTGAACTTCGCATTCGGAAGTGCCGCGGTCGCCCGGTCGAGCACGGCCTCGCTGATCGGCGAAGCGCCATAGATGAGGTTCCTGAGCGAGGACATGTCGTGGGAGCGAAGCGCGGGGTGATCGACCAGCATCTGGATCATGGTCGGGACCAGAAGAACGTCGCTGACGCCTTCGTTCTGAACCGCGGCCATCACGCCTTCCGGGGTGAACGACTGAATCACGACGTTGGAGCCGCCGCTGAGCAGCAGCGAATACATTGCCGCGCCGTTGGCGAGATGAAACATCGGGGCGGCGTGAAGATAGATCGACGTCGACGGGAACAGGCCTTCGCCCAGGGCATTCAGCGCATTGGCCATCAGGTTGCCGTGGCTGAGCATGACTCCTTTCGAGCGGCCGGTGGTGCCGCCGGTATAAAAGATGCCGGCGAGATCGCCGGCGTTACGCATGGCATCGGGGATCGGCGCGCTTCGCGCGACCAGTGCCTCGTAGTTGTCCATTCCTTCGGGCGCTGTGCCGTCGTCGGCATAGACCAGCCGCAATCCGGGCAGCGCTCTTGCAAGCTCGCTCGCCGTTCCGGCGAAAGCCTTGTCGACGACCAGGATGCCGGCGCGGCAGTCGCGCAGGGCGCTTTCGTTTTCGAGCGGGCTCCACCGGATGTTGAGCGGCACGATCACAGACCCGGCCCATGCCGTGGCGAGATAGAGTTCGAGATAGCGATCGGAGTTGAGCGACAGGATCGCGACGCGGTCGCCGGCATTGACGCCCAGAGAACGAAGGCCGGCGGCGAGTCGAGCGACCCGCTCTCCGATCTCGCGCCAGGTCCGTCGCCGGCTGCCGAATACTGTCGCGAGGCTGTCAGGGTTGATCTGTAGCGCCCGCCGCAATCCATGGGTCGTGTTCATTGTGCTCCTCCACCTGATTGTTTGCTTTTTTGTTATCTAACTCTCGCGCGGGGGTGATGCCCTCATTCTTGTTGGTCTCGCCGCAAGCCCTTCGGTCAACCGGACGGCGAACTCGTTCGCAACCAGCTCGGCCGACATTGCGCCATCGCGCTGAAACCAGTGACCGATCCAGTTCAACGATCCGGCGATCGCGAATGCGGCCAGCTTGGCATCGCAGGGCGTGATCGAACTGTCCGCGATGCCTTCGGCGATGAAATTGCGAAACGTGCGGTCGATGTTCTTCTTGGCGGCGCGGACGATCTTGCTGTTCCTGTCGGTCAGATCCCTGGTGTCAAACCGCACCAGGCTGGCGCCATAGTCGGTCATCATGACGCCGGCATAGCCGCGGATCAGTTTGCGGAGCTTGCCGAGTCCGGTGCCGCCGCCGGCGTTGATCTCGGCGATGACTTCGTCGACCCGTTCCTGTCCCAGCGCATAGCACTCGAACAGGATCTCCTCTTTGCTGCGAAAGTAGTTGTAGAGCGCGGGCTTGGTGATGTTCAGCCGCTCGGCGACTTCGTTCAGGGTCGCGCGGCGGTAGCCCTGTTCGAGAAACAGGTGCACGGCGGTTCGCAGCACCGCCTCGCGCTTCTCGTCGCGCGCCCGTCGGCGACTCTCGAACGGCATCCAGGGCGAGGAATCGGAAGAAGGGCCGCGCGCATCCATGTCGATTTTTTCCGGTCCTGCCGCATTGACTCGATGGTGTGTCGCGCCGTATCTTACCCAAGGGTAATAAGAAGTCCATCAGGTAATTTGCGGAGGATCGGATGTCTCGCGTGTATGTTGCCGGCGTCGGCATGATCCCCTTCGTCAAGCCCGGTGCCAGCGAGCCGTATCATGTGATGGGGGCTGCGGCGGCGAAGCTCGCACTCGGCGATGCCGGCATCGATTACGGCCAGGTCCAGCAGGCCTATGTCGGTTACGTCTACGGCGACTCGACCTGCGGACAGCGCGCGCTGTATCCCGTCGGAATGAGCGGGATCCCGATCGTCAACGTCAACAACAACTGCTCGACCGGCTCGACGGCGCTGTTCCTCGCCCGCCAGGCCATTGAATCCGGCGCGGCCGATTGCGTCCTGGCGCTCGGTTTCGAGCAGATGAAGCCTGGTGCACTGGGATCGGTGTTCACGGACCGGCCGAGCGCATTCGATGAATTCGATGCGGCGGCCGAGAAGCTGATCGATGCGCCGGGCGTGCCGCTGGCCCTACGCTATTTCGGCGGCGCCGGGCTCAGCCACATGAAGAAGTACGGCACGCCGCTGGAAGCGTTTGCCAAGGTCCGCGCCAAGGCGAGCCGCCATGCCAGGAACAATCCGTTGGCGCTATTCCGCAAGGAAGTCACCGCCGACGACGTCATGCAGGATCAGGTGATGTGGCCGGGCGTAATGACGCGGCTGATGGCGTGCCCGCCGACCTGCGGCGGCGCGGCCGCGGTGCTGGTTTCGGAGAAGTTCGCCAACCAGCACGGCCTGCGCAAGGACGTCCGCATCGCCGGCCAGGCGATGACCACCGATACCGCTTCGACCTTCGGCGCCGGCGACATGATGCAGGTCGTGGGTTTCGACATGGCGCGGGCCGCCGCCAACCGCGTCTACGAGACGGCCGGAATCGGGCCGGAAGATCTCGACGTGATCGAACTGCATGACTGCTTCGCCCAGAACGAGCTGATCACCTACGAGGCGCTGGGCCTCTGTCCCGACGGCGGTGCGGCGAAGTTCATCGACGATGGCGATAACACCTATGGCGGCAGGTTCGTCACCAATCCGTCCGGTGGCCTGCTGTCGAAGGGGCATCCGCTGGGCGCGACCGGACTGGCGCAATGCTATGAGCTGACCCGGCAATTGCGGGGAACCGCTGACGCGACCCAGGTCGATGGCGCCCGATTGGGACTGCAGCACAATCTCGGCCTCGGCGGCGCCTGCGTCGTGACGCTGTACGAACGCGCGTAAGGAAACCCCATGGTCGATCAATCCGCCGTCGGGCGTAGCTTCACGCCGGTCACCGCCTGCGTCGAGCCCGGGCGCCTGCGGTTTTTCCTCAACACGCTCGGCGAGCAGAACCCGGTCTACCGCGGCGCGCAGGCAGCGCGCAACGCGGGCTATGCCGCGATCCCGGTACCGCCGACCTATCTGTTCTGCCTCGAGATGATGGATGCCGAACGGCCGTTCGAGTTTCTCACCGATCTGGACATCGATCTGGCCCGCGTGCTGCACGGCGAACAGCGCTTTACCTACCACGCCCCCGTGGTGGTCGGCGATATCCTGACCTTCAAGTCGCGCGTCACGGGTATCACCGACAAGAAGGGCGGCGCGATGACCCTGGTGGTCGTGGAAACCGCGGTGACCAACCAGCATGGGGCGCACATCGCCGACACCGCGCGCACCATCGTGGTGCGGAATGAGGGGGCAATATGAGCGAGACGGCAACTGATCGGCCGGTGCTCGGCGAGCGCATCGTCCACAAGACGTTTCCGCCGATCACGCGGCACACACTGGCGCTTTATTGCGGCGCCTCGGGCGACCATAATCCGATCCATGTCGACATCGACTTCGCCAGGGCCGCCGGCTTTCCGGACGTCTTTTCGCACGGCATGCTTGTCATGGCCTATCTCGGCCAGGCGCTGACCGATGCGGTCGCGCCGGATCGAATTCGTTCATTCTCGACCCGCTTTGCGGCGATCACCCAGCTTGGTGCACGATTGACCTGCGAGGGGCACGTGATCGAACGGATCGAACATGGGGGCGAAAGGCGGGCAAGACTCGCGCTGACGACCAAGGACGAGAACGGCGAAACAAAGCTCGCCGGTGAGGCCATCATCGCTCTTTAACCGGGAACAACAAATGTCAAAACTCGAGGGAAAAGTCGCGCTGGTTACGGGATCGGGCCGCGGCATCGGCCGCGCCATTGCCCTGAAGCTCGCAAGCGAGGGCGCGAGCGTCGTGGTCAACGATCTCGATGCCGCGACGGGGGATGCCGTCGCCGCCGAAATCAAGGCTGCGGGTGGCGCGGCGATCGCGGTCAATGGCAGCGTTTCCGAAGCCGGTTTCGCCGATCGCTTTGTCGGCGCCGCCACGGAGGGATTCGGCGGTCTCGACATCATCGTGAACAACGCCGGCTACACATGGGACTCGACCATCCAGAAGATGACCGATGAGCAGTTCCAGGCCATGCTCGACGTGCACCTGGTGGCGCCGTTTCGCATCCTGCGCGCTGCGGCAGAGCCGATCCGGATCATGGCGAAAAAGGAAGCCGAGGCCGGCCGCGAGGTGTTCCGCAAGGTCGTCAACGTCTCGTCGATCGCCGGGCTCTATGGCAATGCCGGGCAGGCGGCCTATTCGTCGGCAAAGGCGTCGCTGATCGGGTTGACGCGCACCATGTGCAAGGAGTGGGGACGCTACAAGGTCAACGTCAATTGCGTGGCCTTTGGCCTCATCAACACGCGCCTGACCCAGCCGATCGAGGCCCAGCAGAAGACCATCGACGTCGCCGGTCGCGACATCAAGGTCGGCGTGCAGCCCCAGTTGCTTGACGCCATGGCGAGGATGATACCGCTCGGCCGCGGCGGCACGCCGGAAGAGGCCGCCGATGCGGTGTTCCTGTTCTGCAGCCCGGAATCGAACTACATCAGTGGGCAGGTGATCGTCGCCGGCGGCGGTCTCATCATTTGACGCGGGGATCCGATGCAGTATCGCTCTTCGTGGATGACCGAGGAACTGGACGTCTTTCGCGACCAGTTCCGCAAGTTTCTCGCCAGGGATCTCGCCCCGCATGCCGATAAATGGCGAAAGCAGAAGATGGTGGATCGCTCCGCCTGGAGGGCGCTCGGCGATATGGGGGCGTTGCTGCCCAGCGTCCCGGAGGCCTATGGCGGACTTGGCGCTACGTTTGCCTACGACGCCGCGGTGTTCGAGGACATCGAGAGCATCGTCCCGGAGGCGCTGAGCGGCGTGACGGTCTCCAGCGGGATCGTCGCCCATTACATTCTGAACTACGGCTCGGAGGAGCAGAAGCACCGCTGGCTGCCCGGCATGGCGCGCGGCGAACTGATCGGCGCCATTGCGATGACCGAGCCCGGAACCGGCTCCGATCTGCAAAGCGTCCGCACCACCGCGCAACGCAAGGGCAACAGCTACATCATCAACGGCCAGAAGACGTTCATCACCAACGGCCAGACCGCCGACCTGATCGTCGTGGTGGCGCGCACCGGCGGACCGGGCGCCACGGGAATCTCGCTGATCGTTCTGGAGACCGCGGGCAATCCGGGCTTCAAGCGCGGACGCAACCTCGACAAGATCGGCGTGCACGCCTCCGATACGGTGGAATTGTTTTTCGAGGACGCCGTGGCGCCATTCGAAAATCTGCTCGGTGAGGAGGAGGGGCAGGGGTTCAAGCAGTTGATGCAACAATTGCCGCGCGAACGGCTGATCATCGCCGTCGGCGCCGTGGCGTCGATGGAGCGGGCGGTGCGGATCACGGCCGAGTACACCAAGGAGCGCAAGGCGTTCGGCCAGCCGATCATCGAGTTCCAGAACACGGCGTTCAAGCTCGCCGAGCGCAAGACCGAAGCGACCATCGCGCGGGTGTTTCTCGACTGGTGTATCGAGCGGCTGCTTGGCGGCGACCTCGATGCCGTGACCGCGTCGATGGCGAAATGGTGGTGCACGCAAAAGCAGGTCGAGACCGCCGACGAGTGCCTGCAGCTTCACGGCGGCTACGGCTACATGCAGGAATATCCGATAGCGCGGATGTTCGTCGATGCGCGCATTCAGAAGATCTATGGCGGCACCAACGAGATCATGAAGCTCCTGATCGCGCGGTCCCTGTAGCGGGGCGCCGGACCTATCACAATGCCGGCCGGCGTTGCAGCCCGCCGACGACCATGAGCGAGGATAGCATGTCGATGGTTCTCACCGAGCGGCGCGGGTCCGTCGCGATCCTGACGCTCAACAACCCCGCCCAATACAATGCGCTCGCCGGCAGCCTGCTCGGCGATCTGAGCCGGGCGCTCGATGCGGCGATCGGCGATGCGGCGGTGCGCGCGATCGTGTTGACCGGAGCCGGCAAGGGTTTTTGCGCGGGGGCGCAATTGGGCGGCGGCAACACGTTCGAGGCCGGAGCGGGGATCGGCGACAGCATGCGTGCCACCATCAACCCGGTGATCGAGAAGATGCGCGGCTCGCCCAAGCCGGTCGTGGTCGCCGTCAATGGACCGGCCGCTGGCGCGGGCGTCGGCATTGCACTCGCCGGCGACATCGTCGTTGCCGCCCGCTCCGCGCGCTTTGTCCTGAGCTTCGTCCGGCTCGGGGCGGCGCTCGATGCGGGAACCTCATTGTTGCTGCAGCGGTCGATCGGCGTCGCGCGCGCCCGCGCGCTCGCATTGCTCGGTCAGCCGCTCCATGCCGAACAGGCAGAGCAGTGGGGCCTGATCTGGAAAATGGTGGAAGATGGCGAACTGCTCGGCGAGGCCATGGCCATCGCGCAGGCGCTCGCCGATGGCCCGCCCGTCAGCATCGGCCTGATCAAGAACCAGATCGACGCGGCATGGAATGCATCGCTGGAAGCGACGCTGGACAGCGAAGCCTCCTCACAGTCGCGCGCCTTTCGCACCGCGGACCTGCGCGAAGGCGCCGCCGCCTTCGTCGAGAAACGCCCGGCGCGTTTTACCGGCCAATAGAGCATGATCCGAACACGCGTGGCTCCGTTGCGGCGTCGCCACCCACGGTTCCGGTCGCGCTCTCGGCCATATCGCGGTCACCGCCATTCCTCCAGCAGCGCCTGCGCCAGCCCCTTCTGCCGGTCGGGCAGGCCGCGGTTGCGGGCTTCCTGTTCCAGCGCTGCGGTGGCTTCGAGGTGAACGCGGAAATGCGCGGCGTTCTGTTCGACGCCGCCGGCCGTGGGATCGTTGCCGAACACCACCTGCTGACAGCGCGCAAGGGATCTCGACGTGAAGGCGCGGCACGACAGCGGGCGCACGTCATAGACCGTGCAGCGTTCGTCGGTGCCAAGCAGCGGGCAGCGCAGCCGCAGCGTGGCCGGATCGGCGGCGGCGGCGATGGTGGCCGCGGCCTGTGCCAGCCGGCCATGCAAGGCCGCTCGGTCGGCCGGCGCGAACCTTGCGTCGATATGCCTGACCATCGCTGCAGCGACGCCCGGCGGCACCTGGACATGAAGATGGCAGCACGGGCTGCAGCCGCTGGCGCAGGTCAATGCGGGCTGGTTCGGGATGTGGTCGCGAATGGCCGCCGCGGCCGCATCGGCGAGTTCAGCGGCGTCGCGGGCGGCGTCTTCCATGGTCGGCGCCTGCGCCAGCGTCACCGCCAG
>DATCUS010000100.1:0-3439 GCA_036561845.1 Tardiphaga sp. | reverse complement strand
CTCGGAACGCGACATCGCCAACATCAATTTCGTCGTCGATGGCCGCATGCTGCGGCTTTCCGACATCGCCACCGTGCGGCGCGGCTTTGTCGATCCGCCGTCGCCGATGTTCCGCACCAATGGCGAGCCGTCCATCGGCCTCGCCATCGCCATGCGCGACGGCGGCGACATCCTCACCCTCGGCCGCAACATCGACGCGGCGATGAAAACCATCACGGCCGACCTGCCGATCGGCATCGAGGCGCATCTGGTGGCCGATCAGGCCGTCACAGTCGATACCGCCATCAACGAGTTCATGATGTCGCTGTGGCAGGCGATCGGCATCATCCTGGTGGTGAGCTTCGTGGCATTGGGCGTGCGGCCCGGCCTCGTGGTGGCGCTGTCGATCCCGCTCACCCTGATGGCGGTGTTCCCCATCATGGATTTGATGAACATCGACATGCAGCGCATCTCGCTCGGTGCGCTCATCATCGCGCTGGCGCTGATGGTCGATGACGCCATGACCACGACCGACGCCACCATCAACCGGCTGGCGCTGGGCGAACCCAAGGAGAAGGCGGCGACCTTCGCCTTCAAGACCTACGCCTTCGCCATGCTGGCCGGCACGCTGGTGACCATCGCCGGCTTCGTGCCGGTGGGTTTCGCGGCAAGCTCGGCGGGCGAATACACCTTCTCGCTGTTCGCCGTGGTCAGCATCGCGCTGATCGTGTCGTGGTTCGTCGCGGTGCTGTTCGCGCCGCTCATCGGCCTCGTCATCCTCAAGGCTCCGAAGGACGCCGGCAACAGCGAGCCGGGCCATGTGCTCAAGCTCTATCGCGGCTTCCTCTCAGTGGCACTGACGGCGCGCTGGATCACCATTCCGGCGACGCTGGCGCTATTCGTGGTGTCGCTGCTGCTGATCCCGTTGATCCCCTCGCAGTTCTTCCCGTCCTCGGACCGGCCGGAACTGCTGGTCGATCTCAGCCTGCCGCAGAACTCGTCGATCTACGCGACCGAGGAGGCGGTGAAGCGCTTCGACGCGACGCTCAAGGACGATCCCGACGTGGCGCGCTGGAGCAGCTATGTCGGGCAGGGCGCGATCCGGTTCTACCTGCCGCTGAACGCCCAGCTGCCGAACGATTTTTTCGCGCAGGCGGTGGTGGTGGCGAAGGACGTGGACGCCCGCGAGCGGCTGCACGCCAGGCTGGAGAAGCTGCTGGCGAACGACTTCCCCAATATCGTCTCGCGGGTCTATCCGCTCGAGCTCGGGCCGCCTGTGGGATGGCCGATCCAGTACCGCGTCATCGGGCCGGACCTCGCCAGGGTGCGCGACATTGCCTACCAGCTCGCTGAGATCGTCGCCGCCGACCCGCTGACGGTGAAGGTCAACTACGACTGGATCGAGCCGGCGCGCGAGATCAGGATCCGCGTCGACCAGGATCAGGCACGCCTGCTCGGCCTCTCCACCGAGGCGATCAGCGGGGTGCTCAATACGGTAATCTCCGGCGCGCCGGTGACGCAGGTGCGCGACGACATCTACTTGATCGACGTGGTGCTGCGCGCCACCGACGAGCAGCGCGTGTCGCTCGAGACCCTGCGCACGGTGCAGGTGCCGATCCCCGGCGGGCGCACCGTGCCGCTCAGCCAGTTCGCCACCTTCGAGTACGCGCAGACCTACCCGCTGGTGTGGCGCCGCGACCGCGTGCCGAGCCTGACGGTGCAGGCCGACGTGACGCCGGGCACGCTCCCCGACGAGGTGGTGCGCTCGCTTGGCCCCGATATCGATGAACTCTCCGCCAAGCTGCCGGCCGGCTACCGCATCGAGACCGGCGGCACGGTGGAGGAAAGCGCACAGTCGCTGGCCTCGGTCATCGCCGTGGTGCCGCTGATGCTGCTCATCATGCTCACCGTGCTGATGTTCCAGCTTCGCCGCTTCAAGCTGCTGATACTGGTGCTCAGCGTGGCCCCGCTGGGGCTGATCGGCGTGGTGATGGCGCTGCTGCTCTCCAACCGCCCGCTCGGCTTCGTCGCGATCCTCGGCATCCTGGCGCTGCTCGGCATGATCATCAAGAACGCGGTGATCCTGATCGGCCAGATCGAGGCCGAGCGCGCGGCGGGCAAGAACGTGCGCGACGCGGTGATGGACGCCTCGTCCGCGCGCTTCCGGCCGATCATGCTGACTGCGATCTCCACCGTGCTGGGCATGATCCCGATCGCGCCGACGGTGTTCTGGGGTCCGATGGCGTTCGCGATCATGGGCGGCCTGTTGGTCGCGACCGTGCTGACGCTGATCTTCCTGCCTGCGCTCTACGTCGCCGCGGTGCGCGATGAGCCGGCTGCCGCGTGAGATTGTCTGCGGACTTGAATACCTTTATCCCTGTTGGAGTGAATCGAAGCAGGGGACGTCTAATGGTTAAGGTAGTTGCATTCTCGTTGCTGGCTCTGTCGATCGCCGGCTGCACCACCACTGAAAAGCGCGCCGGCACGGGCGCTCTCATCGGCGGCGGCACCGGCGCGATCATCGGCGGCATCGCCGGCGGCGGTACGGGTGCGGCGGTCGGCGCGGCGATCGGTGCCGGCACCGGCGCTGTGATCGGGGCGGCCACCGCAAACTGATCTGCGAACCACTCGTGAGGCGGCCGCGTCATCCCGGATGGCGCGGCCGTTTTCTTTTGATCAGGGTGCTGCGGCAGGCGCAGGCACAGCAGGTGCGGCAACAGCAGGTGCAGGAGATGGCACCGCCAAGGCCGGAGCGAGCCCAATCCCCTCATCGACGCGCTGCGAGATATAGGGGAAGAACGGGTTCGACGACATCCGCACCAGTGCGTCGAGATTGACGATCAGCGCCCCGCGCTCGCCGCGTATCGCCATCGCCCCGAGCTCAAGGCCGAAATCGTCCTGGGGATCGGGATGCGAGCCATACAGCCCGTCGCTGGACGGGAAGGGCAGGGCGACGTGGGACAGCGAGTAAACGTCGGTGGGGTAGAAAAGTCCAAGCGGGCGCTCGGTCTCCTCCGTTGAGTCGGCCGGTGTCGAGCGCTCCACCACTTCCGCGCTGTCGGCATTCGCATTGGAGATGATCACGGTGCGGAAATTGCGTGGTGCCGGCGGCAGGGTCCGCGTCATCGCGGCATAGGAAGTGGCACGCAGCAGCGGTCCGAGCTTGGTGTTGCGGTTGAGATCGAACAGCACAAGCTCTGAGCCATTGGCCGGCAGCAGCGAATAGAACGCCGTGAGAATCGCGCGGGTCGAGACTGTGAAATCCATCACCGACTGGAAGGTGATGGCGGGCGGCAGCTCGGCCAGCCCGCCGCGCGATGCCTGCTTGGCGATCGAGGCCTGCAACGCCACCGTCAGCCGGTGCGACTGCCGCGCGCCATTGACCGGAAACGAGTTGTACTTGAACGGGTTGAACTCCGGCAGCACCGACAGCCACGCCGCCTTGGCGAAGGCCGGCAGG
>DATCUS010000099.1:0-14003 GCA_036561845.1 Tardiphaga sp. | reverse complement strand
GTGCCGATGCTGCGGCCAGCGCCGCTGCACTCGCGGCCGGTCCGCTATCCTGCAGGCCGCGCGCCTGCGCACCGATCGGCGACATGGCAACCGCCAGGGCGACGATGCTTGTACCCGCGAACAGCGCCCGTCGCTGCGATCGCTTCGAACCGGCGGTGTAATTGACAAGCATGGCGGCGCCTTCTCGGTGACAGATGTAGATCTGCAAGCGTCGCGTTTTCACGACAGCTCTACGCCCGGGATGAATGGCACCGACCAGGACCGAACAACTTTTTGACGATAGCGATGATATTTTGCGGCGTCAGTGGCGATCGGGCGATCCACGCCGCGGCCATCATGACAGGATGACGACGCCGCCTGGCAGTTCACGTGCTTTCGCACCGAAAATATGCACGATCTGCACGATGATCTTGTCGGTCTCGGCAACCTTGATGCGCGCATTCAGCAAGCGACGCCCGATGTCGCCGTTCATCAGGATAATGCGGCCCGGCCTGTAGCGGTTGACCTCGGCGATCACCTGCTCGACCGGGGTTGCATCGAATGTCAGCACGCCGTGCTGCCAGGCCATCACGGCCTGTGGATCGATGCCGGACACGGAACCGGTCTGCTCGCCGCTGTAGGCGACCTGCTGGCGCGCAGCGAGCGGCGTCGTCTGGCCGCCGCGCGCGATGTCGAGGTGCCCCTTCAGACAACTGACGGTCACCCGCGGGCCATCGCAGCGCACGTTCAGTTCGGCATCCGTCGCGAAAATGCGTCCGCTCCCGGCGAGGACGGTGAGCGGCGGCGCATCGCGGCTGTTGCTGATGGCGGCCTCGCCGGAGAACAGCTCGATTCGCGTGGCCTCCGCGGTTTGCGTGCGGACCGTGATGCTGGACCTGGTGTTCAGGTCCAGCATCACGCTGTCGCCAAGGGCGATCTGCCGCCGTTCGCCGGCGCCGGTCCGGTAGTCGGCCATCAGATCCGTATATGAGGGCCAGAGATCCAATGGCGGACGCACCATCAGACAGGCAGCCGACGCCGCCAGCGCGCCGCCGACGAAAAGCCGGCGGCTGGGAAGTGAGGCGGCGATCGGCCGGGACGGCGTCGCGCGCGCCCCTCCCTGTCCCTCGAGCGGCCGATGCAGGCTCTCGCTCACGATCGGCCCCAGCGACTGCCAGACACGGCGGGCTTCGGCATAGGCCGCCTGGTGCTCCGGGCTCTGCCGATACCAGGCCTTCATTTCGGCCGTATCAGCCGGGGTCATACCGCCCGCCATGAAGCGCACGATCCACCCATAGGCTTCGTCGGAAGTAGACGTGCTCATCGGATCGGGCTCATTCTGGCTGGTCATCGTGCTTTTCGCGCTCGACGGGCGTCATCGCCGTTTCACTAACAGATGTTTCTTTGCCACGCGGACCGAAGCGCTGAACGACTTCGCGGCGCATTCTCGTGCCACAGAGAATCAATGCCTCTTTCAGCTCCATCTCGACAAACCGCTGCGTCACGCCCAGTTCGTCGGCAATGTCCCGCAACTTGCGCCCCTCCAGCCGCGACGCAAACAGGATATTGCGACGGCGGGGCGTCAGTTCGTCGAAGGCCGCCTTCAAGGCCACGAATTCCTGCCGGGCTTCAAGGCTGCGCAGCGGATCGGGCGCCTCGTCGGCAAATCCCAGCACCTCGTCGAGGTCGGACAGGCTGGTCTGGCGACGCTCGCGGCGAAACCGCATGCGCGCAATATTGGTAGCGATGGCCAACAGATAGCGTTTCGGGCTGTCGATGACAGCGATGCGCGACGGACGCTGCAGATGCAAATAGGTCTCCTGCAGGACCTCGCTGGCG
Organism: Tardiphaga sp.; assembly: GCA_036561845.1. Classification (GTDB taxonomy): domain Bacteria; phylum Pseudomonadota; class Alphaproteobacteria; order Rhizobiales; family Xanthobacteraceae; genus Tardiphaga. The sequence goes on along the minus strand of DATCUS010000099.1, from coordinate 12,185 downwards.
ACGTCTTCGGAGCCCAGGCGTCGCGTCAATTGCCGGCGCAGATCATCGTATTCGCCGACGAGCATTTGCCGCAATACGGCGGCATCCGCGGGCTCAGTCATGGGTCGCGGAACGCAGTTCCACTCCGGCGCGGCTGCAGTTCGCGGCGGCATGCGAGGCCCGCATGTCGATCATCATGTTGACGGGCTGCGGCATCGTGACCGGCGGCGGCGCGCCGATCGTCACCGCGCCGATCGCCGCGATGTAGGCACGATCACGATGATCAGAACCGGAACCCGACCACAACTCCGCCCGCGACACCTTGCCGGATGGTGCGATCCAGACGCGCGCGACGAGGTCTTCGGGATCGCCCGGGCCGGGTGTCTCTCCACAAAAGGCGAGATCCATACTTCGCTGCAGTCTGGCAAGATAAGGAGCGAATTCGGCAACCTTTGCTTTCGCGCTTCCCAGTCCTACCGGCAGGTCGGCCGGCGTAGACTCAAGGATGGTGATGGTGCCGCGGTCGAACGACCTGGCCGACAGCCTTGTGTCCTGCAGCAACCGGCGAAGCGCGGCCTCCGCCGGTAGCAGGCCTCTCACGCTAAACGAGCGCCTGCCGCGTATAAGGCTGCTTTCGTAGAACAGCCCGACTCCCGCCACCGCGCTGAAAGCTTTCAAAGCGGATTCCAACGGCTGCGCAGGAATATCAAAAGCGATCGGCGTATCCGCGTCGCCCTGGTCGTGTTGTTCGCCGGTCGCCGGCGCGATCCGCGTTTGCGCAAGGATGGGGTTACATGCCAGCATGAACGCAAGACCGATCGACAACCGACGACCAGGCCGCGCGGCGCACGCGCCGACCCGCCTGAACGCATCCGGAGCCACTACAGCGCCCCCTCGGTGCCAAGTCTGTCGCAATTCCACGACTCTAGGGAGGCTATGTGACAGTGACATGTCACGCGGCATTCGCATCATCGACGACCCCGCCGGTAGCAGAACTATCGAACGAAAGATCCTTCAGGCCATCAATCCGTACGCTGGCGCTTGCTGCTCCACGCGTCTGCGGATAAAGAGCATCGGTTCTTCATGATGACCTCGGCTTTCGATTGAAGGACTGATGTCGGGAAATCGAACATCCGACGATGTGTGAGATGCATACCAGTCATACGAGTACAGATTGCATGATGGAAGCGGGCCCAGGAGCGCTTGCGTGGCGCTTCGGATTGCCTCGCGCAGCGTGGGTCGGCCATGCGCTGGGTTTTGTGGCTGCCGTGTTCACGCTGGGCGCGATCGTCTCGGCAATGGCGGAGGGCGACGATCGTCGTCTGCGCGAGGCGCTGACCTTCAACATTCCGAGCCAGCCGCTGGCGACGGCGTTGCAGGCCTACAGCACCGTGACCGGCATGCAGCTTCTCTATGAAAGCTCGGTCGCGACCGGACGGGTATCGACCGGGGTTGAGGGGAGGTTCACCCGCGATGCGGCGCTGCGGATGCTGCTGACGGACACTGACTTGATGGTCCGTTACACCCGCGCCAACGCAATCACGCTGGCGCCCGCTTCGGCAGACGGTGACGATCCACCGCCCGCAGTGTTCGCCAACGCCGACCTGTCGCTCGAGACCTTGCGGGTGCGAAGCCCGATCGACCGTGGCGACCCGACGCAGCTGCGGGCCTATACCCGCATCATCCAGTCCGACATCCAGCAAGCTCTCAAAAAGGATGACCGAACGCGAAACGGCAGCTACAGCGCGGGAATCAAGCTGTGGATCGACGGACCACGGACAATCCGGCGAACCGAATTGTTTCGTTCGTCCGGCGACCTGGGCAGGGACGATGCCATCTCCCGCCTGCTCAATGGGTTGCTGATCAGCCAGGCGCCGCCCGCCAATACGCCGCAACCCGTTCTTGTCATGATCACGGTGAGGTCGATGTGATCAACCTGAGCGAAGGAGGGCTCTCGAAGGGAATCCATTTCATCGTGGATGGTGTCGAACAGGGATCGCAGCACGACGCGGTCGGCATGGCCGGACATTGGCGCTGGTTTGTGGGGACCATCGTGCTGGTGCCGATACTGCTCGCCGCCGGCGTTTACTGGTTGCATCACCTGCCGGCCGGCCCGTTAGCACGCAGCGGCGATACGGTATTCCGTGTCGAATTGCTACAAACCCCGAGCCCGACCGCCGTGCTGCAGCAAGCCTCCATCCAGACCAATCCGCCGATTGCAGATTTTCGCGTAGCGCCGCACTTCGTCGAGCAGGCGCAACCTTCCTACGAGCAGGAGGCCGTGCCGGCGGAGCCAATCGCCATGCCGAAGGCGGCCGCGCTGACAAAGCAGCAACCAGCGGGCGCGGGCGCGGCGCAACCGCCGCAGGCGGGAGCCGCGTTACGGTTTCAGCGGCTGTTGCTGGCCCATATCGAGCGCTATCAGCGCTACCCGGGCGCGGCCAAACGCGATGGCCTGCAAGGCACGGTGTTGGTGGTTTTCGCAATGCGCCGTGACGGCAGCGTTGTCCGGGTCGGCGTAAAGTCGAGCTCGGGTCGGCCGATTCTCGACCAGGAGGCGGTTGAGACAGTTCGCCGCGCACAGCCCCTGCCCATGATTCCCTCCGACATGCCCGAGCAACTGACAGTGCTACTGCCGGTTGCATTCGATTTGCAATGAGGGAGCGGCACCTGCTCCGGGTAGTATTCAGTAATCAACCTGTCATGAGCAGCCGGTAAGCAACGATAAGACGAGTTTGTTGTTCAGTGCGCGTAAAAAGGTTTCAGATATTGACCGGGTCCAATCGCTCAACGCTCCGCGCCGCGCTGACCGCCGACTATCACGGCCTTTTCAAGCGGCTGACACGGAAATTGGGTTCGGCAGAAATGGCTTGTGAAGCGCTCCACGAGACCTTTTTGCGCGTCGAGCGGGTCACTGACGCTGACCCGGTGCGCAGCCCCAAGGATTTTCTATACCGAATTGCCCTCAACGTCGCCACGGACCGGCGCCGGGCAGAGCGGTTTCTCAGTGCCGAGGCCATTGACGAATTCCTGCAAATCGCGGATGAGACGCCGGACGCCGCGACTATACTTGAAGGCCGCCAGGAGATGGAGGCGCTGCAACGCGCGCTCGCCGAGTTGCCGCCCCGATCCCGCGCGATATTTAAGGCAGCGGTGGTTGAGAAATTGCCTGACCAGGAGATCGCAACGATGCTCGGTGTCAGCGTCCGCACCGTTGAGATTGACCTGAAGCACGCCTTGAAGCATTGCGCCGGGCGGCTGGACCGCACCCTGATCCGGCGGGCCGGCGGGCCGCGACCGCGGTCCTGAAATTTCGACGACCACGGGACGGCGCGACGGCCTGCTGCGCATCGTCACTTATGATAAAGAGAAATTTGCGCCTGCATTGTGGGATAGGGTTGTCTCAACCGTCTATATATATAGAAGGCTGTGACTCAGGGCTCCCCTGATCAGGATCGAATCGCTGTTGCCGAACATGCCCCAGCTCATTGCGTACGGAGGCCGCTCCCCCAGCGCGGGGCGCTTTGCTTTTATGGAAGGTTCGTTCGAAGGGGTATTGGCGACATGACCGAACCGACCGACGACGCCGCGTTGCGCGACAAGGCGATGGATTGGGTGCTGTTGCTGCGGTCTGGCCGTGCCACCGTGGCTGATGCAGAGGCGATTCGGTCCTGGTGCCGCCGGAGCGCCGATCATGAGGCCGCGTTCATCGAGGCGAAGACGACATTCCGGCATCTCGGCACGCTTGGCGCACAGCTTGAACGCCGCAGCCCGAATTCCACCGTCGCCCGGCTGACGCAGGGCGCCCGCGGCGTGATCAGCAGGCGCGGCCTGCTCGGCGGGGCCATCGCAGCCTCGGCGGCTGGCTACATGATGGTGCATCCACCGCTCGGAGCGTGGCCGTCGTTGGACGAGTTATCGGCCGGTTACCGCACAGGTAAAGGCGAGCAACGCGACGTCGCTGTGTCCAGCGACGTATCGGTCAAGCTGAATACCCAGACAAGCCTGTCGGTTCTATCGACCGGAAACAATCCGCGCATCGAACTGATTTCGGGTGAGGCAGCAGTAACCGCGCGGCGCGCTTCTGATTCACTGGTAGTCATCGCCGGCAGCGGGCAGGTTTCCGCGGCGCAGGCGGATTTCAACGTTCGCTGCCTGGACGGCGCGGTGCTGACGACCTGTCTCGACGGCGTCGTAACCGTTGCCCAAGGCGGCCGCAGCGTGCAGCTCGTTCGCAACCAGCAGATCGCCTATTCGACTGCGTCGCCGATGGGCGCGCTGGCATCGAGCACCGATCCCTTGATCGCGACCGCATGGCGCGACAAGTTGCTGGTGTTTCGGGACCAGCCCTTGACCGACGTCGTCCACGAGGTCAACCGCTACCGTCCGGGCAAGATCGTCGTGACCAATACTGCGCTCGGGCAACGTTTGGTCAACGGCACCTTCCATACCGATCAGCTTGATGATTTCGTGGCTCAGGTCCGACAGCTGTTCCGCGCCGATGTCCGATCGTTGCCGGGCGGCATTGTGCTGTTGAGTTGACGGAACTGCGCGTCGTCGAGACGCTCGGGATCCTCTCTCGAAACAGTTCAAGACTGTCAGGGCTTGGGCCCGATCGTGCGCTCATCTCCCGGATAACCTGATTTTTCGGGTGATGACGCTCGAGAGGTACGGTTCTGGCCAAGGCCACCGGTTACGCCTTAGAGCCTAGATGCGTCGCTTATTGAAGCCGACGCATCCAGATTGCGGTATCGTGAAATGCGCTCCCCCCATTGGGCGGAATGGCATCATCCCCGATCAGTTGATTAACCCCCAGGCCGCCGGAAAAGTCAGCGTTTGGCCAGATACCTTCCACGATGACGACGCCGGGCCGCGCAGTTGCGTCTACCTTGGCCGAAAGTTGGAGCTCGCCACGTCGGTTGCCTATGACGACGACGTCGTCAGTCTCGACGCCGGCGTGCGTTGCGTCGTCAGGATGGAGAAGCGCCCGCGGCGCGCCCTCTCGGCTGCGCGAACTTGCCGTTTCGGTGAAAGAAGTGTTCAGAAAGGTGCGGGCCGGGGGCGCGACAAGACGGAACGGGTGCTCTTCGTCCGCGGCCTCATAGTTTTCCAGATAGGACGGCAGCGCCTGCATCTGGGCTGCGTTAGGTCCGATTGCTGCCCAGTCCGGCTTGAAGTGAAATTTTCGATCGGAGGTCGGAAATCCGTCCAGGAAATGCGCGCTGTCGAAGGACTCGGCGCATTCGACCCAGCCGGTGTCAAAGGCCTGCGCCGCGGTCCCGCGGTTGGACGCACGCAAGGTCTCATCGATCAGGTCAAAGGCGCTCATGTCGAAACTGCGATGCTTTGATCCCAGCCGACGGGCAATACCGCAAACCACCTCGTGATTGGTCCAGCTCTCCCGGTAGCGATCGAGCACGCTCGGGCCCGCCGTGATGTAGGTGTGGCCGAGCCCGTAATAGATGTCATCGGCCTCAAGAAACATCGCCGCTGGAAGAACAATGTCGGCGTATTTCGCCGTCGGCGTCATGAACTGCTCGTGCACGCAGAGGAACAAGTCTTCGCGGCCTAGCCCCTGTGCGACCTTGCGGCTGTCCGGCGCCACATTGGCAGAATTTGCATTCTGCATGATCATCGCCGCCACCGGCGGACCATCCACCAGGGCCTGTTTATCGCCGGTCAGAATGGCGCCAATGCGCGACTGGTCAAGAATGCGGGTGCCGGTGTCCTTGAGATCGAGGCCATGGGCCAAAGTTGTGTCGAGCCGCCAGTTGTCGAGCGCCAGAAAGAACGCGCCGCCGCCGTGATGCTGCCAGGACCCGGTAATTGCCGGCAGGCACGACACTGCATGCATGTTGGCCGCGCCATTGCGCGACCGCGTAAAGCCAAATCCGAGCCGGAGAAAGCTGCGCTTGGTGCGACCGAAGAGCCGTGCAACGTCGACCACCTGCGCCACGTCGAGGCCGGTGACCGCGGCGGCGCGCTCCGGCGTCCAGGAATCGATGTGACGCTCGACGTCATCGTCAAAATCGGTGAGGCGGCCGAGGTAGTCGCGGTCCGCATAGCCCTCCTTGAGCAGCACATGCATCATGCCCAGCGCCAAAGCGGCGTCGGTGCCCGGACGCACGATCAGCGCGATATCCGCCGTCGCCACGGTCGGCGTGCGATAGACGTCGACGACCACCAGCTTGGCGCCGCGGGTTTTGCGCGCGCGGGCGACGTGGGTCATGGCATTGACCTGTGTTGACACAGGATTGCCGCCCCACATCAGGATCAGGTCGGAGTCCGCCATTTCGCGGGGATCGCAGCCGCGCAGCTCGCCGACGCCGGCCCGCCAGCCGGATTCCGCAGGCGTGACGCAGATCGTAGTCTGCTGTCGCGAGTAGCGGAAGGCATGACGAAGCCGGTCCAGGCCCCAGCGCTGCACCACGCCCATGTTGCCGCCGGAGTGATACGGCCAGACAGCTTCCGACCCATACATCTGCGTGGCTTGCGTGAAACGCTCTACGATTTCATCCAGCGCTTGATCCCAGTTGATCGGCGCAAACTCGCCCGAGCCTTTAGCGCCCGTCCGCCGCAGCGGCTGCGTCAACCGATCGGGATGATGCACGCGCTCGGCGTAGCGCGCCACCTTGGCGCAACACACGCCTGCGGTATATGAATTTGCGGCGCTGCCGCGTACGCGGCCGATTTTGCTCGGCGTCAGCAGCTCGACTTCGAGGGCGCAGGCGCTCGGGCAATCATGCGGACACGCCGTCTTTACAAAGCGCTCGTTCGGCATGGCGACCTCAATCGTTGCGGAATTCTGCCGACCAGTGCAGCAGGCGCGCTTCGACCGCGCGCAATAGATAGACCAGGCCGACGCCGAGCACGCTCAGAATGGTGATCGAGGCGAACATGTCGGTGGCATTCAGTGTCGCCAGCGAGGTGGTCATGATGTAGCCCATGCCCGTGGTGGAGCCGACAAACTCCGCTAGCACGACGCCGATCAGCGCGAAACTGATGGCATTGGGCAGCGATGCAAAGGTCCATGCAGCGGCTGTCGGGATACGCACGCGCCACAGTATCTGCATCGGCCGACCGCCGAGCGTACGGCAGAAATTCACTAGTTCCTGCTCCACGCTGTTGGCGCCCTTGTAGGTGTTGAAGAACACCAGGAAGAAGACAACGAACCACGAGGTCACGACCTTGGAGGCGAAGCCGAGACCGAACAGCATGGTGATCAGCGGCACGAAGGCGATGCGTGGCGTCGAATTCAGCGCGATGATGAACGGATTCAGGACCCGAGCCCAGAACTTGCTCTGCGCCAGCGCTACGCCAAGCGCAAAACCGGAGGTCACGCCGACGCCCAGACCGAGACCGGTGGCGTAAAGGGTGGCTGCGAGATGCGGCCAGATCGAATTGCGCCCTGGCTGCAGCCACAGCCAGATCCTTGCTGCGATCAGGGACGGCCGGCTGATGAAAAACGGATCGAAGATCGAGTTCTTCTGCATCCATTGGATGCCGGTGAGCACCTCCCAGAGTCCGAGAAACAGCACCAGAATAAGGATCTGGCAGACCACGACGCGGACACGGCCGGCCGATGGTTTGCGCTGCGGCGTGGCCGAGACCTGCGGGCTGAGCGCGTCCTGCGGCAGCGTCTGCACGGCGGGTTCACTGCTCACGCGGCCGCCCTGAATTGATTGCCCAACACCTTCCAGACCCGCTGGATGTGAGTGGTGAATTGCGGATTCTGCCGGAGTTCAAAAACGTCGCGCGGATACGGGATACCGATCACTTCCTCAAGAAGAGTATGGCTCGGCGGCGAGGACAATACGATGACCCGGCTCGCCAGAGTAACGGCCTCGTCGAGGTCGTGCGTAATCATGACGATAGTCTGACCAAGCTCGCGCCAGATCTCCAGCAGCTCGCTGTGCAAATGCGTCTTGGTGTGGGTATCCAACGCCCCGAACGGCTCGTCGAGCAGCAGTACCTTAGGATCCACCGCTAGGCTCATGCACAGCGCCACGCGGCGGCGCATGCCGCCCGACAGCTGATGCGGATAGGCGTCACCGCAATCGGTCAGATGCGCCAACCGCAAAAGCTTGTCGATCTTCCTGTCGATCTTCCCCTTCGGCGCTTGGGAGAATTTAAGACCGAGGCCGACATTCTGCCGCACGGTGTACCACGGCAACACTGTGTCCTTCTGGAAAATATAGCCGAGCGATTCCGGTACATCGACCGTGACGCGCTTGCCGTCGACATGGATTTCGCCGGAGGTCGGTGCCGCAAATCCTGCGATCATATTGAGGATGGTGCTCTTGCCGCAACCGGATGGGCCGACGATGCAGACAAACTCGCCTTTATTGACGGTCATGGAGACGTCGCCCACCGCCTTCACAGGCTCTCCGGTCTTGGTCACATAGGTCTTGCTGACGTGATTGAGCGTGATCATGACGACCTCACGACGCGCGCGCTCTTCGTACGAAATCCATGTTGATGGCGGACTTATAGGCTACCTTGTCCATCTGCTCGGGGGTGAACTGACGATCCTTGAGGATTCCCAGCAGCCGGCCATAGCTGTCCTCAGCAATGATATTGTTGCTGGAAAATACGTTCTTCTTGTAGAAAGCAAGACTGCTGGTCACTGTCGCCTTCGGCAGGCCGTTCATGTAGTCGTCGTAGACGAGTTCGGTCAGGTCTTCCGCCGAGGTGGCGTTGATGAAGTCCTGAGCCTTGACGAGGCCGCTGACCACTGCCTGAATGGCTTCCGGATTCTTCTCGATCTGCTCCTGCAACACGTAGCAGCCAATGCCCGGCACGTCACCGCCGAACGTCGCGTTCCAGGTCGCGTCGTCACCGATGCTGAACAGCGGCACGGCCCAGTCCTCGTACTTGACCTGGTCGAGCATCGCCGATGTCGCGATGGTGGCGGCTACCTGTTTCGACTTGAGGGCGCCAAGCATGGTCGAGAAGTCACCGAGACCGCGAATGTCGACGTCGATAGCGCCACCTTTCTCCGCGATGAAGACCGCCATCAACCAGGTCGCCGACTGCAACTGCGTGACGGCGAGGCGCTGCCCCTTCAGATCGGCCACCGTCTTGAATTTCCCGGCGTCCTCCTTGCGAATCAGGATATTGGCGTAGGTGATGCGGCGATCCATGCCGAACACCACGGTGGTCGGCTTGCCCGCGATCGTAGTGGCCAGCGCGTCATTGACGCCGCTAGATCCGATCAGCACCTGGCCGGCGGCGAGGATCTGCTTGGTGCGTGGACCGCTCTGCGAATTGAGGTGGCCGATGGTCAGGCCTGCATCCTTGAAATAGCCCTTCTTAAACGCAACGAAGGCAGCGCTGTAAATCGGGTCGATCCCGGCCACGCCAAACTCGTACTTGCTGGAGAGTTGCGCTTCGGCCGCGCTCGATAACACCAGCGGTGCAACCGCCAGCCCTAGTGCAACCTGCCGACGGCTGAGCCCCTTACGATCCGAACCGCTCATAAAAATCTCCTGCTGACCAAAGAATGTGCACGCCCAACTCGCGTCCAGACTGGCAGCGCCGGGACCGGTCTGGCAAACACCGAATTGAGCTTTGAACCATCTGGAATCGCGATGGGCTGGCTGACTGGGGGCGTGGCCCGGGAATTGCTAAAATGGAAGGATGAACCTCAAGCAGCTCAGCTATTTCCAGAGTGTCGCCAGCCAGGGCTGCATTACGACCGCGGCCAATAACTTGAACGTGGCGCAATCCGCACTTTCCCACCAGATCGCCTCGCTGGAAGCCGACCTTGGCGTGCAACTGCTGATTCGACACGCACGTGGCGTCACCTTGACCCGGCCCGGAGAAGTGCTGCTTGACCACGCCCGCCAGATAAGATCGCACTGCGAGCAGGCGCGGCGCGATGTCCGCGACGCAGCCGACATTGCCGGCGAGGTGACGATCGGCATTCCGGTGAGCATGGCGTCGGTTCTCACGCTGCCGCTGTTGCAGGCGCTTGAGGACGGTCTTCCCCGGGCCCAGGTGCATGTGTTCGAGGGACTGACCGGAGATCTGCGCGGATGGCTGCGACTGGGTAAGATCGAGACGGGTATCCTGTATGGCAATGAGCAGACCGACGGGTTGTTGCTGGAACCGCTGGCGGAAGACGAGCTCGTCCTGTTCGGAAAGTCGGATGGCATCGGCAACAACACGGCGCCTATCCCATTCGGTTCGCTGGGCGCCCATCCGCTGTATACGACGGACGGGGACCACCCGGTGCGACCGCTGCTGACCCGGCTCGCCAAACAGCACGGCGTTGCATTGCAGTTCGGCGCCCAGATCAACTCGGTGCACCAGCTCAAGGCGCTGGCGCGGGAGGGACGCGGCCATACAATCCTGCCCCGCGTCGCGCTCGCCAGGGAAGCCCCCGAACTCTGCGACTGCCTGCGCTCGATCGAGCCCTCGATCAAGCTGCGCAGCTACATCGCCATGATGACCAACCCGAGCACGCGCGTGCAGAACGTTCAACGCATTTTACGGGACGTGGTTCAGCGACTGATCCACTGCGGCGATTGGCCCGGCGCAGTTATGTTGTAGCCATTGCGTGGCGCACGCTGTCGCCTTGCGGCTGCATCGAGGCAACAGTGATTGCGCTTCATCAGATCCAATTCGATAACGTCGCAAGCTCCGTCGCGTATCGCACATAAGACGTTATGGAAGATCTGCCGTGACGCACCGCAGCATCCCACCTGCCATGCTTCGGCTCCGCGGCGATGCTCAGCCCGGATCAGTATCGAACCTTGGAGAGCTACGCAGACACCAAAGCCAAGCTGGTGGTCGATAACGGCAACCTGCGCTCGCTGGTCAACGGCAAGAGCTATCGCACCGGCAAACTCGAACTGGTTTCGTTGAAGGATCTGCGAGACCGGATGAAACAGACCTGCCCTCCGTCGGCAAAGTCAAAAGTCAGCGCCATCACCGCAGATATCCGGCGCCTGCATCGTTCGCCTCAAAAATGTCGGCGCCCTGTTTCAAGTTGCTTTCCAATTCAATCTCCTGGAAACGATCGGCCCTAGAGTCACGCCGGAGGACGGCGTCGGGCGCTACGAAGACGACCGCACGCAGGGCCCCGCTTGCGCCGTGGCCGCAGGCGCGGCCACCATCTATCGCAACTATTTTGCGCCAGTCGGCGACGATGTCGGACAGACCGCCAATCGCCAGTTGGACGGACTGAGGCTGGGCATCGCATAGTCCGCGGCACTCGGCACGCCCGTCGCTGTCAATGACACCTTTTATAATTGGTTCCGATTTACAACTGCACGGCTGCAGTTCTATGTATTTTATGAGGATTGTGACGCGTGTCGATACCGCGATGAAAGAGCCATTCAATAAAAGGTTTCACCTTGGTGCTCGACAAGGCACGTTTGATTTCATATTTCGAAGCAGGGTGCCCAGACCATCGGCGCGCGTTTCCTTTGGCCCCCCACAATCGCAGCTCGCGGGCATCAAATGCCCCGACATCCATAAGGACATTCAACGTCGAGCAATCTCTTCGCCACATGGCCGAAGGGCGTCGAAGATGGCCTGGAGGCCGGCAGGAAGATCCCAGCCTGATCGCTGCGCGGCGATGTCAACAACAACGATGCCGGCCTGACACAATTCGGCCGGCAAGCGGCGCGCAAAGCGCCTCAACGATACGAGGTTGGACGTGCATTTTCGTCATGATGGACTCTATGCTTCCCGGCGCTCGCCGGTACTCGCACGCAACGTGGTGGCGGCGTCCCAACCGCTGGCCACGCAAGCCGGGTTACGCATGCTCGAGTGTGGCGGTAACGCCATCGATGCAGCCCTTGCGGCGGCCATCACGCTGACAGTGGTCGAGCCCACCGGCAACGGCATCGGCTCGGACGCGTATTGTATCCTGTGGGACGGCAAGGAATTGCATGGTCTCAATGCCTCCGGCCGTTCGCCGGCCGGATGGACCCCGGAACGTTTCGCGGCGCATACCACGTTTCCGCACCGCGGCTGGGAAAGCGTCACGGTGCCCGGCGCCGTCTCCGCCTGGGTCGACCTATCGACGCGCTTTGGCAAACTGCCCTTCGAGCAATTGTTTGCACCGGCGATTGCCTATGCTGAAAACGGCTTCCACGTCTCGCCAGTGATCGCCGAGTTGTGGCGCCGCGGCGCTGCCGAACTGAAAAGCCAGCCCGGCTTTGCCGAGGCCTTCATGCCCGGCGGGCGCCCCCCCG
>DATCUS010000098.1:0-4948 GCA_036561845.1 Tardiphaga sp. | reverse complement strand
CGGGGTTTCTGGCAAGGGGACCGTTCTTCCGGGGACTCGGCGCGGTCGGGCCTCGGCCCGCCCTCCCGGCGGTTTCCCGCCGTTGCCTGTCCCCGTCCAGCCGGCACAAAGCGGCAGAGCCCCGTAGTGGGCCCGGACGGTGACCTCCAGCCTCCCGGGGCGTGCTTGCGAGGCGCGCGCGCGGGACACCGCATCCGGCTCCACTCTCAAGACGCCTCATGACAGCGCCCCTCGTCGAGCAGGACGTGGAGACTATAAGTCTATACAAGGATTTTTGTCAATATCGCCGATGAGAAATTCTGGCGGACGCCCTGCCGGGGAGCGCTGCCCGATCACGCTATTGCGCGGCCGCACAGCTCCAGTACCGCGTCGGCGAATTCGCGCGGCGCTTCTTGCGGCACGTTGTGGCCGATCCCCGGCAACACCCGGCGCTGGTAGTCCGCGGTGAAATGGCGGCCGTGGGTTTCCGAAGCCGGTGCCGTAGTGATGCCGTCATCTGCACCGTGAAGCACGATGGTCGGCACGTCGATCGGCGGCTGCGCCGCGAGTTGCATTTCCTGGAACAGATAGCCGGGATCGCCGGGCACACTGCCGGTGCGATGCATGTAGGAATGCACGACGACGTCGACGAAGTCATCGTTCTCGAACGACAGCGCCGACCGCTCGAACGTCGCGTCATCGAACGACCAGCGCGGCGACCACATCTGCCACAACAGCCGGGCGATGCCTGCGCGATTGCGCAGCAGACCGTTGCGCCCGCGTTCGGTATGAAAATAATACTGATACCACTGCCGCGCCTCCTGCGCGGGATCGGCGGGCCTCGCGGCGTTCGGAAGATCCTGGATATTGTAGCCCGCGCAACTGACCAGCCCGTGCACGCGCTCCGGCCACAGCGCCGACACCACGCAGGCGGCGCGGCCGCCCCAGTCGTAGCCGCCAAGCACCGCTTTTTCGATCCGCAGCGCATCCATCAGCTCCAGCAGGTCCTGCCCCAGCGCGGCCTGCTGACCCGAACGCAACGTATCGGCCGACAGGAACCGCGTCGGCCCGTAGCCGCGAAGGTGGGGCACGATGGTGCAGTAGCCCGCGGCATTGACGAAGCCGACCACTTCGTCGAACGACCGGACATCGTAGGGAAAGCCGTGCAGCAGCAGGACCGGCAGCGCGCCTTCGGGACCGCTGTGCTCATAGGCGACATCGAGAACCGCGGTCCGCACATGCGCCAGGTTCGCCAAGCCGACCTCCCGTCACACCCTGCCGTGCATGGCGCGGCTGCGCATGCGCCGTATTTTCCGTAACCAGCGCGACGATCCGCCCGAGCGCAACATCGCCATCATCGATTTGATCCGCGCGGTGACGGGCGCGACCAGCTCACTGGCGCGGCGGCGGATGTCGAGAATCAACTCGTAAAAGTTGCGGAACCAGACCATCTGCAGCAGCTTGGATCGCGTCACGTCGAAGATGAAGGCGAGAACGCCGACACCGATAAACTTCGACGCCACGATCAGGGCGATAGCGGCGATCCAGTAGTGGTGCGCCAGCAGCCAGACCTCGACGATCTTCAGCGGAAACAGCAGCACCAGCGGGATCACGAACACCACCAGCGTCAGCGCCGGCGACAATCGGTCCACACACGCGGCCAGCCACGCCTTGAACGCACGCAGCGGAATCAGCGCCACGATGCGCGCGACGACGGGTTCGAGATGATCCCACAGCCACGCCTCGATCAAAAAGATCAGCGCAAGCAGCACCAGAAACGGCTGAAGCAGGCGACGCATCATCGCGCGTTGTTCCCCGCCCGGCGCAGCGCCAGGCACCATTCACATATGGATGGCGCGTTTGCCCACCGCAAGCGCAGCTTCCTTGACCGCCTCGGAACGGGTCGGATGGGCGTGGCAGGTGCGCGCCAGATCCTCGGCCGAACCGCCGAATTCCATCAGCACGCAGCATTCGTGGATCATCTCGCCGGCCTCGCGGCCGATGATGTGGACGCCGAGCACGCGGTCGGTCTTCGCATCCGCGAGAATCTTCACGAAACCGTCGGTGGTCTGGTTGACCTTGGCGCGGCCGTTGGCGGTGAACGGAAACTTGCCGACGGTGTAAGCGACGCCGGCCTGTTTCAGCTCCTCCTCGGTCTTGCCGACCGCGGCCACTTCCGGAGTCGTGTAGACGACGCCGGGGATCACATCATAATTCACATGGCCGGCCTGGCCGGCCAGAATCTCCGCGCAGGCCACGCCTTCGTCTTCGGCCTTGTGCGCCAGCATCGGTCCGGCCACCACGTCGCCGATGGCATAGATGCCCGGCACGCTGGTGGCGAAATGCGCATCGGTCTTGACCCGGTTGCGCTCGTCGAGCACCACGCCGGCTTCCTTGAGACCGAGGCCTTCAGTGTAGGGCACGCGACCGACGGCCACGAGAATGACGTCGGCCTCCAGCGTTTCGACAGCCCCGCCAGCTGCCGGTTCGACCTGCGCCTTCAGGCGCTTGCCGGACGAATCGACGCCGGTGACCTTGGCGCTCAGCTTGAACGCAAAACCCTGCTTCTCAAGAATGCGCTGGAACGACTTGGCGACCTCGCCATCCATGCCGGGCAGGATGCGGTCGAGGAATTCCACCACGGTGACCTCTGCGCCGAGACGACGCCACACCGAGCCCAGTTCGAGGCCGATCACGCCGGCGCCGACCACGATCATTTTCTCCGGCACCTTGTCGAGCGACAGCGCGCCGGTCGACGACACGATGCGCTTCTCGTCGATCTCGATGCCCTTCAGCCGCGTCACATCCGAGCCGGTGGCGATGACGATGTTCTTGGTCTCCAGCACCTGGGTCTTGCCATCTGCCGCCTTGACCTCGACACGGCCGGCGCCCAGCACCTTGCCGGTGCCCATCACGACGTCGACCTTGTTCTTCTTCATCAGGAAGTCGACGCCCTTGACGTTGCCGTCGATGCCCTGCTGCTTGAAGGTCATCATCTGCGGAATGTCGATCTTCGGCGCGGACACTGTGATGCCCATCTTGGCGAAGGAATGGCCGGCTTCTTCATACAGCTCGGACGCATAGAGCAATGCCTTCGACGGCATGCAGCCGATGTTGAGGCAGGTGCCGCCAAGGGTGCTTTTCCGCTCAACGACGGCAACCTTCATACCGAGCTGCGCCGCGCGAATGGCGCAGACGTAGCCGCCGGGACCGGTGCCGATGATTACGAGATCGTAGGAGGCCATGATGAGATCCTGTCTTCAGATAGATGGAGTGTCGTGGCGCTAGCGGCCACCGGACACGTCGAGAATGGCTGAGGTGACGTAGGAGGCTTCGTCCGACAGAAGCCAGACGATGGCATTGGCAATTTCGTCGGCGGTGCCGATGCGTTTCATGGGCACGTTGGGGGCGAGTCGATGCGCGCGGTCGGGCTCGCCGCCGCTGGCATGGATCTCGGTGTCGATCAGGCCGGGCCGGATGCCGGCGACGCGGATGCCCTCGGCGGCGACCTCAAGGCCGAGGCCGACCGTAAACGAATCGATCGCGCCTTTGGACGCCGCATAGTCGACATAGGTGTTGGGTGCGCCGAGCCTGGCCGCGACCGAGGACAGGTTGACGATCACGCCACCCTGGCCGCCGTGTTTCGTCGACATCCGCTTCACCGCCTCGCGGGCGCACAGGATGCTGCCGGTGACGTTGACGGCGAGCATCCGGGTGATGCGCTCGGCGGTCATGTCCTCGACGCGAATGGAGGGGCCGACGATGCCGGCATTGTTGACCAGCGCACCGAGCGGACCGAATTCATCCGCGGCCTTGAACAGCGCGAGGATGTCGGCTTCGGAGCCGACGTCGCATTTCACCGCGATGGCCTTGCCGTTGCCGGCTTCGATTGTCGATACGACCTCACGCGCGGCAGCCTCGTTGCTGGCATAGCCGACGACGACCTTGAAACCGGCTGCTGCGGCCTTCAGCGCAGCGGCGCGGCCGATGCCGCGGCTGCCGCCGGTGATGATGACGACCTTGTTTGTGTCAGCAGCCATGCAAGCGCTCCGAACCTTTGGTTGGGCTCCGCCATGCCCGCGCTCGTCGCGGGCATCCGCGTCTTGCCCGCAAACGGAGGCGGGCGTGGCTGACCGGGGCAAGCCCGGCCAGGACGATATGGAGTCGATCAGAGATCCAGAACGAGACGGGCCGGATCTTCCAGGCTTTCCTTGACGCGAACGAGGAACGTCACGGCTTCCTTGCCGTCGATCACGCGGTGATCGTAGGACAGCGCCAGATACATCATCGGGCGAATCTCGACCTTGCCGGCGATGGCGACCGGACGTTCCTGGATCTTGTGCATGCCGAGGATGGCCGACTGCGGCGCGTTCAGGATCGGCGTCGACATCAGCGAACCGTAGATGCCGCCGTTGGTGATGGTGAAGGTGCCGCCCTGCATTTCGTCGATCTTGAGCTGGCCGTCGCGGGCGCGCTTGCCGAAATCGGCGATGGTCTTCTCGATGTCCGAAATCGACTTGCTGTCGCAGTCGCGCACCACGGGGACCACGAGGCCCTTGTCGGTGCCGACGGCGACGCCGACGTGATAGTAGTTCTTGTAGATCAGGTCGGTGCCGTCGATCTCGGCGTTCGCCGCCGGGATGTCCTTCAGCGCCTGCACGCAGGCTTTGGTGAAGAAGCCCATGAAGCCGAGCTTGGCGCCGTGCTTCTTCTCGAACACGTCCTTGTACTGGCTGCGCAGCGCCATGATGTGGCTCATGTCGACCTCGTTGAAGGTCGTGAGCATGGCCGCGGTGTTCTGCACGTCCTTGAGGCGGCGCGCGATGGTCTGGCGCAGCCGGGTCATCTTGACGCGTTCTTCGCGGGCGGCGTCATCGGCCGGCGACGGCGCGCGGACCTGCACGGCGGCTGCGGGCTGGTTGACCGGGGTCGGCGCGGAGGCCGCTTTCTCGATGGCGGCCAGCATGTC
>DATCUS010000097.1:0-23774 GCA_036561845.1 Tardiphaga sp. | reverse complement strand
GGCACCGGCCAAGGTCACCCGCGCCGAGGAGCTGCGCCTGCAACTGGCCGACGAGATCGTCCGCGGCGTGCTTCCGCCGGGCGCCGCGCTCGACGAGACCGACATTGCCGAACGCTTCAACGTGTCGCGTACCCCGGTGCGCGAGGCGCTGCGCCAGCTCGGTGCCAGCGGCCTGGTGGATTCCCGCGCCCATCGCGGCGCCGTGGTGGCGCGTCCGTCGCTGGAGCGTCTGACCGGCATGTTCGAGGCGATGGCCGAACTGGAGGCGATGTGCGCCGGCTTTGCCGCCGAACGGATGCCGCCGCTGCAGCGCCATGCGCTGGAAGCGATCCACGAGGAATTGCGGGTGCTGAGCTACGACGGCAATCCGGATCGTTTCCACGAGGTCAACGAACGCTTCCACAACGCCATCTATGCCGGCGCGCAGAACGACTACATCGCCGAGATCACGCTGGCGACGCGGGTCCGGGTGCAGCCGTTCCGCCGCGCCCAGTTTCGCAACCTCGGCCGCCTGGCAAAATCGCAGATGGAGCACGACCGCGTCGTCGTCGCCATCATGCGCGGCGACCGCATTGGCGCCGCCCAGGCCATGCGCGCCCATATCGAACTCGTGCGCGGCGAGTACGAGCTTTACGCGGTGTCGGTGTAGCGACACGGCGGGTGACGCTCTTTCTTCCTTCCCCTCCCCCTTGTGGGGGAGGGTGGATCGAAGCCCGCGAAGCGGGTTCGAGACGGGAGAGGGGGCTTTTGCGACGGAGTTTATGGCTCCCCTCTCCCGCCTTCGCTTCGCTCAGGCACCCTCCCCCACGAGGGGGGAGGGGACGATAGAGCCGAGATGTCGCGATCGTCGGTCCGTTCAGCTAAGGCTACTTTCCCGCCCCCGCCGCCGCATAGGCCCGCCAGCCGCCGAAGCTGGAGATATCGCGGGCGCCGTCGAGTGCGGCCGGCTCGGCCAGAAATCCCTTCACGCTGGAGCCGTCGGCCAGTTGCAGCGTGCCGATGGCCATGGGCGACGGAATCGAGGCGACGAACGCACCGAATGCCGCCGCCGACAGCGCCCAGACTTCCACGGCGATGGCCGAGCCGGTGCCGGCGGCGACCCGCAGCAGGCCGGGCTTGGCCGGCGTGGTGCCGTTGAGCGCATAGAAATTGTAGTCCGGCGCGGTGGTGGTGGCTTTGATGAGGCGGCCGCCGCGCGAGGTCAGCTCACTGTTCAGCGCCATGCCCGACAGATGCGCGCCGACTACCGCGATGGCGATCTCGCCGCCGCGCAGCGTTGCCGGCAGCTCGGCCAGTGCCGGCTGCGGCAGGGCGCTCGCGCCCATGGTCAACCCGGTATCGGCATGAAATGCCCGGCCGATGCTGGCGAGGTCGGCATCGCGTCCGGCCGGCGCCAGCAGCGTGATGCCGAACGGGATGCCGTCGGCACGCATCGCCGATGGCAAAGCGAGTCCGCACAGGTCGAGCAGATTGACAAAATTGGTGTAGGTGCCGAGCCGGCTGTTGAGCTCGATCGGATTGGCCAGCACCTGCGCGGTGGTGTAGGCGGTCGGCGCGGTCGGCAGCACCAGCGCGTCGATATCGGCGAAGGCGATCTCGGCGGTGCGCTTGAGGCCCTGCAATTTGTACAGCGCGGCGAACGTATCCGTCGCGCTCTGCCGCGCGCCGGCGATGGTGATCTCGCGCGTCACCGGATGGATGGCGTCCGGCGCCGAGGCCAGCAGGTCGCGGATCACCAGCAGGCGCTCGGCCACCCACGGCCCGTCATAGAGCAGCCGCGCGGTTTCATGGAACGGCTCGAGGTCGAACGCGACCAGCGTGGCGCCGAGTGCCGTCCAGCGTTTCAGTGCTTCGCCATAGGCTTTCTCGGACACCGTATCGCCGAAGAAGATCAGCTGGCCGTTGCGCGGCACGCCGAGCTTCAGGCCCTTCGGAAATTCGGTCAGTGCACCGACCTGACGTTGCCGGGAAAACGAGTCCTGCGAATCGTAGCCGCCCATCACGTTGAGTGCGGCCACCGCATCGTCGACCGTCAGCGCGAAAATCGAAACGCAGTCCAGCGTCCGGCAGGCCGGCACCACGCCGGCGGTCGGTATCAGCCCGAGGCTCGGCTTCAGCCCAACGATGTTGTTCAACATCGCCGGCACGCGGCCGGAGCCGGCGGTGTCGGTGCCGAGCGCCAGCGGCACGAGGCCGGCTGACACCGCAACCGCCGAGCCCGAACTGGAGCCGCCGGGGATCAGGTCGTCGCGAACAGCGTTCTTCGGAATGCCGTAGGGCGAGCGCACGCCGACAAGCCCGGTGGCGAATTGGTCGAGGTTCGTCTTGCCGACGACGATCGCGCCGGCGGCGCGCAGCCGCGCCACGGCGCTGGCGTCGCGGGTCGGCGTATAGGCAAAGGCCGGGCAGGCGGCGGTGGTGGGCAGACCGGCGACGTCGATATTGTCCTTCACCGCCACCGGCACGCCGTACAGCGGCAGCGTCGACGCGTCCCTGGTCGACAGCGCTTCGGCTTCGGCGATAGCCTCGGCCTCGTCGCGCAGGCTGATGAAGATGGCGGGATCGTTATGGTCGCGGATGCGCTGGAATGTGCGGGCGACCGTCTGCGCGGGCGTGGTCGTACCCGCGCGATGCGCGGCGACGATGGCGGCAATGGTCTCTGTCACGATGCGAACCTGCTGCGGATGGCGCGACCGCGCCACCCGCGAAGGGAGAAGTTGCTATTCAGCAGGCACGGCAAGATGCGGCTCCGATTGCGGGACAGAAATGCGCGAGGTGCCGAACTTTTCCGCTGCGTACAGTCCGGCCGCGACGATAGCATAGGCCAGCGCGACGCCGGGCGTCACCCCCAAACCGCCGCCGATGCCGATCGCCTCGCCATGCATGAAGCCGAAATAGGTCATCACCGCGCCGGCCAGCGCGAAGGCCGATGCATTGACGAACTTGCGCTCGATGACGAACACCGCGATGGCGCCGAGGACGAGGCCCGTCAGGATCGAGCCGCCGCCCATCACCTCGAGGCCGTGGAACAGCACGCCGTTCTGTCCCATCTTGGCGACGAACTCCGGCGCGTGCATGGCGCCGAAATTCATGCCGGCGGCGCCGAGCGCGCCCGACAGCAGCACTGTGGCCCAAGCCGCCAGATGCGGCGTCAGCGACAGCGCGATGGCCGGCGCGTGTTCGCGTGGTGTGGTCTCGAACGCCTGCGCGCAGATCAGCATGCCGATGTACAAGAGGATCGGCGAGATAGCGACCACCGGGACGACGGCCAGCATCAAGGAGATGACGCCGAACCACGACAGCACCACCACCATGATGCCGGTCGCGGCGGAGTAGCCGATGCGGCCGCCCATCGCCTTCCAGCCGGGATGGCCGATATAGACCGCGTTGATGAACGGGTTGCCCATCAGGCAGCCGATCAGCGAAACCACGCCGTCGGCGGTCAGCACGCGGGTGGTCGGATATTCGTCGCCGGCGGCTTCCGCGGACTCCACATTGTCCATGGCCTCGACGAGGTCATAGATGCCGTAGGGAATGGCTGTGACCAGGATGATGCCGAGGAACTGGAAGCCGGAGAACACGTGGTCGACCGCCGGGATCGGCACCGAGAAGCCGAAATTGCTGAAGGCCGCTGTGACGCCGGCGATGCTGACGCCGCCGATGCCGACGCCGAGCAGGTTCGATCCCCATGCGATCACCATGCCGACGCCGATGGCGATCAGGCCGGCGGGAATTCCCTTGGGATATTTGTAGCCGCCGAACCAGCTGATCATGATGATGGCGAAGCAGGTCAGGCCGATCACCGGCGTCATGAACATCTCCAGCGCCGGTCGCATGGCGATGAAGGTGATGGAGACGCCGGCCAGCGTGCCGAGCAGCGCGGCGCGCGGCGTCACCTTGCGGATCCAGGGCGCGATGAAACCGCCGATCATCAGGATGAAACTCTGGAAGAACACCCAGACCAGCCCGGCCTCCCAGCCCTTGATGGGATCGCCTGTGGTGAGCGAGATCGGCAGCATGATCACGAAGGTGACGATGAACATGTGCGGCACGCTGATGCCTGACGGCAGCGCGCAGACGTCGGAGCGGCCGGTTTTCTGCGCCAGCCTGTAGGCGAGGTACGCGTAGTAGAAGGTCGACAGGCACATCATCAGGCCGAGTGCCGGCAGGATGCGGCCGAACACGATGGAGTCCGGCATCTTCAGCACGAAGCGCAACAGGCCGGTCAGCACCAGCATGTTGACCAGGATGTTGGTGCCGAAACCGAAAAATGCATTCCAGTCGCCCGGCGTCCACAGGACAGGTTTGAAATCGGATTTGCCGGCAGTGCCCGTGATGGTGCTCATCGTGATGCTCCCGCTGCTGCTTTGGTTGAAGTGTCCGGTGTCATTGCTTCAAGAACCGCGGCGGAGTCGGAGACCCAGCCGAAGATGCCGCCCTGGGCCTTGATCATCTTCAGGCCCGCATCGTGGAATTCGGAAAAATACGAGGCGCAGCAATCGCTCAGCACCACGCAGCGATAGCCGCGATCATTGGCCTCGCGCACGGTGGTGTTGACGCAGACCTCGGTGGTGACGCCGCACACCAGCAGGTTCTCGATGGCGTATTGCTGCAGCACGTCGCCGAGTTCGGTGGCGTAGAAGGCGCCCTTGCCGGGCTTGTCGATGACGATCTCGCTGTCGCGCGGATAGAGTTCGGGGATGATGTCGTGGCCGGGCTCGCCGCGGATCAGGATCCGGCCCATCGGACCGGGATCGCCGATGCGCCGTCCGGGCACGCCGCGCTCCCACTTCGACGGCGGGGCGTCGGACATGTCGGGCAGATGGCCTTCGCGGGTGTGGATCACCAGCATGCCGGTGTCGCGCGCTGCCTTCAGCACGGTCGCGATCGGCGCGACGGCGCGGCGCAGTTGCGAGACATCGTTGCCGAGCGCTTCGCCGAAGCCGCCGCTCTCCATGAAGTCGCGCTGCATGTCGATGATGACCAGCGCGGTCTCGGCGGGATCGAGCGCGACCGGCGCAGGCTCCGCGGCAATCGTCATTGTATGCAGTGAGCCTGCCATCGCCGTCATCTCCCCGAGCCATGGACTCTCAGGGATTAGCGAAGCAAGCAGCGTGCCATTGTGTACAAGGCATCGTCGGGGCAGTTTGCAGGATAATTCGTGAATTATATCATTATATTAGAAATATGATCGCTCGTCGCCTGCGGCTCGGGCAGACCCACCTCAGACGGTTTCTGCCTAATCAATAAGCGAGGCCAGATTAAACGGCAGGACCGGGGGCCCAAGCATCGCATACCCGGGACCGCCGAAATGTACCTTCAATCCCAGCCGTCGCCCTTGATGCCGGGATTGGCGTAGACGATGCCGCCGTCGACGGCGATGGTCGCGCCGACCACATAGTCGCCGGCGCGCGAGGCGAGGTAGATCGCGGTGCCCGCCATGTCCTCGTCGGTGCCGATGCGGCCCGCGGGCACCCGCGTCGCCACTTCATCGGCATTGTCGCGCGCCGCCTTGTTCATGTCGGACTGAAACGGACCCGGCGCGATGGCCGAGACCACCACATGATCCTTGATCAGCTTCACCGCCATCCGCCGCGTCAGGTGGATCAGGCCGGATTTGCTGGCGGCATAGGAGTAGGTTTCCATCGGATTGACGAAGATGCCGTCGATCGAGGCGATGTTGAGGACCTTGGCCGGCCGCTCGGCGGAGGCGGCGGCGCGCAGCAGGCCGGCCAGCGCCTTGGTGAGGAAGAACGGCGTCTTGAGATTGAGGTTCATCACCTTGTCCCAGCCGCTCTCCGGGAATTCGTCGAAGTCGGCACCCCAGGCGGCGCCGGCATTGTTGACGAGGATGTCGAGCTTTGCCTCCCGCTTCCCGATCTCGTTCGCCAGCATCTCGACGCCGGCCATGGTGGAGATGTCGATCGGCAGCGCGATGCATTCGCCGGCATATTCCCCGGTCAGCTCCTGCGCGGTGGCCTCGCACGGCCCGGCCTTTCGCGCGGTGATGTAGACCTTCGCGGCGCCCTGGCTGAGAAAGCCCGCCGCGATCATCCGGCCGATGCCGCGCGAGCCGCCGGTGACCAGCGCCACGCGCCCGTCGAGCGAAAACAGATCCTTGAACATGTTGCCTCCGGTTGTTGGCCGAAGGTTTGCTGCTGCCCGTCGGGCGAGTCAAGCAAGGGGCACGCGAACCCTACGCCGCGGCGAAGCGGCGGAAGCCGTTCCACATGGCGGTGGCGGCGCCGGAGGTCAGCAGCGGCAGGACGTGCTTGTTCTGGTAGTTGCCGTTGAGCGAGACCCGCGGCAGCGCCGTCAGGTGGCCGGCATGTTCCGGAAAGATCATGCCTTTGCGCGTGGTCACCGCGGTGGTGTAGCCGGCCGCCTCGGCCAGTCTGTATTCGCGCGGGCCGGCGGCGTCGCCGTCGCCATAGGGATAAGCGAGGTGACGCACCGGGCGCTGCAACTCGGCTTCGATTCGCGTGCGACTCGATCCCATCTCGTCGGCCGCCCGGGCCTCGCTTTGCTTGGCGAGATTGCAATGGCTGACGCTGTGGGCGCCGATGGTCACCAGCGGATCGGCGGCGAACGCCTTCAGCTCGTCCCATGACAGGCAGAGGTCGCGGCTGATGGCGGCCTCGTCGACGCCGTGGCGCGCGCACAGCGCGGTCATCTCGCGGCGCACGTCGGCCTCGGTCGGCAGCGCACGCATGCGCGCCTGCAGGTGACAGAAGGCGTCGATCTTGCCCGCGCGCGTGCTGGTGTCGAGGATCTGGACGGCGCCGTCGCGTTCGACCTCGACCCGGTCGGCTTTCGCCAGCACCATTTCCAGCGCGACCCACCACAGCCTTCCGCTGCCTTCGGCGAAATCGCTGGTCACATAGACGGTGAACGGCGCGTCAAATTCGCGCATCACCGGCAGCGCGAAATCGCGGTTGTCGCGATAGCCGTCGTCGCAGGTGAAGCAGGCAAAGCGCCTGGCAAAATTCCGCTCGCTCAGGCGCTGGTGCATCTCGTCCAGGGTGATGATATCGATGTCACGGGCGCGAACATGGGCAAGGGTCTCGCGCAGGAACTCCGGGGTGACTTCGAGATGGTGATTGGGCCGGAAGGGATCGCTGCGGCGCGGCCGGACGTGATGCAACATGAAGATGGCGCCGACGCCACCGAAGATCGGCTGCAGCGCATAGTGAGCGCCGCTGAAGTAAAGCGCTCCCAGGCCGGCGCGGATCATCTGCTGGCGAAAGGGTTTCATCGATATCCCGGTAGCGGCTCAATCTAAGGTGGACACAATCAGAAACGATTGAAGAAACCGTTATCCCTGGATACCACCCGGGGCGTTCGCCATGGCGCCATTTCCAGTTTGACAGTCCCGCAAGGGTTTGTTTTCACTTTGTTTCCAGACCCCGCAGGACGTCGAATGCACGGATTTTACAGGTGGAGCAGCAAATGGTGGCCTGGAGTCATTCCCCTCGCTTTGCTTTGGGCGCTTGCCGCCTGGAACTCAACCCAGCCGTTGGAAGCCGACCTCGCCGCCCGTAGCAACCAGGCGCTGAAAAGCACCATTCTCGACAAGACCCGCATTTCGGTGGCCGGCCGTGACGTCAGCTTCGCGGCCGAGGCGTTTTCCGAGGAAGGCCGGCGCAGCGCGGTAGCCTCGCTGGAAGCCACGCCCGGGGTACGGCTGGTCAATGACGAGACCCGCCTGGTCGCCGAGGCCAAGCCGTTCGTCTGGGTCGCCGAACGGGACAACGTCCGGGTGACGTTGTGGGGCACCGCGCCGCTGCCGGCCAGCAAGGCGCGCATCATGGAAGCGGCGCGCACCGCGCTGAGCGGCACCGAAGTGTCCGACCGCATGGGCATGGCGCGGGGTGCGCCCGTTCGCTTCGACGCGGCGGCGCTGCTGCTGGTCGATCAGATCGCCAAGTTGAAGGAAGGCAAGATCGTGCTCTCCGACACCGGCGTCAGCCTGTCCGGCATGGCCCGCGACCTCGGCGGCCGCGAGGCCATCGCCGCGGCGCTGAAGAACCTGCCCGAGGGTTTTGTCGTGGTCAGCAACGAGGTCAGGGCGCCGCCCTATATCTTCCAGGCCAACAAGGACCCGGTGGCGGTGACCCTGACCCTGAGCGGCTACGTGCCCGACAACAATTCCCATGCCGCGCTGGCGGCGGCGGCCGGCCGCAAGTTTGGCAACGAGAAAATCGTCGACAACCTCAAGGCCAGCATCGGCGCGCCATCCGGGTTCACCGCGGCGGTGACGTCGGCGCTGGGCGCGCTGTCGCGGCTGTCGACCGGCACGCTGGTGGTGTCCGACCGGGAAATCAAACTGTCCGGAGATGCGCTCTACGAGGCGGCGGCCGGGCAGATCCGCGCCGGCCTGGCCC
Source organism: Tardiphaga sp. (assembly GCA_036561845.1). Taxonomy (GTDB): domain Bacteria; phylum Pseudomonadota; class Alphaproteobacteria; order Rhizobiales; family Xanthobacteraceae; genus Tardiphaga. Next base: position 15,390 of record DATCUS010000097.1, on the reverse strand, counting down.
GCGAACTGCCGTTGGGGTGGACGACCAAGCCGGAAATCTCGGTCAAGCCCGCGGCCGCGCCGGTGGATGCCACCGTCTGCCAGCAGTTGTTCGCGCAGAACCTGACCAAGGGACGGATCCGCTTCGAAAGTTCCAGCGCCTCGATCAATGCGGATTCGACCGGATTGCTCGACCGCCTGGTTGAGACGGCGATGCGCTGTCCCTCCACCAATGTCGAAATCGTTGGCCATACCGACCGCACGGGCGCCGAGGAGTTCAACCAGGAACTGTCGGAAAAGCGCGCCCAGGCGGTGGCCGATTATCTGATCAAGGCCGGCCTGCCGGCGGATCGCTTCACCGCGGTCGGCTATGGCAGCGCGCTGCCTATCGCTCCCAATGACACCGACGAGGGCAAGGCGCAGAACCGCCGGATCGAATTTGTGGTGAGGCAGTAACGATGGTTGATCTGGCAATGTTTCTGTGGGGATGGCTGCTCGGCGCGTTTCTGCTCGGGCTCGGCATGGGCTGGATCGCGGTGGTCCGCCGCGGCAAGACAGTGTCGCGGGCGCTGGCGCAGAAGCTGGCCGCGCTGACGGTGGCGCTGATCGGCGTGTCGCTGGCGAAACTGCTGCCCGGCCGGTTCGGTTACTGGCTCGATCTCGGCCTGGCGCTGTTTGCCTTCTATCTGGTGGGCTGTGCCATCGGCTCGAAGCTGCGCGACTGGGTGGTATCGCGTGCGGCCAAAGTCGCATGACGACCGCGGAGCCGAATGATCGAATGTCGCTGGCAGCACATTATCGCATGTTCGGCCATTACAATGCCTGGGCCAATGGCCGGCTCTACGCCGCCGCAGCGGCACTCAGCATCGAGCAATACCGCGCCGACCGCGGCGCGTTCTTCAGGTCCGTGCACGGAACGCTCAATCATCTGCTGGCCACCGACCGGATCTGGATGAAGCGATTTACCGGCGAGGGCGAGGTCCCCGACCGGCTCGACGCCATCCTGTATGAGAGCTTCGCGGAGCTGCGGGCCGCACGGCAGGCCGAGGATGCCCGCATCGCAGCCTATGTGGACGGGCTGGACGAGCAGCGCGTCGCCGGAACGATCAGATATAGCCGGGTGTCCTCGCCGGAGGTGTTCGAGCAGCAACTTGCCCCTGCGCTGGCGCACTGGTTCAACCACCAGACCCATCATCGCGGCCAGGTTCACGCGCTGCTGAGCGGGCTCACCGGCGCGGCACCGGAGCTCGATCTGCTGTTTTTCCAGCGTCAGTCGGCGTTGTGACGGGCTTTGCGGTCACCGATGCACCATTGTGGTCTGCCAGGTCGCCAGAATGCTGTCATTTTGCCGCAGCGATGTCTGAAAATTGCACCTCTGGTTTGTTGGGCCCGACCTAATATATTGAAGCTGCGCGTCTTTTATTCACATCCGCCGAATTCCTCTTTTTCGTAAAACACGCTACGAGATGGTCTTAGCGGTCGTCCGGCGACGGCCCCGGAGACGCGAGACGGCGGTGACGCCGAGGCTGCCTGACTGCCCCTGGTCGTGAATCGCATTCGAGGTTGAGATGCTGGAAGCAATACGCAGGGCGGTCTCGTTTCTGCGCGACAAGCAAATCCTGCACAAGCTCGGTGTGTTGATCAGTGTCGCTGTGATCGGCATCGCCTGCTACATGCTTTACCACAAGCTGCGCAATATCGACGGCCACAAGGTCTACGAGGCCATGATGGCGACCGAGCCGCGGCTGATCGGGCTGGCGGCGCTGTCGGTGGCCGCCGGCTATTTCACCCTGACCTTCTACGACTGGTTCGCGGTGCGCGCGATCGGCCGCGGCGACGTGCCCTACCGCGTCAATGCGCTCGCCGCCTTCACCAGCTATTCCATCGGCCACAACGTCGGCGCCAGCGTCTTCACCGGCGGCGCGGTACGCTACCGCATCTATTCGGGCTGGGGCCTCAACGCCATCGACGTCGCCAAGATCTGCTTTCTGGCCGGCCTGACCTTCTGGCTCGGCAATGCCGCGGTGCTCGGCATGGGCATCGCCTATCATCCCGAGGCGGCGTCGGCGATCGACCATTTGCCACCCTGGCTCAACCGGATCGTCGCGTTCGGCATCCTGGCGGGGCTCGCCTTCTATGTGGCCTGGGTCTGGGTCAAGCCGCGCTGCGTCGGCCGCGGGCACTGGTCGGTGCAGCTGCCCGGCGGCCCGCTGACCCTGCTGCAGATCGTCATCGGTATCGTCGATCTCGGCTTCTGCGCGCTGGCCATGTACATGCTGGTGCCGGACGAGCCCAACCTCGGTTTCGTGGTGGTGGCCGTGATCTTCGTGTCGGCGACGCTGCTCGGCTTCGCCAGCCATTCGCCGGGCGGGCTCGGCGTGTTCGACGCCGCCATGCTGGTCGGGCTGTGGCAGATGGACAAGGAAGAGCTGCTGGCCGGCATGCTGCTGTTCCGGGTGCTGTATTATCTGGCGCCGTTCTTCATCTCTGTAATGTTACTGACGCTTCGCGAGATTATCGTGGGCGCGCAATCCAAGAAGATTCGCGAGATCGCCGCGGTGCTCGAGGTTGAAGCCCAACCCGACCGCCGCCATCTCAAGGAACAGGGCGGCTCCGGCGCCTGATCATAAATCCGGAGCAGGGAGACGTTCCGCCAGATGGCTGTTGAAGCTTCCTCACCCACCATGTTTTCGCCGTGGCCCGACCGGTTGCGCCATTCCGCCATCATCCTGCTCGCGGCGGGACTGGCGCTGGCTGCGCTGGTGGTATTCGGCGAGCTGTCGCTGGCCCGTGCCGGCATCGTGTTCGCATGCATCGCCGCATCCGCACTGGTGCCATGGCGCCTGCACGATGCGGTGGCGTCACGCGAGGAGGTGCTTGGCGTCAATCCGGTGGAAGCCCCGGCGGTCCGGGCGATCATCGCCGGCATGCCGGATCCCGCGGTGCTGCTCGACCGCGCCGGGCGGGTCATCCACCTCAATGCGGCGGCGGCCCAGCTCGCCCCGGCGTTGCGCAAGAACGAGCTGGCGCAGTTCGCGCTGCGCTCTCCGGAGATCATCACCGCGCTGCGCGAGGCCATCGCCAGCACCGAGCCGCGCCGCGCCACCTATCTCGATCACGTCCCGGTCGACCGCTGGATGGAGCTGATCGTGACGCCGCTGTCCGTGCCCACCGCCTTTGGCGGCGCCGACACCTGCATGCTGATGACGTTTCATGACCAGACGCCGCTGCGCCGGGTCGAGGAAATGCGCGCCGATTTCGTTGCCAATGCCAGCCACGAGCTGCGCACGCCGCTGGCGGCGCTGTCCGGCTTCATCGACACGCTGCAGGGGCCGGCCAAGGACGACGCCAAGGCCCGCGAGCGCTTCCTCGGCATCATGCATACCCAGGCCACCCGGATGGCGCGGCTGATCGACGACCTGTTGTCGCTGTCGCGGGTCGAACTGTCGGCCCACGTCCGGCCGGATACCCTGGTCGATCTGCTGCCGATCATCCGACAGGTCGGCGACGGGCTGGAGCCGCTGGCCGCCGAGCGCAATGTCCACATCGAGATGGAGCTGCCCGACGCGCCGGTGATGATCGCCGGCGACCGTGAGGAACTGCTGCGGCTGTTCGAGAACCTGATCGAGAACGCGCTGAAATACGGCGCTTCCGGCGGCCGGGTGCTGGTCTCGATGACGCCGTCGACCTCGCCGGAGGGCGCGCCTGAAATGCGGGTCGCGGTGCGCGATTTCGGTCCCGGCATCGCCCCGGAGCACCTGCCGCGGCTCACCGAGCGGTTCTACCGGGTCGATGTCGGCGACAGCCGCGCGCAGGGCGGCACCGGGCTCGGACTCTCGCTGGTGAAACATATTCTTAACCGTCATCGCGGCCGGCTTTTGATCGAAAGCGTGCCGAAAAATGGCGCGACCTTTACCGCCGCTTTTCCCCAGGCAAAGGCCCCGTCTGCTTCTTAAACATGAGTGGATTCAATGGCTTGTGGCCGTCATCCAGCTGTCATCGAACCATCATAAAAGGTCAATCGACCAGCCCTAAACGGGCGGCGTGAGCAGGATCGGGCGCGTCCGGCGCCTTAGCTCAGCAGATGGAGACCATCATGAAATTCCTTAAGGCAATCGTTGTTGCCGGCCTGGTGGCCGCATCGACGTCGGCATTCGCTGCCGACATTACCGGTGCTGGCGCGACCTTCCCCTTCCCGATCTATTCGAAGTGGGCTGACGCCTACAAGAAAGAGACCGGCAACGGCCTCAACTACCAGTCGATCGGCTCCGGCGCCGGCATCAAGCAGATTCAGGCCAAGACCGTGACCTTCGGCGCCACCGACGCGCCGCTCAAGGCCGAAGTGCTCGAGAAGGACGGCCTGGTGCAGTGGCCGATGGTCATGGGCGCCATCGTCCCCGTCGTGAATCTCGAAGGCATCAAGTCGGGTGAACTGGTGCTGTCCGGCGAAGTGCTCGCCGACATCTATCTCGGCAAGATCAAGACCTGGAACGACGCCGCGATCGTCAAGCTGAATCCGAAGCTGAAGCTGCCGACCGATGCCATCACCGTGGTGCGCCGTTCGGATGGTTCGGGCACCACCTTCAACTTCACCGACTATCTCGCCAAGGCAAGCGCCGACTGGAAGACCAAGGTCGGTTCGGGTACCGCGGTCGAATGGCCGGTTGGCGTCGGCGCCAAGGGCAATGAAGGCGTTGCCGGCAACATCAGCCAGACCAAGAACGCGATCGGCTACGTCGAATACGCCTACGCCAAGCAGAACAAGCTGACCTACGCCGCGCTGATCAACAAGGCCGGCAAGACCGTGCAGCCGACCATTGCTGCCTTCCAGGCCGCCGCGTCGAATGCCGACTGGGCGAAGGCTCCCGGCTACTACGTGATCCTCACCGACCAGCCCGGCGAAGCCTCCTGGCCGATCACTGCCGCGACCTTCATCCTGATGCACAAGGCCCCCGCGGACAAGGCTGCCTCCGCCGAAGCCGTCAAGTTCTTCAAGTGGGCGTTCGAGAAGGGCGACAAGATGGCCGAAGAGCTCGACTACATCCCGATGCCGGCTCCGGTCGTCAAGCTGATCGAGAAGACCTGGTCGGCTGATATCAAGAGCTGAGCCGAACTCGGACCGTAGTGCTCCCTCCCCCACAAGGGGGAGGGACCGCGCGGCGAGTGCCGGGCCTCACAAGGCACCACAGCGTTGCGCCGCGTTCTTTCTTCACGATGCGCTCGCGCATCCAGTAATAGTAACAAGACACAGGGGACTGGCGTGGCAGATATGGCCGTTCAGAGTTCGTCGATGGAAGCTGCCGGTCCGTATGATCGCGCGAAGGCCCTCAGCGCCTTCAAGTTCGGCGACAGCGCCTTCTACTGGGCGACGCGGGCCTGCGCGATTTCGGTGCTGCTGATCCTCGGCGGCATCATTCTGTCGCTCATCGCCGGCGCCTGGCCGGCGATGAAGGAATACGGCTTTGCCTTCCTGTGGACGGCGCGCTGGGCGCCCTCTGCCGATCCGCCGGTGCTCGGCGCGCTGGGGCCGATCTATGGCACCCTGGTGACCTCGGTGATCGCCATGACCATCGCCATCCCGGTCGGGCTCGGCATTGCGATCTTCCTCACCGAGCTGTGCCCGCAATGGCTGCGCCGCCCGATCGGCATGGCCGTCGAACTGCTCGCCGGCATTCCCTCGATCATCTACGGCATGTGGGGCTTCTTCGTGCTCGGCCCGTTCCTGGCCAACCACGTCCAGCCGTTCATGATCCGCACCTTCGAAGGCGTGCCGGTGCTCGGCACCATCTTCGCCGGCCCGCCATCCTATCTCAGCCTGTTCAACGCCGCCCTGATCCTCGCCATCATGGTGCTGCCGTTCATCACCTCGATCTCGGTGGACGTGTTCAAGACCGTGCCGCCGGTGCTCAAGGAGGCCGCCTACGGCGTCGGCTGCACCACTTGGGAAGTCGTCCGCAACGTGGTCATCCCCTACACCCGCGTCGGCGTGATCGGCGGCATCATGCTGGCGCTCGGCCGCGCGCTCGGCGAGACCATGGCGGTGACCTTCATCATCGGCAACTCGTTCAGGATCTCCGGCTCGGTGTTCGGGCCGGGCACCACCATTTCGGCGGCGATTGCCAGCGAATTTGCCGAGAGCGATGGCCTGCACCAGTCGGGCCTGATCCTGCTCGGGTTGTTGCTGTTCGTGCTGACGTTCTTCGTACTGTCGGGCGCGCGCCTGATGCTGATGCGGCTTGAGAAGAAGGCGGGCAATTAGCATGACCCCGAAAAGTGGATACCGGTTTTCGGACAAGGTCATGCGACTTCAGGTGATTTCATGAATCCGATCTATGCCCATCGCCGCCGCGTCGACATGACGATCCGCGCGCTGTGCTTCGCCGCCGCTTTGTTCGGCGTCTCCTGGCTGGCGCTGATCCTGTTCACGCTGTTCACCAACGGTCTGGCCGGCATCAGCGTGCAGCTGTTCACCCAGAACACGCCGCCGCCCGGCTCGGCGGAAGGCGGCCTGCTCAACGCCATTGTCGGTTCGATCATCATGACGGTGATCGGCGTCGGCATCGGCGCGCCGCTCGGCCTGCTGGCCGGCACCTATCTCGCCGAATACGGCAAGAACGATCGACTCACCGATGTGATCCGCTTCATCAACGACATCCTGCTGTCGGCGCCGTCGATCATCATCGGCCTGTTCGTCTATGGCGCGGTGGTGGTGCCGATGGGCGGCTTCTCGGCCTTCGCAGGCGCGCTGGCGCTGGCGGTGATCGTCATCCCCGTGGTGGTGCGCACCACCGAGGACATGCTCGGCCTGGTGCCCAATCCGCTGCGCGAGGCGGCCTCGGCGCTCGGCCTGCCGCGTTCGCTGGTGATCCGCCGCATCGCCTATCGCGCGGCCCGCGCCGGCCTGATCACCGGCGTGCTGCTGGCGACGGCCCGCGTTGCCGGCGAGACCGCGCCGCTGCTGTTCACCGCGCTGAGCAACCAGTTCTTCAGTCTCGATCTCACCAAGACCATGGCCAATCTACCTGTCACCATCAACAACTTCGTTCAAAGCCCTTACGAGTACTGGAAGCAGCTCGCCTGGAGCGGGGCCTTGATCATCACCCTGACCGTACTTGCCCTTAACATTGGCGCCCGCATTCTTGGCGCCGAGAGGACAGCCAAATGAGCGAGCTTTCGATTTCCACCAGCGTTCCCGGCGTCGCCATGCCGCCCTCGGCCGTGCAGGGTGAGGAACGTCCGAAGGTCAGCGTGCGCGACCTCAATTTCTATTACGGCGAGCACCACGCGCTGAAGCATATCAACCTCAACCTGATCGCCAACAAGGTCACTGCCTTCATCGGCCCGTCGGGCTGCGGCAAGTCGACCCTGCTGCGCATCTTCAACCGCATGTACGACCTCTATCCCGGCCAGCGCGCCGAGGGCCAGGTCATGCTCGACAGCCAGAACGTGCTCGACCCCAAGCTCGACCTCAACCTGCTGCGTGCCCGGGTCGGCATGGTGTTCCAGAAGCCGACCCCGTTCCCGATGACCATCTACGAGAACATCGCGTTCGGCGTGCGGCTCTACGAGAAGATCTCCAAGTCGGAGATGGATGGCCGCGTCGAGAAGGCGCTGCGTGGCGGCGCGCTGTGGAACGAGGTCAAGGACAAGCTCAACGCCTCCGGGCTCAGCCTGTCCGGCGGTCAGCAGCAGCGCCTGTGCATTGCCCGCACCATCGCGGTCAGGCCGGAAGTGATCCTGTTCGACGAGCCGTGCTCGGCGCTGGATCCGATCTCGACCGCCAAGATCGAGGAACTGATCGACGAGATGAAGGACGAGTATACCATCGCCATCGTCACCCATAACATGCAGCAGGCCGCGCGCGTCTCCGACTCCACGGCCTTCATGTATCTCGGCGAGCTGATCGAATTCGGTCCCACCAACAAGATTTTCACCTCGCCGACCGATCGTCGCACCCAGGATTACATCACCGGCCGTTTCGGCTGACGCGCATCGCGCGGGAGGATTGATTATGGCTTTTGAACACACCACCAAGGCTTTCGACGACGATCTGCAGGAACTGACCCGGCTCGTCGCCGAGATGGGCGGACTGGCGGAGCGCCAGATCACCGATTCCGTCGACGCGCTGGTGCGGCGCGACGTCGAACTCGGCCTGCGCGTGGTCGCCGCCGATCAGGAGATCGACCAGATGCAGCGCGTCATCGAGGAGCGCGCGGTGCTGACCATCGCCAAGCGCCAGCCGATGGCCATCGACCTGCGCGAGATCGTCGGCGCGATGCGCGTCGCCATCGACGTCGAGCGGATCGGCGACCTCGCCAAGAACATCGGCAAGCGCGTCAACGCGCTCGACAGCGATTTTCATCCGCTGAAGCTGATCCGCGGCCTCGAGCACATGACCAACCTGGTGCAGTCGCAGGTCAAGGCGGTGCTCGACGCTTACGCCGCGCACGACCTGCCCGCGGCGATGGCGGTGTGGAAGGGTGACGAGGAGATCGACGCGATCTGCACCTCGCTGTTCCGCGAACTCCTCACCTACATGATGGAAGACCCGCGCAACATCTCGTTCTGCATCCATCTGATGTTCTGCGCCAAGAACATCGAGCGGATCGGCGATCACGCCACCAACATCGCCGAGACGGTATTCTACATGATCGAGGGCCAGCAGATCCTCGACAAGCGCCCGAAGGGCGACATGACCAGCTTCGCTACTGCTCCCGGCAATATATAAGGTAGATCACATATGAACGCGCGCATTCTGGTGGTTGAGGACGAAGAGGCGCTGACCACGCTGCTGCGCTACAATCTCGACGCCGAAGGCTATGACGTAGAGACCGTCGCCCGCGGCGATGACGCCGACACCAGGCTGAAGGAAAGCGTCCCCGACCTGGTGGTGCTGGACTGGATGCTGCCCGGCCTGTCCGGCATCGAGCTGTGCCGCCGCCTGCGGGCGCGGCCCGAGACCAAGGCGCTGCCGATCATCATGCTCACCGCACGCGGCGAGGAGAGCGAGCGCGTTCGCGGTCTGGCCACCGGTGCCGACGACTACATCGTCAAGCCGTTCTCGGTGCCGGAGCTGCTGGCCCGTGTGAAGGGGCTGTTGCGCCGCGCCGCGCCGGAACGCCTCGCCACGGTGCTGGCGTTCGGGGACATTGAACTCGACCGCGACAAGCGCCGCGTCGCGCGCTCGGGTCGGCCGATCGATCTCGGCCCGACCGAATACCGGTTGCTGGAGTTCTTTCTGGAGCATCCCGGCCGGGTGTTCAGCCGCGAGCAGCTGCTCGATAGCGTCTGGGGCCGCGACATCTATATCGACGAGCGCACCGTGGACGTCCACATCGGCCGCTTGCGCAAGCTGCTTAATCCCGGCGGCGAGCAGGACCCGATCCGCACCGTCCGTGGCGCCGGCTACGCGCTGGACGACCGCTTCGACAAGGCGGCGGAGTAAGGAGACTCCGTGTCGTCCCCGCGCAAGCGGGGACCCATAGCCTCCGTCTGATCAATTGGAAAAGCGGCCTCGACCGCAATTCATAACCACGTACCGCTGTGGTTATGGGTCCCCGCTTGCGCGGGGACGACACGTCGTTTGTGTCTGGCCCTGCGGATCACCGCAGCGCCTCTAGCTTACCTGATCGGCTTCGGTGCCTGGCGACGGCGATCGCTTGCGGGCTGGTAGGCGATGCGCGAGTGGTGCGCGCAATAGGGCAGGCTCTGCAGGGCCTTGCCGCCGCAGAAGTAGAATTCCGCATTGCTCGGATCGCCGATCGGCCAGTGGCAGGTGGCCTCGTTGAGCTGCAGCAGGCTCAGCCGCTGCGCCATCGGCACCACATTGTCATAGGTCACCGGATCCGGCTCGGCTTCGACTTCGAAGGCGTGGGCCAGCGCGGTGTTGCCGCGGGCGACCGGGCGCGCAACCCGCATCATCTGCTGGGCCGGACGCGCCTTGCGCGGGCGCGGCGCCGCCGAGCTTGGGCTCTTGGCACGGCCGGACAGGCCGAGGCGGTGGACTTTGCCGATCACCGCGTTACGCGTCACATTGCCGAGCTCGGCGGCAATCTGGCTGGCGGACAGGCCGCCTTCCCAGAGCTTTTTCAGCTGCTCGACGCGATCGTCGGTCCAGGTTAATACCGTCATCGCACTCTTCCCTTCGTGTCGCGCCGGCCGGTGTCAGGCAGCGCAGCGACTCCAGCGTCACAAAAATCCCTGCAGTCCGAATCCCTTAGCGCTCGCCGGGCGCAAGAATTGCGACCGGACGTTTACGCCGAACACTGGACCGTAGTGGAACACAACCGTGCACGAGATGTCGTACCCGATAGCTCAGAAGCTACAATATGCCGTGACTCCGGCGCAAGAGTCCGGCCTCACGCGTCCACATCCTTGTGCTTGCAAAACAGAGAAATCGGTTTTTTGTGCGATTCTGTCGTCACGGAAACGCGCCCGGACTCCAATAGTTGCGTCGATCGTCGCGCCTTGCCCGGGATACTACGGGCTTTCCAGGCCGCGCCGAGGTTGACAGCCACCGCCGCAACCATAGAATAATGCCCACGTGCCGCCTGGAAAGGCGGCACGTTTCGTTTCCGGGGTAGGTTGTCCGATCTCGCACAGGCGCGTTCGCCCAGTCACCCTAAGTTCCGATCGGATTGGTTATGACCAAGAGCGCAACCCCGTCTCATCTGCTGCCGGTATTCGCCAGAGCGGACGTCGCCTTCACCTCGGGCGAAGGTGCGTGGCTGAATGGCACCGACGGTGAACGTTATCTCGACTTCACCAGCGGCGTCGCGGTCAATGCGCTCGGCCACTGCCATCCGCATCTGGTCGCGGCCCTGCAGGAGCAGGCGACAAAGCTCTGGCACATGTCGAACCTGTTCAGGAGCCCCGACGGTGAGCGGCTGGCGGCGCGGCTGTGCGAGCAGAGCTTTGCCGACTACGTGTTCTTTGCCAATTCCGGCGCCGAGGCGATGGAATGCGCGATCAAGATGACGCGCCACTATCATTTCTCGAAGGGCAACCCCGAGCGCTATCGCATCGTGACCTTCGAGGGCGCATTCCACGGCCGCACGCTGGCGACCCTGGCCGCCACCGGCGCTGCGAAGTATCTCGAGGGCTACGGCCCGCCGATGCAGGGCTTCGACCAGGTGCCGCTCGGCGACATCGACGCGGTGAAGAAAGCCATCGGTCCGGAGACCGCCGGCATTCTGATCGAGCCGCTGCAGGGCGAGGGCGGCGTGCGCGCGCCGCCGCACGCGTTCTTCCGCGCCTTGCGCGAAGTGTGCGACGAGCGCGGCATCTTGCTGGTGTTCGACGAGGTGCAGACCGGCATGGGCCGCACCGGCTCGTTGTTCGCGCATCAGCACATCGGCGTGACGCCGGACATTATGTCGCTGGCCAAGGCGCTCGGCGGCGGCTTTCCGATCGGCGCCTGTCTGACGACGGCGGAAGCCGCGGCCGGCATGGCGCCAGGCTCGCACGGCTCCACCTTCGGCGGCAATCCGCTGGCGGTGGCATCAGCCAATGCGGTGCTCGACGTCATGCTGAAGCCCGGCTTCTTCGAACACGTCAACCGCATGTCGCTGCTGTTCAAGCAGAAGCTCGCCTCGGTGGTCGATCGCCATCCCGAGGTGCTGGCCGACGTGCGCGGCGAAGGCCTGCTGATCGGCGTCAAGGCGGTGGTGCCGTCCGGCGACCTGGTCGCGGCGTTGCGCGACGCCCGGCTGCTCAGCGTGGGCGCCGGCGAGAACGTGGTGCGGCTGCTGCCGCCGCTGATCGTCACCGAGGCGGAGATCGAGGAGGGCGTGCAGCGCCTGGAGCAGGCCTGCGTGGCGCTGGCGTCGCCGGCACTGAAGCTTGGAGCCGGGCGATGAGTACGTCGCCGCGGCATTTCCTCGACCTCTGCGATGTGCCCACCAACGAGCTGCGCAACATCCTCGACGCCAGCGTCGCCATGAAGGCGAAGCTGAAGGGCCACGACAAGACCAACGCCAGGCCCGACAAGCCGCTGGAAGACAAGACCCTGGCGATGATCTTCGAAAAACCCTCGACCCGCACCCGGGTGTCGTTCGAGGTCGGCATGCGCCAGCTCGGCGGCGAAGTGGTGATGCTGACCGGCGCGGAAATGCAGCTCGGCCGCGGCGAGACCATCGCCGACACCGCGCGCGTGCTGTCGCGCTTCGTCGACATCATCATGATCCGCATCCTCAGCCATGACGCGCTGCTGGAGCTCGCCGAATTCGCCACCGTGCCGGTGATCAATGGCCTGACCCGCAAGTCGCATCCCTGCCAGGTGATGGCCGACGTCATGACCTTCGAGGAGCATCGCGGGCCGATCAAGGGCCGCACCGTGGCCTGGACCGGCGACGACAACAACGTGCTGATGTCGTGGGCCCATGCGGCGGAGCGCTTCCAGTTCCAGCTCAATATTGCAACGCCGCCGGAGCTGGCGCCGAAGAAGCCGTTCAAGGACTGGGTCAAGGCGACCCACGCACCGATCACCTTCAGCACCGATCCCGATGCGATGGTGCGCGGCGTCGACTGCGTCGTCACCGACACCTGGGTGTCGATGGGCGACAAGGACGGTGAGACCCGCCACAACCTGCTGAAGCCCTATCAGGTCAATGCCCGGCTGATGGGTCTGGCCAAGCCGGACGCGCTGTTCATGCACTGCCTGCCGGCGCATCGCGGCGACGAGGTCACCGACGAGGTGATCGACGGGCCGCAGTCGGTGGTGTTTGACGAGGCCGAAAATCGCCTCCACGCCCAGAAGGGCATCCTGGCCTGGTGCCTCAACGCGGTGGCGTGAAGACGCACATGCGCCGCGCTTTTTCTTCTTCTTCCCTCTCCCCTTGTGGGAGAGGGTGGCCGCGCGCCAGCGCGGCCGGGTGAGGGTAGTTGCAAGCTCGGAGTCTGGTAACCCCTCATCCGTCGCCGCCCCGTTGGTCCGCGCCACCTTCTCCCACCTAGCGAAGCTTCGCTTCGCGCGGGGGAGAAGGAAAAAGGAAACGAGAACCTTTCGATCCGGCTCCATCGCCCCCAGATAGGCTCCATGACCTCACAAGCCCCCGAATCCAGAATCCTCGTCGATCCCCCCATTCGCGCGCCGTCCGAAGTTCCGGTCGACGATGCGGTGCTGCCGTTCGAGGTCGCCGCGCTCGACCTGCGCGGCCGGCTGACCCGGCTTGGACCTGCGCTCGACGAACTGCTCAACAAGCACAATTACCCGGTGCCGGTCGCAAAACTGCTCGGCGAGGCCATCGTGCTGACGACGCTGCTCGGCTCGTCGCTGAAATTCGACGGCCGCTTCATCCTGCAGACCCAGACCGACGGGCCGGTGTCGCTGATGATCGTCGATTTCCAGGCCCCGGACCGGATGCGCGCCTATGCGCGCTTTGACGAGGCCAGGCTGGTGGCAGGGCAGGACTCCGGCGCGCTGCTCGGCCACGGCCATCTCGCCATGACCGTCGACCAGGGCCCGGACATGAGCCGCTACCAGGGCCTGGTGGCGCTGGAAGGCGGCAGTCTGGAAGACGCTGCCCATGAATATTTCCTGCGCTCCGAGCAGATCCCCACCCGGGTGCGGCTGGCGGTCGGCGAGGAATGGCGCGGCGGCGAGGGCGGTCCCCGCCATGGCTGGCGTGCCGGCGGCATGCTGCTGCAGTTCCTGCCCAAGGCGCCTGAACGCGCGCAGCGCGACCTGCATCCCGGCGATGCGCCCGACGGGCTGGAGGCCAACGCGGTGGCCGAGGATGACGCCTGGGTCGAAGGCCAGTCGCTGATTGCGACCGTCGAGGATCTCGAGCTGATCGATCCCGACCTGTCAGGCGAGCGGCTGCTGTACCGCCTTTTCCACGAAACCGGCGTGCGCGTCTTCGCCCCGCTGCCGCTGCGCGCGCAGTGCTCCTGCTCGCGCGAGGCGGTCTCCGGCATGCTCAACAGCTTCGAGCCGCAGGATCGCGCCGACATGGTCAAGGACGGCAAGGTCGTGGTGACCTGCGAGTTCTGCAGTTCGGTCTACGAATTCACGCCGGCCGAGGCCGGCGTCGAATAGCCCCGCGCCAGACATTTTTTCCTAAAAGTCTCTTGACGTCGTTTTAATTAGGCTTATAATCCATTGCATCCCGTCCCACCGAGAGGGGCGTATCGCGATCGTCAGGTTCGCGGGGCGGGGTGCGGTGGACGCGGCAGCGTCAGGCGCGGAATTTTTGGTCAGGGCGGGCACCCACAAGGGTCCGTGAGACCGGAAGGAAACGCTGACGAACCACGCTGGCGCGGACGGCAAAAGCGTGTGGTCTGGATGCCGCGCGCGGCATCGATTCCGACGGAGATCCGCTTTCGACCGAAGGCGGACGCATTCTCAGTCGGAGGACGGCAACGACGGTCGCTGCCGGGGAGAGCACGCCATAAGCCGTTAACACCATCGCGCGCGGAACGCCGGGTTGTTTCCCGGTGTGACCGTGGCAAGCCTCGTGTGCTTTCTACCCATGCACACGAGCCCATGGGTGCATCGGGCACCCGGCGTTCCGCGCGCCTTCTCGATCGGGAAGGCAGGGAATGCAGCACAGCCCGGGCGCATCGGCGTCGCGGGACTATAGTTGTTTGGCTGTTTGACAGTTGAATCAGGAATTAGCGCGATGCGCCCGCGGAATCCCTCCCCGCAAGGGGCGGGAAAAAGGACGACGCTGCCGCGCGCTACTAGTTCAGCACGCGCTTGTTGTCGGGGCTGTCGAGCGAGAAGGCGGGGACGTTGATCTCGAACGGCTCGCCGGTGTCGGTGACCATCTGGTAGCTGCCGGCCATGAAGCCGGAGGCGGTGGGCAGCGGCACGCCGGAGGTGTATTCGAAGCGTTCGCCGGGCGCGAGCACCGGCTGTTCGCCGACCACGCCCTCGCCGCGCACCTCTTCCATCCGCCCGGCGGCGTCGGTGATGACCCAGTGCCGGGCCTTCAATTGCACGGTCTCGGCGCCGGAATTGGTGATCACCACGGTGTAGGACCAGAAAAAACGGTGCTTTTCCGCCGACGAACGTTCCGGCTGGAAGTTCGGCTCGACGGTGACTTCAATCTGGCGGGTCACGGCGCGGTACATGGCATGTCATCGTTCAAAATGAAGCGCAATCATAGCGAAAACCGCGCGGCGGGCCAAATCGGCCCCGGCAGCGGCGAAAATGATCGCCGTTTCAACATAGTTCCGTCCTACCTCTCGCCGCGGCGACTTGCCGCCCGGGCCGTGCCATGGCCGCAATCTTCTTGCAACTAACGGGCCGATCCATTCTGTCTAGATCTGCGACCCCGCGATTCCCGACCAGTCCGAGCGCCGCCGAATGAGCACCGTCGTCGACCACATCACCGGCCCGCCGCGGCCGGATGCGACCCCGGACCGCGCCCCGGCAGCGTCGGTACATGCCGGCGGGGCCGCCCGTCCG
>DATCUS010000096.1:0-4240 GCA_036561845.1 Tardiphaga sp. | reverse complement strand
TGGCGCAGCGCGGCTTCTACAAGGGCACGCCCGACGGCCAGTTCGGCGGCCAGACCCGCGAGGCGCTGCGCAGCTTCCAGGCCTCGATCGGAGCGCCGGCCGACGGCTTTGCGTCGTCGGAGGTGCTGGAGAAATTGCGCGGGCGCTAGCACGCGTTCTTCCAAAGCGCGCGTCTGGCGGCCATGGGATCGTCGATGACGGCCGGCGTCGCGTCGAAGTGCATGGTCGTCCTGCGCACCGGGTCGTATCTGGGCCAGCCGCAGTCGCCGGTGCGGGCAAAGGAGACCCAGGCTGCGTGCATGGCCGTCGCCAGTGCCTGCGGCGGGGCATCGCCGAGCAGCGCCTGCGTTCCCAGGCCGAGCGTGTCGAACACGAACGGAATCTCCATCGAATGGGCGGCGCCGAGGCGGCCGCCGAACAGCGGCGAGCGCCAGGCGAATTCGTACATATAGGTCGATGCGCGCGCGCGTGATGCATGGGCGTCGGCCAGCCGTACCGCGGGAATTCGCCAGTACCAGTCGGTCTGGATTGCCGACAGCAACTCGCCGGCCGTCGCGTTCGGATAGGCCGCGCGGTAGCCACTCAACCCCTCGTCCGACAGCCCGTAGGCTGCGGCCATCGCCACCACGGCCGCGTCGGGAATGCGGTCGATGGAGCCGTCGGACACGAAGAACAGCCGCGTTTCCTCGGCGTTCGATCCGACCAGCAGATCGATGTCAGCCGCGGCGCCCGCAGCCATAGCGTCGATGGGAGGTTGCGGGATGGTCAGGCCGTCGACCACCGGCGCCCACGGCAGATAGGTGAGCGCCACCTCGCCCCACTGCATCGGGTCGGGACCGGCAATGAGCTCGGCGCGCAGCTTCGCCTGCGCCTGCAGGATCTGCGCGGTGGACATTGCGGCGATCGCCGCCCGCGTCGCCGGAACGCCGAGAATGTCGGCGAGTCGCTGGCCGATCCGTCGCGCGGTCGCCGCAGAATTGACGATCGGGGTGTTGCCGCTCTGCACGATGGCGCGGTGAAACAGGCCGTTTGCGCGCGGCATGGTGAGCAGCGTGGCGACGCTCATGCCGCCCGCCGACTCCCCGAACACGGTGACGCGGTCGCGATCACCGCCAAAGGCGGCGATATTGTCCTGCACCCATGTGAGTGCGGCGATCTGGTCGAGCAAGCCGAGATTGGCGACGCCGTCGCCGAAGTACAGAAAGCCGTCGGCGCCGACGCGATAGTTGATGGTCACACAGACCACACCGTCGCGGGCGAAGCGGCTGCCGTCATAGAATGGCGTGGCGCCGGTGGCGTGGAATTCGAACATGCCGCCGGGCAGAAAGACCATCACCGGCAGGCCGGCGGTGCCCGCATCAGGCGTCCAGATGTTGAGTGTCAGGCAGTCCTCGCCTGACCCGACCAGTTCCGGCAGGAATTCGGCGATACCAGGCGGATAGTCGACCTGCGGGGGCTTCGGTCCGAACGCCAGTGCATCACGGACTCCGTCCCAGGGCACGACAGGCTGCGGCGGTTGCAGGCGGTGCGCACCGAACGGCGGCGCCGCGTAGCGCACGCCCTTGAACGACGTCACGCCATTGCTGGAGCAACCACGCAGCTTGCCCTGGCGTGTCTCGATGACCGGATTCATGTTGTTTCTCGCGCTGTCAGATCCATCCATGCAATCAGCGCAGGGCATACGCCTTGCGCTGGGTCAATCGCGCCAAGCCATTGCGGACACAAATTGCGGGAGCGCAGCGATGCGCGCTTGACATGTGTAGTACGCTAAGTGCACTTTGGAGCGATGATCACTCGCACCGCCCGTCATAACGTAAAACGCCGTGCCTCCATCGGGGACGGGGATTTGCGCGCGCGATAGATCACATCAAGCTCGGCACATTCACCAAACCCCGCCGGTTTCGTCGGGGTTTTTTTATGCGTCTCCGTCGCCGGCCCAGACAGGAGACACGTTCATGCCCACTGCGTCCGAACCGCCGAGCGGTTTATGGTTGCCCCTCATCACGCCGTTTCGCGACGGCGCCATCGACACGGTGTCGCTACGCCGGCTGCTCAAGCACTACTCCGATCAGCCGATCGACGGACTCATTCTCGGCGCCACCACCGGCGAGGGGATGACCCTCGACGAGGATGAAGTCCGGCAACTGGTGACGGTCACGGCGCAGGCGCTGCAGGAGGGCGGGGTGAGGCGCCCGTGCTATCTCGGCCTGTCCGGCAGCGACACCAGCCGGCTTGTCGCCGCGCTGGCGCGGACCGCGAACTGGCCGGTTGACGGCTACCTGATCTCCAGCCCGTATTACTCGCGGCCGTCGCAGCGCGGATTGCTGCAGCATTTCGAGGCGCTGGCCGACGGCACCGCGCGGCCGATCATGCTCTACAACATTCCGTATCGGACCGGGGTCAACCTCGACAATGCGACCATCCTGCGGCTGGCCGAACGCAGCAACATCGTGGGGATCAAGGATTGCTCAGCGGACACGCTGCAGTCGGTCGACCTGCTGCGCCGCCGGCCCAGCGGCTTTGCCGTGCTGACCGGCGAGGATGCGCTGTTGTACGGCGCGCTGATCCGCGGTTGCGACGGCGGCATTCTGGCATCGGCGCATCTCCGCACCCGGGAGTTCGCAGCGCTGCGGCCCACCATCCTGTCCGGCGACGCGCTGCGCGCCAACATGCAATGGCGCGCCTTGTCGGGTATCGCGACCTTGCTGTTCGCCGAACCGTCACCGGCACCGCTGAAGTACTGGCTGTGGCGGTGCGGTCTGATCGACAGTCCGGAGGTCCGGTTGCCGATGACGGCCATCGATCACGGCCTGGCCGCCGCCATCGACCGGCACATCCTGCGTTCGAATGCGGAGGCCAGGGTGCCAAAAGAGGCCGGGATCGAACGAATCTGACAGGCCAGACCGGATCGATGGGCGCCGGTCGATCCGGTGCCATCGCGGCCATTAACTCCGTCCCCCGACCTGGTCCTGCGCGGCCGGCTCGATGGACGAAAACTGCCCGCTTGCGGCCCGAATTCGGGTATAAGTGCGGCGTATCCTGAAGTTGGATTGCGATCGAGGCGCATGCCAGACAAGTCGAAATCATTCCTTGGATTGTTTACCGAGCGCGGCCCGCTGATCGCGGTGGCCGTCGCCTTGGGCATGTTGTTCGGCATCATCGCACCGGCGTCGGCACAATTCTTCAATTTCGGTGGGCCACCGCAGCCGCCACCGCGTCCGCAGCGCGCCATTCCCAATGGCGGTGGCGGTGGTGGCTTTGGCTGGTTCGGCGGCAATGACAGCCCGTTCTTCGCGCCGTTCCAGCAGCAGCCGCCCAAGCGCGTCCAGCGCGAGGATTATTCGCGTGCGCCGGCGCCGGAAAAGCGCGATCCGGCAAATCCGCCGGAACGCAACGTGCTGGTGCTCGGCGACGCGATGGCCGACTGGCTGGCCTACGGCCTCGAGGACGCCTATTCGGAGCAGCCCGACATGGGCGTGATCCGCAAGCACAAGACCGTTTCCGGCCTGCTGCGCTATCAGCCCAAGGGCGATCCGGCCGACTGGGCGGCGGCGGCCAAGGGCATTCTCGCCAGCGAAAAGCCGGACGCCATCGTCGTGATGCTGGGTCTCAACGATCGCATTCCGATCCGCGAGCCGGACAAGGCGGCCGACAAGAAGGGCGCCAGGAAAGACGACAAGGCGAAGCCGGATGGCGCCGCTGAGGCCGCCAAGCCGGCTGACGCCGATGACGATCAGGACATCGCCGAGCCGCCGTCGCTGATCGCGCCGGAAAAGAGCGCGCGATCTCCGGGCGGCGTCGCCGAGTTTCGCGACGATCGCTGGATCGAGCTCTATACCAAGAAGATCGAGGAGATGATCGGCGTGCTCAAGGCCAGGGGCGTGCCGGTGCTGTGGGTCGGGCTGCCCGCGGTGCGCGGCACCAAGGCGACGTCCGACACGCTGTTCCTGAATTCGCTGTACCGCGATGCCGCTGGCAAGGCCGGCATTACCTATGTGGATGTCTGGGACGGTTTCGTCGACGAGGCCGGGCGTTTCCTGCAGCAGGGTCCCGATTTCGAGGGCCAGAACCGCCGGTTGCGGTCCTATGACGGTGTGTTCTTCACCAAGGCCGGCGCGCGCAAGCTGGCGCATTACGTCGAGCGCGAGATCACCCGGTTGATGGCCGGGCGTTCGGCGCCTGTCGCGCTGCCGTCGGAGCCGGCGACGCCCGACGTCAATGCCGTCCCCGGCGCGCCGCC
>DATCUS010000095.1:0-26155 GCA_036561845.1 Tardiphaga sp. | reverse complement strand
TGCCCTGCGGGCCTTCGACCCCCGGCCTGCCGGGATGCCCCTGCGGCCCGGGAATGCCCGGCTCTCCGGCCGGGCCGCGCGGACCCTGCGGCCCTTGTCGGGTGATGGTTTGTTTCGCCACGCCTGTGCTCCCCATGATTCTGCTGGCGGGGTTTTAGCAGCAGGGGGATGACGGCTTCAAATCGGTGCGGCCGCATGCCCGCGACGCGCCGGCGCCCGGGTGCAGTGGACAGCGACGCAGCGTTCACGCTGTTCGCCTGAACATCACTTAAGGTTGTATTATGGCGCCGTTCAACTATCATCCACACGGGTAAGCCAACGCTCGAAGCCGACAGGGAGGATGTTATGCGCAAGGCATTGCTGCTTGGGTTGATGGCCTGTGTGCTGGCGGTGGCGCCGGCGCGGGCACAGTCGCTGACCTTCTTTTTCAATACGGCGTTTCTCGACCCGCTGGCGCAGAGCCCGCTGCTGCTGAATCTGACCGCACAGAGCTCGCAGCGAATCGCGCAGGCCAACGTCAATGCCTTCGACGACTTCTTCCTGATCAACGGACCCGGGCGGCTGAAGGTGAACTTCAACGGCCAGCTGCAGAACAAGGGGCAGATCCCGCTGCCGGGCTGGATCGGCGTCGCGCAATATTCCAACCACGAGATCTTCTACGATCTGCAGGACGGCTTCGAGCGCGTGAAGGCGAACTACAACATGCCGAATGCGCGCGTCGGCCATGTCACCGTCTACAAGACCATCAACACCGGCCAGCTGGTCTATGACTATGCCGTGCAGCGCACGCCGACCATCTGCCAGGAGTATCTGTTCACGCCGGCCACCGGCGGGTTCCAGCGCGGCTTCCAGGTGGGCTGCTTCGTGACCCTGCGACCGGGCGGGCGGGGCCTGGCCGGCCGGGCGGCGCGGATGTAATGGAAACGACGGGCGGGATCGAGACGCCGGCGCGTCACTCGCAAGCGCGCCGGTTCGTCGCAACCGGCAGGGAGAACGAGACATGCAGGTGACGATGCGCAAGCTTGCGAAGCCGTTATTGCTGGGCGCCATCGCCGCGCTGTTGCTGTCGCCGGCGCGCGGTTCAGCCGCCGGAGCGGCCGTCGCCGTCGCGGATTTCGACTACAGCGATACGTCCGGCGAGGCCACCGACCAGACCGCGGAGCATGGCGCCCGCATGGCGATCTTCGCCGCACTGCTGCGCGACAGCCTGGCGCAGCACGACTACCGCGTGGTGCGCCCGTCCTGCCCGCAGCCGGCCTGCACCGCCATCAGCATGGCGCCCGCGGATCTCGTTGCCGCGGCGCGCCGCGACGGTGCGCGCTATCTCGTCTATGGCGGAATCCGCAAGATGAGCACGCTGGTGCAGTGGGGCGAGGTGCAGCTGTTCGACGTCGAGCGCGAGCAGCTGGTGATGCGCCGCACCGTCACCTTCCGCGGTGACACCGACACCGCGTTCCGCCGTGCGGCCGATTTTGTCGGCGCCACGGTCGCGGATGCGATCAAGCCGCCCGCGCCGTAGCGGTCAGCGAACGACAGCCGGGATATGCGTCAGCCGTGCGCCGCGACGTCGAGGCCCTCGGCGGCATATTGCCGGATCTTGTTGCGCAGCGTGCGCACCGAGACGCCGAGCACGCGCGCGGCATGGGTGCGGTTGCCGTCGCAGCGCGTCAACGTCTGCAGCACCAGCTCGCGCTCGATCGCCTCCACGGTGGAGCCGATCAGGTAGGGAACGATCTCTGCTGGATCGGAATGCGCGGCGAGGACGGGCACACCGTGCGAGAGCACACCGTGCGACAGCTCACCGTGCGACAGCACGCCGTGCGAGAGCGCATCGTCCGAAGACAAATCCGGCGCGTGGGGAAAGGACTCCTGGGGCATCGACACCTCCCGATCAACGCAAGCGCCTTGCGGCGCAAAACATCGAGACAAACGGCCCCCAGCCGTGGCGGCAAGGTGGGCGCGATTGGTTAACGAAAGGTTAAGCCGGTATGGGGCGGCGGGGTGACGCGGCCGCAGTTCACACCGCGACCGGTCTCGCTCAACAACGAGCAAAGGCGACGCTCGGCGGCGACAATCGTGCGCCGCCGGGCGCAGCATCAGAACCTGCAGGTGCCGGTGCGCAGCAGCCCGTCCTTCCGGACCAGCGCATCGAGAAAGGTCGGCGTCGCCGAGTTGACGAGGACGGTGTAGTTCGACGGGAACGGCGCGGTCGGGATGCTCTGGTCCCAGATCTGGCAGAAGCCGGTGTCCTGCCAGCGGATCAGATGAAACGCGGCATGGGCGGGGCTGGCGGCGGCCAGTGCAGTGACCGTGAGGCCGGCGGCGGCGCACAAGGCAGATAATTTTCGCATGTGAATGTCTCCGTGAAAAAAGGTTCGATCAGCTCCGCCGGAAATGGCGGAGCGCCGGGTGGCCCGGACGGGAGTTAAGTCGCGCCACGCGAAGGTCGGGTTCAATGCAGCGGACGCGTCGCGCAACGCTGCGCGGCATCGATCACATCTCCAGCAGCGACGCCACGCATTCGATCTCGATCAGCATGCGCGGATCGGGCAGCGCCTGCACCACGCAGGTGGTGCGTGCCGGGTAGGGCGGCGGCCCGAACGCTTCGGCATAGAGCCGGTTCATGACCGCCACGTCGGGTGCGCGCGTCAGCAGCACGTTGACCTTGACGAGGCGGCGCATATCGGTGCCGGCTTCCGCCAGTACGCGCTTGACGGTCGCAACCACGAAGCCGAACTGCGTGGCGAAATCCTCCGACAGCGCGCCCGACGCATCGAAGCCGGGAATGCCCGACACGAACAGCAGGTCGCCGACCCGCGCGGCATAGGAGAGCGGCGGCGCGGCGATGCCGGGCGGCGGAGCGAAGTGCTGGATGGGCATGGGTGTCTCCGGTTGGGCGTTGACCGAGCATACTCCATCCTGGCGCCGGAGCTCGTCTTCAAGATCGCCTCCCGGTGCGCGGCGTCACAGCCGGGGGCGCTGCTCCCAGGCAGGGAGCGATCGCCGCCGATGCCGGGCCCGGCTTGCCTCGCTTGCCGTTGCTGGCTAGAGGAGGGCGCAACCGGGCAAGCCGGAAGCGGGGGAAGCGTCTCATGAGTGGCAAGGTCATCATCGCCGGCGGCGGCATCGGCGGGCTGGTGACGGCCCTGACGTTGCATCAGATCGGCGTGCCCTGCGTGGTCTATGAGGCGAGCCGCGAGATGCGCCCCCTCGGCGTCGGCATCAACCTGCAGCCCAATGCGGTGCGCGAACTCGGCGACCTGGGGATCACCGAGGCCGATCTCGACCGCGTCGGCCTGCCGGCACAGGAATGGGCGCTGGTCGGTCTCAACGGCAACGACATCTATTCCGAGCCGCGCGGCAAACTCGCCGGCTATCGCTGGCCGCAATACGCCGTGCATCGCGGCCGGTTGCACATGCTGCTGCATGACGCCGTGGTCAAGCGGCTCGGCGCCGATGCTGTCAGGCTCGGCTGCCGCGTCACCGGCTACGCCAAGACCGCCGATGGCGTCACCGCCGAGATCGCCCATGCCGACGGCACCACCTCGCAGGATTCCGGCGCGCTGCTGATCGGCGCCGACGGTATCCACTCCGCGGTGCGTGCGCAGATGCATCCCGCGCAGCCGCCGATCCACTGGGGCGGCGCGCTGATGTGGCGCGGCACCACCTGGGCGAAGCCGACCCGGACCGGCGCGTCGTTCATCGGGCTCGGCACCCATCGCCAGCGCGTGGTGATCTATCCGATCTCGCCGCCCGATCCGGTGACCGGGCTGTCGATGATCAACTGGATCGCCGAGGTGACCATGGACAATGCCGAGGGCTGGAAGCAGCAGGGCTGGTTTCGCCAGGTGGCGATCGCCGACTTCGTGCATCATTTCGACGGCTGGGTGTGGGACTGGCTCGACGTGCCCGCGCTGATCCGCGGCTCCGACGTCGCGTTCGAAAATCCGATGATCGACCGCGATCCGGTGCCGACCTGGCGCGACGGCCCGGTGGCGCTGCTCGGCGACGCCGCGCATGCGATGTATCCGACCGGCTCCAACGGCGCCAGCCAGGCCATCATCGACGCCCGCGAACTCGGCGCCGCCATGGTCGCCCACGGCGCCAGCGAGGCGGCGCTCGAAGCCTACGACGCAAAACTCTGCGGCCCGGTCTCGCAGCTGATCCTGCGCAACCGCGGCGCCGGCCCGTTCGGGCTCCTCAACCTCGTCGACGAACGCTGCGGCGGCACCTTCGACGATATCGACGACGTGATCCCGCCGGCCGAACGCGCGGCCTTCATGGCCGGCTACAAGGCCGCCGCCGGCTTTGCCATCGAGACGCTGAACGCGGCAGCGCCGACGATTGCGCAGGGGGCGAGGGTGAAGGAAGCGGTGACTTCGTAGGGCGGGTTAGCGAAGCGTAACCCGCCGCTTGGCTTTGGATTTCTGTCACTGGAGTGGCGGATTACGCTTCGCTAGTCCGCCCTACAGGCTCCGATTGTCAATTATCGAATCAGAAGAACAACTTCAGGCGGGCCCATCATTCTTCGCAGGTCATCCTGAATCGCATGCGCACGGCCTCGGCTTCCGGCTCGGAGACCAGTTTGTTGATGGCGCAACCGGTGAAGTTGCCCTTCAGCCGGTCGCCGTCGACATAGAGCCAGTCGATGATGGCGGCGTCCGTGAATGCAAGGGTCTGGCCATCGTGAAACTTCGTGGTCCAGCGCGGCGTGTTGTCGATCCTGGCGACGACGCGCCCGTTGCCGTGACGAAGCAGCTTAGCCCAGACAAACTCCTTGCCGCGGTCGGTGGGCAGCCCGATCTTGACGGCAAACTTGCCGGTGCCGGGGCGGGGATTGGCCGCCAGTTCGAAGAAGCTCGCCAGCGTGCCGCGCGCCCTGCGGACGGCATCGGCCATTTCCTCGCTGTTGTATTCGACGCTGACCACCCGGTCCTGCACGACATTTTCCAGCAGCAACTGCGCCGACGCCGGTTGGACCAGGCCAGCCAGTAAAGCGAGAAGTACGGCGCGAAATCCCATGGCAACCTCCTCCGGCCGGTGATCAATCGGCGCAGTCAAGCCCGGACTGCTTCATGAACGCATCGCGCTGCTGCGGCGGTTCGTGCTTGAGCAGCGCGCAGGCGGTGTAGTTGCCGATCGTCCGCTCGCCCTTGCGATATGACCAGTCGACGATGTCCTTCCGCTCGAAGGCCAGCCGGTCGCCGAATGCGAGGTTGCTGAAATTCCGCGGCGTGTTGGCGACTTTCCCCACGAACTTTCCGCTGTCGTGGGTGAAAGGGTGGATCCAGATATATTCATTGGAATCCTTGCCCACCGGCAGCCGGACCTTGACCGAAAAATGCTGGACGCCGGCCGGCGGCGCGGCGGCGATGCCGAGGAAGGCATCCAGTTCGCGGCCCGCCCGCGCCATCGCGGCGGCCATCGCCGCATCGTCGGACCGCACCGAGGTCACCCCGTTCCGCGCCTTGTCGAGCAGCGGCTGCGCCGAGGCCTGTGACAATTGATGCGCGAAAACCACAACCGCCAGCATCCGAAGCAACATCGCCTACTCCCGGATAACCGAAGACAATCTGAGGTTGACAAGTTTGTTCTTTGTTTGTTCAGATTGTCAAGTGGCTCGCCGATGGAGGCGCTCGCGATGGCGAAATGGGTGCGAACAGCAGCCGCAGCTCTGGCGTTCGTTGAACCGGCCAGCGCCGCTGACAGCTTTGTCGATCTGCAGGCGACCTATCGCTGCGAGGTGGTGCGCCGGCTGGAGCAGATTTATGCCGCGGGCGATCCCAGGCGCGACCTCAATCGCTATCTGGCGATCTCCCTGGCGGATAAGCCGAATGCCTATGTGCAATGTATTTTTTTCGACAGTCGAAGTCGCATTCATTGCGAGGCCGCGTCGGGATTCTGGGCGGCCAAAAGGGGGCAGCCGCGCACGTTCTATCTGCCGCCGCGTGCCGTCGCTGCGCTGGGAAAGCTCGGTTTCGATACTGACGGCTCGGCTGGCAACTTCAGTGTCGATCAGGACGTCGACAAATCGGCAAGGTTCGGGGCGCTGGCGGATTTCATGCTGCGCGCCCTGCATGACGGCTACGGCGCGCGCAGCGACATGAAACTTCTGTTCAATGCACCGTTCGCACAGGGGACGCCCGCGAGTTGCATTCCGGTCAGTTGAGCAAGGAGCCGATGCGCCAACGACACGAAGGAGACGATGAATGTCGATGGAAATCCATGTTCTGTCAGACCGGCGTCTGGCCTCGGTCGAGGCCTGGCAAGAAGCGATCGATGCCAAGCGGCCAAATGGAGGGAGCGATTGATGCGCGATCACCCTGTCGAACTCAATCTCATCGCCGGAAGCGCAGCGGTCCGTTCAGACGAAAGGATCGCGTTCTCGCTGGTGCATCCGGTGCATCGGATCGATGTCCCCGTCCGCGCGCTTCTCGACGTCGAGGCGTGCGCTCAAGAGACGTTCTGGTTCTCCGATGGCACGTCCAGGACATACGATATGCCGCACGTCCGTGTCGCCCTTGCGCCGGAGATCAGGGCGCGCCTGTACCGGCTGACGCACACATTGATGCGATTCGATCAAGATGCGGACAGGACGCTGGCGATCTTCATCGGCGCTGAATGTGTATTGCGCCCCGTCATTCGCGAGCCGTTGGGGGATCGGCCGAGCTTCAACATTTCCGCGAACGATCTTCCCGAAGCGGAGGCTCTGGCCGCCAAACTGCGCGCGGGCTTTTTCAGGACGGAGCTCAGGGTGATCGGTGCCAAGGGCTAGGCGTCAGAAGCAGGTGACCAGCCCGCATGAGCGCAGCGAGATGCAGGGCGTGAGCCAGCTTCATCCCCGCATATCGCTGCGCTCATGCGGGCTACTTGCTGACCTTGGTGTTCATGTCGGCAGACTAGCAAAACCGCTGTGCTTGTCGAGGCGATGCTGATGGGCAAGCCAAACCGGCTTTGCCGTTCAGATACCCTCCAAGGTCCCGCCACTTCCGGACATCCCTTGCCTGCCCAGCGCCGCCGAATATCATGCCTACTACCCCGCGCAGGAGAGATTTCAGCGATGCCCCTTGATACCGAAAAGATCGACGATGCGGCGCTGGCGCTGCTGTTTCTGACGCTGCACGACGGCGACCGTGCCTGGAAGGTTTCGATTGGGATGTGCTCGGTCGTCTGCATGACAAGGGCATGATCGAAGACCCGGTAGGCAAGGTCAAATCGGTCGTGTTCACGCCCGGAGGATTGGCGCGGGCGAAGGCGTTATTTTCGGAGATGTTCGAGAAGTAGTAGACGTCGCAGCGCGAGGGCGAATGAGTTCAGCGTGATACGCCACCCTTGCCGAGATGAACCGTGCCGAATTATCGTCGCGCTTTCGTGCCGGGCGGTTGCTGGTTCTTCACCGTCCACCTGCTCGAACGCCGCCAATCCCTGCTTGTTGATCATATCGCGACGCGGTCGCCCGCACGCGCCGGGACTATCCGTTCGAGATTGATGCTTGTGCCGTCCTTCCCGACCACATCCATGCCGTCTGGACGTTGCCGCCGGGCAACGCCGACTTCTCCACAAGATGGCGCTTGATCAAGACCCGGTTTGCAAGAGCTCTGCCGAAACAGGAACGGCTGAGTGTTGTCCGCGAGCGGCGCGGCGAGCGCGACGTCTGGCAGCGCCGGTTCTGGGAGCATCTCGTTCGCGACGACGCCGACTACGCGCCATGTCGAGTATTGCATGATCAATCCGGTGAAGCATGGACTGGTTAGCCGCCTGCAGGACTGGCCATTTTCCTCGTTTCATCGCGACGTCCGGCGGGGAATTTTTCAGATCGATTGGGTCGGCCACGTCGATGCGGATGGTTAGTCTGGTGGAGCGCAGGATCGCGTTGCGATCGTAGGGCGGGTTAGCCGCAAGTGTAACCCGCGGAAAGCGGCGGCGGCTGCACCGATGGAACGGCGGATTGCGCTTCGCTAATCCGCCCTACGGGCTCGTCGGTAAAAATAAGCCGTTGCGAGATTGATGAGGCCAGATCGGGCGGTGGAAAAGCCGCCATCAAAAATACTTCTTGATATTATGGGAAAATAAGCCTAGTCATAAATGCAGATTTGGATCGTGATGGAGGCCTCATATGGACACTCTCTTAGAAATCAAGTTCTCCTTATTGGAGATGTCGAAAGAGCTGAGTAAAATCAAACAAGAATTGAAGCTTAGAAGGCTGCTTCGCGCCAGTATTAAAGCTGGATTCGATCCTAACGAGCCTCGTGATGAATTGGGCAAGTGGACCAGCGAAGGAGGCATTGAGGTCGAGACCTCCGATGGATTTCTCACTGGAATCCCAACGATCGACGATACGTCGAAGGCGCTTAGTGACACGCTGGTCAGCGTTATGGAGGCACTGGAATATTTGCCGACAATGAGCGCTTCAGTGTACGGAGTTGCCGTCCACGCAGCGTTCGGAGCGGCGGTCAGACTTCAAGATCTGCCTGGGGTTGGGGATATCGAACGGAGTTTCAGTCTTGATACCGTAGATCCAACCTACGGTATGGCGGGAACGATCCGAACAGATCTCACTCTTCGCAATATTCAGGGCGACATTATTGCGATTTATGACGTCAAAACGGGCTCTGCTCGAATTTCTTCGAGCAGAGCAGATGAACTTCGGGCCATAACGCGAGCAGCGCCCAATACGCCTGTATTCGAGCTCAACGTTGTTCGGGGTATCAGGCGTAAGTCGTGTGATGTGATTTATAAGCTGTCTGGCAGCTCCGTTGGATTTCGTCAAAACCGAATTTGAAGGAGAATCGAAAATGTCGATGGAAATTTATGTTCTTTCCAAGCGCTGTCTGACGTCAATGGAACAATGGCAGCATTCGATCGATGCGGCTGGCGTTTCGTTGCGTTTGTCGACGCTCACGCCGCTTGCCCAACTGCGTGGGGCGTTGCCTGTGGTGATTGATCTAAAGCGCTCGCATTTTGAATGCGATCACTGGGATGCAGACGATGTTTCACGCGCATATCCTGGCGCTGCTTTTGACCGGGGATCGAAATATGCTCTTGCGATGCGGTGGGGCGGCGACGTCGATGCTGGATTCTCGGCATACGTCGCTGCCGCGGCATATGCCAAAGCGACCAATGGGGTGATATTTGACTGTCAAGAGGGGAAGATAATCTCGGCCCAGCGCGCAATTGAAATTGCTAACGAATTGAAAACCAGCGCAGCTGCAGTAAAGTCTGCCGTACAAAGAGTTGTAAAGCGTTTCAAATGAGATAACAAACTCGCAACACGCCAAGCGTGGACTCAAACTGATTTAGCCAGCGAATGGCCGGGCTACTACCCAGCCATCCGCTTTCATTATTCGGCTTTGCCGAATCGAGCCGATGATTACCTCACAGCTCCCGGTTGCTCGCCTTCACCGCTTCGGCCTGCACGTAGACCTGCTCGCCCATGTCCTTGAACTTCTGGCTCATGGTGGCCATGCCGTCCTCGATCACGCCGCTCATGGTCATGCCCATGCTGGCGAGCTTGCCGTCGCCGCTGAGGTTCAGCGCCGCCTTCTCGTTGTCGCCGAGCGTCGCCGCGTAGTCGCGCACGTCCTGGGTGATCTTCATGGAGCAGAACTTTGGGCCGCACATGGAGCAGAAATGCGCGACCTTGTGGGCGTCCTTGGGCAGCGTCTCGTCGTGATAGCTGCGCGCGGTTTCCGGATCGAGGCCGAGGTTGAACTGGTCCTCCCAACGGAAGTCGAAGCGGGCGCGTGACAGCGCGTCGTCGCGCAGCTGGGCTGCGGGATGGCCCTTGCCGAGATCGGAGGCGTGCGCCGCGATCTTGTAGGTGATGACGCCCACTTTCACGTCGTCGCGGTTGGGCAGGCCGAGATGCTCCTTCGGCGTCACGTAGCACAGCATGGCGCAGCCGAACCAGCCGATCATCGCGGCGCCGATGCCCGAGGTGATGTGGTCGTAGCCCGGCGCGATGTCGGTGGTCAAAGGCCCGAGGGTGTAGAACGGCGCTTCGCCGCATTCCTTGAGCTGCTTGTCCATGTTGATCTTGATCTTGTGCAGCGGCACGTGGCCGGGGCCCTCGATCATCACCTGGCAGCCCTTGGCCCACGCGATTTTCGTCAGCTCACCCAGCGTCTCCAGCTCGGCGAACTGCGCGCGGTCGTTGGCGTCGGCGATCGAACCCGGACGCAGGCCGTCGCCCAGCGAGAACGACACGTCGTACTTGCGCATCAGGTCGCAGATCTCTTCGAAATGCGTGTAGAGGAAGCTCTCCTTGTGATGCGCCAGACACCACTTGGCCATGATCGAGCCGCCGCGCGACACGATGCCGGTGACGCGGTTGGCGGTGAGGTGGATATAGGGCAGGCGCACGCCGGCGTGGATGGTGAAATAGTCGACGCCCTGCTCGCACTGCTCGACCAGCGTGTCGCGGTACAGCTCCCAGGTGAGTTTCACCGGATCGCCGTCGCACTTCTCCAGCGCCTGGTAGATCGGCACGGTGCCGATCGGGATCGGCGCGTTGCGCAGGATCCACTCACGCGTGGTGTGGATGTTGCGGCCGGTGGACAGGTCCATCACGGTGTCCGCGCCCCAGCGGATCGACCACACCATCTTGTCGACTTCCTCCTCGACCGAGGAGGTCACGGCGGAGTTGCCGATATTGGCGTTGATCTTGGTGAGGAAGTTGCGGCCGATGATCATCGGCTCCAGCTCGGCGTGGTTGATGTTGCAGGGGATGATGGCGCGGCCCCGGGCGATCTCGCTGCGCACGAATTCCGGCGTGACGAAGGCCGGCACCGATGCGCCGAAGCTTTCACCGTCGGCGAGCGCGGCCTCGGCGCGGTCGAGCTGCACCTTGCGGCCGAGGTTCTCGCGCTCGGCGACGTAGATCATCTCCTTGGTGATGATGCCCGCGCGTGCGAACTCATACTGCGTGATCATGGCATCGCCGACGCCGCGCATCGGTCTGTGATAGGCGGTGAAGGATTTCGCGGCATGCGCCGCGCCGACATTGCCGTTGTCTTCCGGCTTGATGTCGCGGCCCTGATATTCCTCGACGCCGCCGCGCTCCTTGACCCAGGCCGCGCGCGGACGCGGCAGGCCGGCATTGACGTCGATGATGACGTTGGGATCGGTGTAGGGGCCCGAGGTGTCATAGACCGGCAGGTCCGGCTCGCCGGCACCCTTGCTGAGAATGATCTCGCGGATCGGCACCCGCAGGTCCGGCGCGCTTTCGGGGATGGAGTAAACCTTGCGCGACGACGGCAGCGGGCCGGTGGTGACCGCGGGCAGGGTGGTGTCGGGATTGGAGCGGATGTTCATGGGGTAATCCTCCGTTAGATTTCGTTCTTGAAAGCTCAAATTGACGTCAAACAGCAAATTGATGTCGTCATCCTGAGGTGCTCGCGCCCTTGCGCGAGCCTCGAAGGATGCATGGGGCACGCCGTCGTCCTTCGAGACGCGCGCGGAGCGCGCTCCTCAGGATGACGGCTTCTGTCGAGTTCTGACTGCATCACGCCACCTCGGCACTTGCGCCAAGCCACGCGCGCACGCGGGCATCCGGATCGGCGTTCTGGGTGACGTCGCTGACCACGGCGATGGAATCCGCGCCGGCGGCGTAGATCTCTGCAGCCTGTTCGAGCTTGATGCCGCCGATGGCCACCAGCGGGATGGCGCCGATGCGCTGCTTCCACACCGTCAGCTTGGGGATGCCCTGCGGCGCGAAGCGCATGGATTTCAGGGTGGTGGGGAAGATCGGCCCGAGCGCGATGTAGTCCGGTCTGGCGCGCAGCGCGGTTTCCAGTTCTTCGTCGTCGTGGGTGGAGATGCCCAGCGTCAGCCCGGCGTCGCGGATCGCATCGAGGTCGGCGTCGACCAGATCCTCCTGGCCGAGATGCAGATGCTCGGCACCTGCGACGATCGCGGCGCGCCAGTAGTCGTTGACCACGAGCTTTGTCGCGGTGCCCTTGGTGATCTCGAGCGCATCGGTGACGATCTGCAATGCGGCGCCGTCGTCGAGCTCCTTGGCGCGCAATTGCACGGTGCCGACGCCGAGCGCGGTCAGCCGCCGGATCCAGTCCAGCGAGTCCACCACGGGATAGAAGCGGTCAGGATACGGCATGCCAGAAGGGTGTCCCGATGACTGGAGTGGAGGGGGAGGCGAAGTCGCGGGCATCCATCAGCCCGGCCTCGAAAGCGGTGCGGCCGGCCTCGACCGCAAGGCGGAAGGCATTGGCCATGGCGACCGGATCGGCGGCCTTGGCAATGGCCGTGTTGAGCAGCACGGCGTCATAGCCGAGCTCCAGGGCCGCAGCGGCGTGGCTGGGCGCGCCGAGCCCGGCATCGACCACCAAAGTGATATCGGGC
Source organism: Tardiphaga sp. (assembly GCA_036561845.1). Classification (GTDB taxonomy): domain Bacteria; phylum Pseudomonadota; class Alphaproteobacteria; order Rhizobiales; family Xanthobacteraceae; genus Tardiphaga. Next base: position 13,798 of record DATCUS010000095.1, on the reverse strand, counting down.
AGCCGCTGCCGCAGCAGCTTCAGCGCGTCGCGGTTGACAATGCCGCGGGCCGAGCCGATCGGCGCTGCCCACGGCATCACCACCTTGCAGCCGGCATCGACGAGGCGCATCGCGACGCTGAGATCCTCGGTGCAGTAGGGGAATACGTCAAAACCGTCCTTGATCAGGATGCCTGCTGCCTCGACGAGGCCGACCACGTCGGGCTGCAGCGTGTCGTTGTCGGCGATCACCTCGAGCTTGATCCACGACGTGGCGAACAGTTCGCGCGCCAGTTTTGCTGTGGTCACCGCCTCGCGCACGCTGCGGCAGCCGGCAGTGTTGGGCAGCACGGTGACGTCGAGCTCGCGGATCAGCGACCAGAACGCATCGCCGGTCTTGCCGCCGGCGGATTCGCGGCGCAGCGACACCGTGACGATGCCGGCGCCGGAAGCGCGGATCGCATCCTGCATGATCGCCGGCGACGGATACAGCGCCGAGCCGATCAGCAGGCGGGAGGGAAAGGTCTTGCCGTAGAAGTTCAGCATAGCGAAGCTCCGCAGGACATGGACTCCCTCCCCCCTTGCGGGGGAGGGTTGGGGAGGGGGGTTCACAAGTGAAAGAGCTGCGATTGCTGCACCCCCACCCCCGGCCCCTCCCCGCAAGGGGGAGGGGAGCAAACTGCCGCCTCACATGCGGTCAAGCGGGGCGATGACAGCGGAGCGTGGTGTGACGGCTGCGTGTGTTGAAGAACCATCTTCACCCTCCCTGTCGCGGCGTGATGATCTCGATCTCGTCGCCGTTCTTCAAAGCGGTCTGCGCCCACTGGCTCTTCGGCACCACGTCGAAATTCAGCGCGATGGCGAAGTGGGTGCCCTCGTAGTCGAGCTCGCGCAGCAGCGCGTCGACGCGCTCGGCCGCGATCTCCCGATGCTCGCCATTGACGATCACGCGCATTGCATCACCTCGTTGTCGATCACGCCGCGCTGCACATAGGCCAGAGTGAGTTCCGCCAGCGCCGGCGCCAGCAAAAATCCGTGGCGGTAGAGTCCGTTCACGGCGATGCGCTGGCGCGCGCCGTTCGGCTTGCCGATGGCAATGCGCGGCAGGTTGTCGGGAAAGGCCGGGCGCAGTCCGGCGCCGACTTCCAGAATGCGGGCCTCCGCGAAGGCCGGATGCACGGCATAGGCGGCACTCAGCAGTTCCAGCGCCGAGCGCACGCTGACGCGGGCGTCCTCGCTCTCCAGCGAGGTGGCGCCGAGCATGAACAGGTTGTTGCCGCGCGGGATGACATACAGCGGCCAGCGCGGATGCATCAGCCGGACCGGGCGCGACAACGCAACCTCGTCGGTTTCGATCATGATCATCTCGCCCTTGACGCCGCGCAAGCCGGGCTGGGCGTCGCGCGCGAACAGGCCGCGGCAGTCGATGACGATGCCGTCCAATGCGTCGGGATCGGCCGCGGTGTTGAAGGCGATGGTGCCGCCGGCGGCCTGGAGCCGCGCATGCAACTGCGGCAATATCTGGCGCGGCGCCACGTGGCCTTCATCGGGGAAGAACAGGCCTTCGCGAAAGCGGCCCTCCAGCGATGGTTCCAGCGCGGTCACGGCGGCGGCATCGAGCCTGCGGTGGTGCGAGGTCATGGTGGCAAAACGCTCGAAGTCGCTGCGGTCGCGCGGATGCGCCACCACCAGCGAGCCGTTGAACGGCGTCTCGGGCAGCGCTTGGCGCCACAGGTCGAGCGAGCGCAGGCCGAGCCGTGTGACCACGGGTTCCGCGACCTCCGCCTCGCACCACGGCGCCAGCATGCCGCCGGCCCAGTGGCTGGTAGCCTGGGTCATCTCCGGCGCGTCGCGCTCGTACAGTGTGACGTCGTGGCCGGCCTGCGCGAAAGCGAGCGCCTGCCAGGCGCCCGCAATGCCTGCGCCGATCACGGCGACCGAATCGCCGCGGCGTCCGGCGGGCGCAAGCCCACCTTGTGGAATCGAACTCTGAAACATCCCTGTCCCTTCGCCGGCATGACCCGGATCAGGTTCAAAGGGTCACCGCGGTCTCGCAATTCTCTTCAGGTGAAGAGTACGAGCTTGCGGTATCTCAGCTCCTCGTCGGAGCCCCCCTCGGAACGGGGCTAATGTAAGCTCATGGGGCGGGGTGTCAACGCAGGGCAGGCACTTTCGTGTCCCGGACGCGCTGCAGCCCTGCGATGCGAAGCATCGCCTGGCTTCGCGCTGCTGCGCAGATCAGGGGAACTATTCTCGCTTGCCCTAGTCCTTCGGCGCCACCTGGGCGCTGGCGCTGGTGAGTTCGTCCAGCCGCGGCGGCAAGGCAATCGGCTCGCGGTGATGGCGCTGCCGCTTGGCAGCGTAGTAATAGCCGCCGGCGTAATAGGACACGGCGCGGTTGAGGTCGCCACCCGCGGCGCGGAACGCACCGGCGAGGTACTTCACCGCATAGGTCAGGTTGGTGGCGGGATCGCGCAGCCCCTCCGCGGTGCCGGTGTAGCCAAGGCCGCGCGCAGTGGCGAGCTTGATCTGCATCAGGCCGATGGTGCCGCCGCGACCGATCAGCGAGGCGTTGTACTTGCTCTCGCGCACGATCACCCGGTGCACCAGCGACTCCGGAATGCCATTGGCCTGGGCATGGCTGGCGACCATCGCGTCATAGGCGGCCTTCTGGGCGAAGCACGGCTGCGGCAGGAACAAGGCGGCAAGGGTCGCCAGCGCAGCGAGCAGGAACAGGGATTTCATCGAGCAACCTTCGAACAGAGACCTACTTCGTCGCGAATCGTTCGCGCCTCCGGCGCGGCGTGCGCGGGGCAGTTTGATGGCTGAATAGCGCCTTTCTGTGGCAACTTCCTCCTTGTTTTCACTCGGATTTACCAAGAATTAGCCGAACCATGGTTCGATCCGCTGCCATATCCCGGCTTGCGCCGATCAGGTCCGCCGATGACCATGTCCGCCACTCATCCCGTCGAGATCCGCCGCACGACGCGCGGTGGACTGCCGCTGTGGGTCGGCGTCGGCCTGTATGCGCTGCTGCTCTATGCCGGCAACCAGCTGCTGCGCGATCCCGATACGCTGTGGCAGATCACCCTCGGGCAGTGGATCGTCGCCCACCGCGCGGTGCCGCGCGCCGACATGTTCTCCTTCACCATGTTCGGCCAGCCGTGGATCTCGACCCAGTGGCTGGCGCAGGTGCTCTACGCGCAAGCCTGGGCGCTGGCCGGGTGGGCCGGACCGGTGGTCCTCGCCGCCGGCGCCATCGCGCTGACCTTTGCACTGCTGGCGCGCGAATTGACGCGGCGTCTCAGCGAGAGCGCGTCGCTGATCTTTGTCGCCGCGGCGATCACCCTGACGGCGTCGCATCTGCTGGCGCGGCCGCACGTACTGGCGATGCCGGTGATGGTGGCGTGGGTCGGCGGATTGATTGCCGCCGCGGACCGTCGCCGCGCGCCGTCCTTCGCGCTGCTGCCGTTGATGGTGCTGTGGGCCAATCTGCATGGCGGCTTCGTGCTCGGCCTTGCGCTGATCGCCCCGATCGCGCTCGACGCCGTGTGGCATGCGGAGCGCGATGCACGCAACGCCGTGGCCCTGCGCTGGGCGCTGTTCGCCATCGCCGCGGTCGCCGCGAGCTGCATCACGCCCTATGGCTGGGACGCGCTGCTGGCGGCGCGGAAAATCCTCGGCCTCGGGGAGGCCCTGCAGCTGATCGGCGAATGGCACGCGGTGGACTTCGGCAGCTTCGGCCTGTTCGAGCTCTGCCTGCTGATCATGATCGGATTGGTGCTTTTCCGCGGCGTCACGCTGCCGCCGCTGCGGATCGCGATGCTGCTCGGGCTGCTGCACATGGCGCTCAGCGCCACGCGCAATCAGGAGGTCTTTGCGCTGCTGGCGCCGCTGTTCGTCGCTGCGCCCCTGGCGCGGCAGATCGGCGCCGCCGATGCGGCGGCGGACGATGTCCCGCGCCCGTACGGACTCTACGCCGTGCTCGCCGCTGGGCTGCTCGCCGTAACCGTCGTCGCGGCGTCGCTCGATCGCTATGCGCCGGATCAGCGCAATTCGCCGGTCACGGCGGTGACCGAGCTGAAGAAGCTGAAACTCGCCCGCGTGTTCAACGACTACGATTTTGGTGGCTATCTGATCAGCAAGGGCGTGCCGACCTTTATCGACGGCCGTACCGAACTGTTCGGCGAGAAATTCTTCATTGACCACAACAATGCCAGCGGGCTGTTGCAGCCGGAGAGTCTGTTCCGCTTGCTCAGGGATTACGACATCGAGGCGACCCTGATGCGCACGCAGAGTGCGGCCACCGCATTGCTCGACCACATGGACGGCTGGCAGAAAATCTACAGCGACGACGTCGCCACCATCCATCTGCGCAAGCCGGGCGCGGTGCACAGCGCTGAGCCGCTGCTGCGGCCGGAGAAGAACTGACGGCGAGTGGGTCTTGTCTTATCTCTCCCCGCGTGCGGCGAGAGATAAGAACGTGCTACGCCGCCTTGCTGTGCGCGCGCGCGGGCAGCGCGATGCGGACGATCAGGCCGTGGGGCTGGCGGTCGTGCAGGCTGAGTTCGCCGTCATGGGCCTCGGTGATGGTGCGCGCAATGGACAGGCCGAGGCCAAAACCGGAGGCCTCGTCCATGTTGCGGGCGTTGTCGCCGCGCACGAAGGGTTGCAGCATGGCGCTCTTCATGGCGTCGGAAATGCCGGGGCCGTCATCCTCGACATCGATGGTTGCGGCGGTGTCCGACACCGTCAGCCGGATCGTGGTCGCTGTACCGAACCGCGCGGCATTCTCCACCAGGTTGGTCACGGCGCGGTGCAGGTCGTCCGGCCGGGCCATTGCCATGGCGTGGGACGGGCCGTCATAGGCCACGGTCTGGCCCATGTCGGCGAACTGGTCGGCGACCAGTTGCAGCGTGCTGGCGATATCGGTGAGCGTCATGGCTTCCAGTCTGCGGTCATATTGCAGCACCGACAGAACGGATTCGAGCATCGATCGCATCTGGTCGAGGTCGCGCAGCATGTTGCGGCGATGGCCGTCGTCCTCGATGAATTCCGAGCGCAGCCTCAGCCGGGTGATCGGGGTGCGCAGGTCGTGGCTGATCGCCGCCAGCATCTCCTTGCGGTCATCGATCAGCGCGGTGATGCGGTCGCGCATGCGGTTGAGCGCGCGGGCCACGGCGCGGATTTCCTCCGGGCCGCGCTCCGGCAGCGGCTCGGCACCGCCGTTGATGCTGAAGTTCTCGGCGGCCCTGGCGAAAGATGACAGAGGTGCCGCCAGCGCCCGCGCCGCCCACAGGCCGAGCAGGGTCAGGCTGACGACGACGAACAGGACGGTGAGAATCAACGGCCCGCCCCAGAACGGGCCCGGGCGCCGTTCCGGCTCGCTGCTGACAGACAGCAGCGTGTCGTCCGGCAGCACGATGCCGAGGCGGCGGTCGTCCGCGGCACCTTCGACGACGAATAATCTGGTGTGGTTGCCGAACATCCGGCGCAGCGTGCGCCGCGGATAGTCCGGTCCGTCGTCGGTGACGATCGCCGTGCCCGGCGGCAGGGTCTTGATGTCGAATTGCGGGAATGTCTGGCGCATGGTGGTCAAGAGCTTCGGGCGCTCGGCCGCGGGGGCGGTGCCGAGCAGCCGCACCAGCGCCACCAGTTCGCCGTGGCCGCGATCGAATTGCGGGTCCGGTTCGGCACGCGTCATCATGAAGATCAACGAGATCATCACGTGGATCGTCACGATCGACATCACCACCAAAGCGGTGATTTGCCCGCTGATGCGTCGGAGGTTGAGGACGTCGAGAAGCTTCGATCGCGGCATCATGATCAGTTGATCGTGGCCGTCGCGATCGCCTCAACCGTGGGCGTGAACATATAGCCACCGGAACGCACCGTCTTGATCATCAGCGCGTCCGCCGGATCGACCTCGATCTTGCGGCGGATGCGGCTCACCAGCACGTCGATGCTGCGCTCGAACGAGCCGGCGTTGCGGCCCTGGGTAAGGTCGAGCAGGCTGTCGCGCGACAGCACCCGGCCGGGGCGCTCGCAAAAGGTGCGCAGCAGGTCGAATTCCGCCGAGGTCATGGCGACCCGGGCACCGGCAGGGTTGCGCAGCTCGCGCAGCCGAAAATCGATGATCCAGCCGGCGAAAGTGAGTGCGGTGGCGGTCGGCGTGGCGCTGACGTTGAGCGCCGAGGCCTGGCGCCGCAGGACGGCGTTGATGCGGGCCAGCAGCTCGCGCGGGTTGAACGGCTTGGGCAGGTAGTCGTCGGCGCCCATTTCGAGGCCCAAAATCCTGTCGACGTCCTCGCCGCGCGCGGTCAGCATGATGATCGGCAGTTGCGAACGCGCGCGCACCTTGCGGCACAGGCTGAGGCCGTCCTCGCCCGGCAGCATCACGTCGAGGATCAGCAGGTCGACCCGATGGTCGGCCATCATCTTCTCCATCTCGCGGCCGTCGGCCGCGGTGGTGACGTTGCAGGAATTGGTACGAAGATACTTTGCGATCAGCGTACGGGTTTCGCGGTCGTCCTCGACGACGAGAATGTTCGGTGATGTGCTCATGGGGATTGTTTTGTCCCGATTTTGGCGGCGCCGCTCAAAAGATTTGTTTCGATATGTTTCTGAAGGCGGTCTGGCAACGGCATGCAATATCTCTACCCGCGGCAAAAACACCTCGTTAAGATCGTTAACCGTAATGTCAAGGCTCCCAGCACGTCACGGAGCTTCCCATGACATCCATCTCATCCACTTCCGCCAGCAGCTATCTTACGCCGCTTCAGAAACTGCAGCAGGAACTGCAGGCCGAGGTCACCTCGGGCAAGATCTCAAGCGCCGACCAGAGCGCTTTGTCCTCGGCGCTCAACGACATCGACTCCTCCCTTCAAAGCGGCAAGTCGAGCGATTCCAGCACAAAATCCGCGCCCGGAGACCTCAAGTCGAAGATCGACGACCTGATCTCCAGCGAAGTGTCCAGCGGCAAGTTGACCAGCGACCAGGCCAGCGAACTCAAGGACGTCTTCAAGGCCGCCTTCGCCGGCGGTCCGCCTTCCGGCTCGCCGCCGTCGGACAGCAGCTCGTCCACCGACAGCACCAGCACTGACAGCACCAGCAGCACCGACAGCGCGACCAGTGCGGCGGACCTGCTGAAGCAGTTGCTGGAGTCGCTGCAGCAGTCGCTGTCCGCCTCGTCGTCTACCTCCTACAGTGCTAGCGGCACCGCAGCGAGCAACGGCAGCACCGCTGCATCGTTCTCGGCCCTGCTGGTTGACTACAAGACCTGATACCGGATTCCCGCGCCCACACATGCCTTAGGCCATCATCCTTCCCAGGACGGGAAAGGATGATGTTTTGCTTTTGCGACGACGGAAGCGCCCGAGGCTTGCGCGGAGTCATCACCGCCGCTGATGACCTGCAAGTATCAACTGGCCCCTGCTGAATATTGATGCGGGGTTCCATCACAAATCGCATCGCCGGCCGGGAACACGGTTCGGTATCCTGCGTTTCTTCCTGACCATTTCAACAGGAGGAACATATGTTCGCGAAATATGTGACGGCTGGTCTTCTGGGATCGGCCATGTTGGCGTCTGCTGCTTTCGCACAGACCTCGACCACGACAACTGCACCCGCCGCGACTGCGACGCCTGCGGCTCCGCTGGCGGCATCCGATTCCAGCTACACCGGAAACTGGCGGGCCTCCAAGATCGTCGGTCTTAACGTCTATAACTCCAGCAATGAGAGCCTCGGCTCGATCAACGATCTGCTGACCGACCAGCAGGGCAACATCAAGGCCGTGGTGGTCGGTGTCGGTGGCTTCCTTGGTGTCGGCGAACATCTTGTCGCCGTGCCGTATGACAAGATCAAGTTCGTCAACGAGCCCGTCGTCACAGCCTCCGCGACCGGCGCAGCAGGGTCCAGCGGGATGACCGGGGCGCGCCCATCAAGCACGACGACCACCGGCGCTGCACCGGCGACGACTGCCAGCAAGCCAAATCCCTGGTATCCGGACCATGCGGTCCTCGACGCCACCAAGGATCAGCTGAAGGCCATGTCCGAGTTCAAGTACTCGAACTAAGCCGCTGACCATTTGAATTTGCCGACCACAGAGAGCGCGTCCGGGCAACCGGGCGCGCTCTTTTGTGGATTGACGTCAACTGATCGGACTGAATGGCGGCGCCGGCTGCCGGGTGTGTATTCATCGGATGAATCTGCGATCTCGCTTCTGCCGAAATTGACATGCGTCAATTGGCTTCCCAGCAAGATAATGCTTCCCTTCAGGAAGGCGGATTATGACCTCCGCGCAAGGAGCATTCATGAATGCGACGCCTCGGTGGCAATGTCACATCACTGGATGACAGCCCGTATGACATGTTTCAGAACTGAAGAAGAATCGCCATGAAAGTCTGGTTGCTCCGATGTCATCGTTGGCTGGCGTTGGCTTTTTCGCTGCCGCTCATTGTCGTCATCGGAACGGGATTGATCCTGTCCTTCGAGCCGTGGCTGGTCACGCGCGCGATCGAGCCGGGCTCGTTGAACGCCCAGAAGGTCCAGGCGCTGCTGGACCAGCACGACCCCTCGGGTCAGGCGCGTGCGATCGTCTATCGAAATTACGATCATGCGCTCACTCTGGGCGCGGGACGCGGCGGCGGCACCATGGTCGACACGGTCACAGGACAGGCCCTGGCGGGTCCGTCGACGCTGGCGAGCGTGCTCGGCACCACCAGAGGCCTGCATGAGAAGCTGCTGGTCGACGCCGGCTGGCTGGTCGTTGCATCGACAGCGGCGATGCTGGTCATTGTCGTCCTCGGCGTGCTGATGGGATGGCCGCGGTTTTCCAACACGCTAGGCGGATGGCACAAGGCGATGGCGTGGGGGCTGCTGCCGCTGATCGTGCTGTCGCCTTTGACCGCGCTCTTGATGGCAGCCGGCATCAGCTTCACCACGCCTCCTGCTGCAGCCGCAGTGCAGGGCAAGCCGTTGACGCTGTCCGAGGCGGTCAAGATCGTCGGTCAGCAGCATGATCTGTCGGCGCTGATCTGGCTGCGACCGCAGGGCGGACGCCTGCTGGCGCGTCTGGTCGAAGACGGCGAGTATCGCCTCTATGCCGTCACGCGCGAAGGCGCCATGCCGATGCAGCGCAACTGGCCACGTCTATGGCACGAAGGAAATTTTGCAGGTGCCTGGTCGGCGGCGATGAACCTGATCATCTCCATCGCCATGAGCGGCCTGCTGGTGACCGGCTTGTGGATCTGGCTGCGGCGCCGGATGAAGCGGCGGTCCCGCAGCCGCCTGCCCATGGCAGCTGGCCTTACAACCCCGGCAGCGCCGTCACCGCGACGTTGATGACACCATCGGCTTCGGCGATCACCCGCAGCGTCTTCGAATCGAACGCAATGCCGGCCAGCCGCAGGCTGGTGACCTCGGCACCGACGCGAATGCCTTCCTGGTTGGTCTGGAAGTCGGCGACCACGGCGGCGATCCTCTTTTGCGCGTTCGACGCGAACGGCTTGAGATCGACGGTGGCGCGTTCGGCAAGCGCCTGCTGAAGATAGGGCACCGCGGCGCGCGCCGCGGAGCCGAGCAGCCCGAACGCCGCCTCCGATTCCACCGCCAGTTCCACATCGGTCAGGCGGAGGGTCTGCGCCGCCTGGTCCAGCGCCGGCCTGCCCCAGATGTGCACGGTGGCCTCGCCCCCGATGCCGAACCAGCTCTTCTTCTCCTTGGCATTGACCAGTAGCGAGATCAGCAGCCGGTCGCCGGAGGCCGCGACCGTCGCCTTCTTGACGGTGACGCCCACCGAGCCGGAGCCGTCCTCCGGAAAGGTCTTGCCGGCGAACTGCGCCTCGATGATCTTGTTGAGTTCGGTAAACGGCATGTCGACGGGCACGCCGATGCTGAGCTTGCCGGGGCCGGCGGGCACGATGCTCAGTGTCGCAGGAAACGGGCAGTCCGGCTTGGTCTGGGTCGCGGTGACGCGGGTCTCAGCCTCGACGCCGAGCGTCAGCGTCACATTGCTGGCGTCGACGCGCGGCTGTGCGGCGACGGCGCGGATCGGCTTCAGTTCCAGGAACAACCCCTGCAAGGCGGCGGCGCCCTGCAACGGGATCGAGCGGCAGATCTTGGCCCATTCGCGCCGCGCATTCTGCTCGAAGGCGGGATCGTTGCGCAGCCGCTGCTGGACCGCGGCCATCTGGTCGTTAACGGCCTTGTCGATCACCGGCTTCACCTGGGCGGGGACGCTGACCTTGGCGCCGGCCATCGAGACGCTGGTGTCGCCGAGGCTGACCTGGGCGGCAAGATTGGGCTCGATGCGCCAGTTGGCGGTGAGCTGCGGCCTCGCGGTCGTCACCACATTGCCGCGGATCTCGGCATTGGCGTTGATGTTCTTGATGTTGATGCTACCGATCTGCTTGGCGACGTTGCCGCCGAGCAGGCCGCCCAGCGCATTGCTGAGTTGATCCTTCACATTGGACGACAGCGCACCGGTGACGGTGAGGCTGCCGTTCAGCGGAGTCGACAGCGTCAGCGTATCGGCGGCGCCGGTGGCGGCGATCGGTCCGCGCGCCGCGGTCCAGTTGATGTCGGCGTTCTGCAGCAGTTGCGGCACAGGATTGTCGGCCTTGCCGGCGAAGTTGCGCGGCGCGCCACGCTCGGCGGCGTCGCGGATTGCGGTCAGCGGAATGGTGATCGGCGCGATGATGCTGGAGGTGCGCGGCGCCGCCGGCAAAGGCGGCAGTTGCACCAGCACAGGCGCGGGGCCTGCGCCGCGTGGCGACAGATAGTCCATCGCCTTCAATGCGACCACGAACGAGATCGCAAGCGCCGCCACCGCGACCAGAACCATCTTGATCCGCATCGATCCCCCGAAACATGTTGGGGGCGAAGTGTATAGTCATGGTGCGCTGCACGCCAGAGCAGCCGTGTGTCGAAAGGTTGAACCGGGGCGGGAATGTGGCGGATCCGGGCAGGCAAAACCGCCTCGGCCCGACGCGCGTGTCCGGGCCGGGCGGAGGTCGTGAGCCCAGTTCAGCCGCGCCTGCCGATTGCGGTGTCAGCGCGGCGGTCCATCGGCAGCACGATCACCTTGGTGCCGACGTTGACGCGGGAGTACAGGTCCGAGACGTCCTGGTTGGTGAGGCGGATGCAGCCGGATGAGACCTGGGTGCCGATGGTCTCCGGCATGTTGGTGCCGTGGATACGATAGATGGTCCCGCCGAGATACATGGCGCGGGCGCCGAGCGGATTGCCGGGGCCGCCGGCCATGTGGCGCGGCAGGTAGGGCTGGCGCGCGATCATTTCCGGCGGCGGGGTCCAGGCCGGCCACTCCGCCTTCCTGCTGATGGTCTGCACGCCGGACCAGGTGAAACCGTCGCGGCCGACGCCGATGCCGTAGCGCATTGCCTGGCCGCCTCCCAGCACCAGGTAGAGATAGGTGTTGGGTGTGTCGATAATGATGGTGCCGGGCGCCTCGCGGGTGGCGTAGTTGACCACCTGCCGGCGGAAGCGCGCCGGCTGCTCGACGACGGCCGCGCTGTCGTCTTCGGCCTGCGGCGCCTGCATCTGCGGCGCCGGCTGCATCTGCACCGGCGGCGTCATGAAGAACGGAAACAGCGGCAGCGGTGCGGCAGCGGCTGTCGCCGAGAATGCAAAGCTGCCAAGCGCCAGCGCACTGAGAGCGATAGCTGCGCGACGGGTTGTCAGCGAAAATCCTGCGAAGGTGGTCATCGTGTGTCTCCGTTTTGAGCGCCTCGGTGAGCGCCGGTTCGGCGTCTCGTTGGCGTGATCACTACAAAGCGGAGGTTTCAGGAGGTTGGCGCGAAGGCGCAAAATGGTTTCGTCGCCGGGGAGAATTGTTTCGTGGCAGTGTCGTCGTGGGGCAGGGCGCCCCCTTGGATCGCTTTCTCGCCCCCGCCTGACGAAGCAAAGCGTCGCCAGGCGGTGAGAGGTTAAAGCAGTGCTTCTCTGCCGACCGATTCCAACTGAATCTGTATCTACTCGTTGATCGTCGCGTCCGGCCGCCAGGTCAGCAGCCGGTTCTCGATCATGGTCAGGATCCATTCGGCCACCAGCGCCACCACGGCGATGACGATCATCGCGGCGAACACGCCGTTTGAATCGAACGAGCCCTGGGCGGTGGCGATTAAGAGGCCCATGCCTTCGCGCGCGCCGAGAAACTCGCCGACGATGGCGCCGACCAGCGCGAAGCCGAAGGACACGTGCAGGCTGGCGAGGATCCACGACAGCGCCGAGGGAATCACCACCGACATGGTCATCTGCCAGTCGGAGGCGCCGAGGATCCTGGCGTTGGCGATCAGGTTCTTGTCGGCCTCGCGCACGCCCTGGAAGGCGTTGGCGAACACCACGAAGAACACCATCACCACGGCCAGCGCGATCTTCGACGCCGCACCGAGGCCAAGGGCCACGATGAAGATCGAGCCCAGCACCACGCGGGGAATCGAATTGGCGACCTTGATGTAGATCGAGAATACGTCGGACAAGAGCTGGTTGCGGCCGAGCGCGATGCCGCAGAAAATGCCCATCACTGCGCCGATCAGGAAGCCGGCGCCGGCTTCGTAGATGGTCACCCAGATCTGCTTCCATAGCGGCCCGATCGAGGTGCCGTTCTGGAACCAGTCGATCAGCTTGACGACGATGCCGGAGGGCTGGCCGAAGAAGAACGGATCGATCAGCCCGGTGCGGACGCCGAGCTCCCAGCCGCCGATGATGAAGACGAGCACCGCGAGCCGCAGCGCCAGCACCAGGCGGTCGTGGCGGCGCATCCGCTCGACAGCGGTCTCGAGCTTCGGGTCGGCGGGCAGCGGAGAGGTGATGCTGGAATCGGTCATGTCAGTGTTCCCGGACATGTCAATGTCCCGCCCTTGCGCGCAAGACTTCCTCGCGCAGGTCGTCGTTGATTTTTCGTGCGATGGTGATGAAGCGTTCGTCGTAGCGCAGGGTGGCGACGTCGCGCGGCCGCGGCAGGTCGATGGTGTGCACCGACTTGACCCGCGCCGGCCGCGTGGTCAGCACGGCGACGCGGTCGGCCAGCAGAATGGCCTCGTCGAGATCGTGGGTGACGAACAGCACCGCGGATTTCGCCTGCGCCCACAGCTGCAGCAGTTCCTCCTGCATCAATTCCCGGGTCTGCACGTCGAGCGCGGAGAACGGCTCGTCCATCAGCAGCACCTGCGGATTGTTGATGAAGGTCTGCGCCAGCGCCACGCGCTTGCGCATGCCGCCGGACAATTGGTGCGGGTGGTGGCCTTCGAAACCCTTGAGGCCGACGCGGATGATCCAGTCGCGCGCCTCGGCCTCGGCCTTGTCTTTGGGAATGCCGCGGAACAGCGGCCCGGCCATCACATTGTGCAGCACGTCACGCCACGGAAACACCGCGTCCTGCTGGAACACGAAGCCGACGCGGCGGTCGACGCCATCGACCTTCTTGTCGAACAGCGTGACCTCGCCTGCCTGCGGCCTTGCAAGGCCGGCGATCAGCCCGAGCGTCGTCGACTTGCCGCAGCCGGTCGGCCCGACGATGGCCATGAATTCGCCGGGCGCGATGCTGAGGTCGAAATCCTCCAGCGCCGACAGCAATTCGCCGGACGGTGTCACGAAGCGCCGGGCGACGTGTTTGAGTTCGATGGCGGAGGGTGATGCGGACATGAGTGAACTCAGTTGATGAATGCGAATGTTCTGCGAAGGCAGTCATGCTCCCTCCCCCCTTGCGGGGGAGGGCCGGGGAGGGGGGTCCACAAGCGAGAGAGAAGCGTTCGTGGCAACCCCCACCCCCGGCCCCTCCCCGCCTGGCGAAGCTTCGCTTC
>DATCUS010000094.1:0-1597 GCA_036561845.1 Tardiphaga sp. | reverse complement strand
GCGCGGTCGAGCGGGAGGAATTGGACGCGGCTAGTGCGACGACCGCAGTGTATCAGGCCAAGTGCCATGCGACTCAAGCGGCCGTACAAATCGGATCGGACCTGTTTCGGCTGTGCGGCGCGCGCGTCACCGCCACCAAGCACGATGCCGATCTTTATTGGCGCAACGCCCGCACGTTGACTTTGCACGACAATTACGACCGGCAGATCGGCACGGTCGGCCGGGCGGTGCTGGGCATCGCCAGTCCGGCCATTTCAACCCGATGAGTTTCGGCGGGGTGACGGAATGAACAAGAAAATCCACCTGACCGGCTTCATGCTCTACTGCCCGGCGCCGCACATGATCATGTCTTGGGTCTATCCCCGAGAGAAAATCCGCTCCCAATGGTACGAGATCGAGTACTGGACCGAGATCGCGCGCACCCTCGAGCGGGGCTGCTTCGACCTGCTTTTTTTTGCCGACGGCCTCGGCGGCGGGACCAACCGCGCCAGCGTGCGCTATGCGATCCAGTTCCCGACGCACGATCCGCTGACGCTGATACCCTATCTCGCTGCGATGACGGATCGGCTTGGCTTTGCTGCCACGATGTCAACCACTTTCTACCCGCCGTATCTGCTGGCGCGAAAGCTCAGCAGCATCGACCACATCAGCAAGGGCCGGATCGGCTGGAACATCGTGTGTTCGATTGCTTCCGGCGAAGCGCGCAATTTCGGCATGGACGCCTTGCCGCCGCATGACGAGCGCTACGATCGGGCCGACGAGTTCATGGAGGTCGTGCACCGGCTATGGCGCAGCTGGGACGGCGATGCGCTGCTGATGGACATGGAGAATGGCGTCTTCGCCGACCCGGACAAGATCCGTAAAATCGATTTTCAAGGGAAGTGGTTCAAGGTCCAGGGTCCGCTGGCCGTCGCACCGTCGCCTCAACGTGTCCCATACCTGTTTCAAGCCGGGAGTTCCGACCGTGGTCGCGAATTCGCCGCCCGGCATACCGAGTGCGTGTTTGGTGCCGCTTCGGGGACAGTGCGCATGCGTGAGCTCGTCGAGGACATCAGGACTCGCGCCGAAAAATATGGGCGCGATCCGGCGGCGATCAAGTTCATCTGGTCGGCACAGCCGTTGGTCGCCGATTCGGAGCAGGAGGCGCGGACGCGGCACGCGGAAATCCGCGGCCGGATTCCTCTGGAGGCGCAACTGGCCTTGATGTCGGCGCACTTTAACTACGACGTTACCAAGCTGCCGCTCGACGTGCCAGTCAAGGACCTCGCCCTCAGGGTCGAGGGTACGCGCGGCATGCTGGAGAGCTATATGCGCGGCGATCCGGCGGTCACCTTGCGGCGGATCGCCAGCACCTATCTTTCCAGCAGCGACAACAGCCCTATGGTGGGGACTGCGGAGCAGGTGGCGGACTATCTCGCCTATCTGATCGAGGAAGGCGGCGGCGACGGCTTTCAGATCACACCGTCCTACTACGCTCCCGATTTCTACGCCGACATCGTCGATCGACTGGTGCCGGTGCTGCAACGGCGCGGCATGATGAGAACTGCCTATGGTGGCAGTCCCCTGCTACGCGACGCCATGAACGAGTTCTGATCGA
>DATCUS010000093.1:0-12574 GCA_036561845.1 Tardiphaga sp. | reverse complement strand
CCTGGCTGGCGCCGCCCGACAGCCGCACGGCAGCGCTGACGCCGGTGGCGCCCGGACACCATGCCGCCGCGCTGCGCGCCAGCAGCTCTTCCATGGTTGCCGCGGCGGTCACGCCGCCACCCGCGTGGCTACTTGCCCTTGAATTTCGCCGGGCGCTTCTCCAGGAATGCGGAGACGCCTTCCTTGAAATCCTCGGTGGCGCCGGCGATGCGCTGCGATTCGAATTCGAGGTTGATCTGCTCCTCGAAGGAATTCTCCGAGCTCTCCCAGTACATCTTGCGGATCAGCGACAGCGACACGGTTGGCCCATTGGCGAGGTAGTGGGCGAGCTTCATGGTCTCCTCCATCAATGCGGCGTCGTCGTAGACGCGATTGATCAGGCCCCATTCCAGCGCCTTCTCGGCCGGCAGCCGCTCGCCGAGCAAGGACAGCTCGACCGAGCGCGCCTTGCCGATGATTCGCGGCAGCAGCCAGGTCGAGCCGCAGTCCGGTACCAGGCCGATGCGTCGGAACGCCTGCAGGAAATATGACGAGCGCGCGCACAGAACGAGGTCGCCCATCAGCGCGAAGCTCATGCCGGCGCCGGCAGCGGGGCCGTTCACCGCAGTGACGATCGGGCAGTGCAGGTTGCGCAGCCGGCGCAGGAAAGGATGAAACGCGGTCTCCAGCGCGGCGCCGGCGCCGCTCTTCTTCTGGGTCACCTGGTTGTTGCGGCCCTGCAGGTTGGCGCCGGTGCAGAAGGCGCGGCCGGCGCCGGTGATCACCAGGCTGCGCACCTCATCGCGCTTCTCGTTGATCGCATCGAGCGCCTCGCCGAGGCCGCCGAGCATGTCGATCGACACGGCATTCATCACCTCCTGATGATCGAGCTTCAGGATGGCGACCGGGCCGTCAAAATCGAGCGTGACATGGCTGAACTGCATCGTTTCCTCGTCGATTGATCCGCGTGTTTATTCCGCGGTGTGGCAGAAGCATTTGATCTCCGCATATTTGATTTTTCCGGCGCGCTTGTCCATGCTCCCGCGCGAACACCTGATCGCCCCCGGACGCGCGACCAACGCGCGCCAAGCAACGGAAACGCCGATGAGCATCTTCGATCTGAGCGGCCGCGTGGCCATCGTTACCGGCGGCAATGGCGGCATCGGACTTGGCATCGCGCAGGCGCTGGCCGCGGCCGGCGCCAACGTCTCGATCTGGGGCCGCAGCGCCGACAAGAACACGGCGGCGGCAGCGACCATGGCGGATTGCGCCGGCAAGGTCGACAGCCAGGTCTGCGACGTTACCGACACCGCCTCGGTGAAGTCAGCGATGGATGCCACGCTAAAGAAGTTCGGCCGGGTCGACGGCTGCTTCGCCAATGCCGGCATCGGCGGCGGTGGGCGCCACGCCTTCATCGACCGCACCGAGGAGCAGTGGCGCAGCATGTTCGCCACCAATCTCGACGGCGTGTTTCACGTCTTCCAGGCGGCGGCGCGGCACATGACCGAGCGGGCGGAAGCCGGCGACAGGTTCGGCCGGCTGGTGGCGACCTCCAGCCTCGCCTCGATCTTCGGCACCGCGCGCAACGAGCACTACGCCGCGACCAAGGCGGCGATCAACGCGCTGGTGCGGGCGCTGGCCGTCGAACTGGCGCGCCAGGGCGTCACCGCCAACGCCATCCTGCCGGGCTGGATCAAGAGCGACATGACCGCGGGCCTGATGGCCAACGACAAATTCGTCGCCAATGTGATGCCGCGCATCCCGATGCGCCGGTTCGGCGAGCCGTCGGACTTCGGCGGCATCGCGGTGTATCTGATGAGCAAGGCATCGTCGTATCACACCGCGGATACGTTCGTGATCGACGGCGGCTATACGGCGTTCTGAGGCGGATGCCCCGCAGCTCCCTCTTCCTTCTCCCCCGCGCGAAGCGAAGCTTCGCTAGGTGGGAGAAGGTGGCGCGGCGCAGCCGCGTCGGATGAGGGGTACTGCTGGGCTCGGAGCATCGTGGCCACCCCTCACCCGGCCGCGCTTCGCGCGTCCACCCTCTCCCACAAGGGGAGAGGGGAAGAAAGAGGCTGCCTTTCAACCGCCATCTAACTACTCGCCGCCGCCTTCGGCCGCGCCGCCACGGTCATCGCAAATCCCTCATAATCCTTCGCCGCGACGTCGTTGCAGATCTGCCGGTAGACGCCGACGCCGCCGATATAGGGCATGAAGATCTGCGGCTTGCCGGGGATGTTGGCGCCCATGTACCAGGAATTGGCCTGCGGATAGAGCGTGCCTTGCGCGACCTCGTTGACGTGGGCCACCCATTTGTCTTCAGCGGGGTGTGTCGCCTCCATGGTTTCGACGCCGCGGTCGCCCATATAGGCAAGACAGTCGGCGATCCAGTCGACATGCTGCTCGATGGACACGATCATGTTTGATAGCACCGACGGACTGCCGGGGCCGGTGATGATGAACAGATTCGGGAAGCCGGCGCTCATCAGGCCGAGATAGGTGCGCGGTCCCTCCGCCCATTTGTCGTTGAGCGTCTGGCCGCCCCGGCCACGAATATCGATTTTTGCCACCGAGCCGGTCATGGCGTCGAAACCGGTGGCCAGCACCAGCGCATCGACCCCATAATCCTTGCCGCCGCTGCGCACCGCATGCGGCAAGATCTGCTCGATCGGATGCGAGCGGATATCCACCAGTTTCACATTTGGCCGATTGAAGGTGGCGTAGTAGTCGGTATCGACGCAAATGCGTTTTGAACCGACCGGGTGGTTGTTCGGCTGCAGCAGCCTCGCGGTCTCCGGGTCCTCGACGATCTCCGCGATCTTGTCGCGGATGAAATTCGCCGCGGTGTCGTTGGCAGCCTGCTCCAGCGCCAGGTTGTTGTAGACGCCCATGAAGGTCAGGCCGCCCGATGTCCAGCGCGCCTGATATTTCCGGCGGCGAACCTCGTCGGGATCGTCGAGCGCGCCGCGATCGGGCACCTCCTGCACGATGCCGTTCTTCATGTCCTCGCGGGCGCGGCGGCGCAGCTCCGCATAGTTGGCGCGCCAGCGCGCGCGCTCCTCCTCGGTCAGCGGCGCGTTGTGCGCCGGCACACTGAAATTGGCGGTGCGCTGAAACACGAACACCTGGCTGGCCTGTTCGGCGATCACCGGAATCGACTGGATCGCCGACGACCCGGTGCCGATCACGCCGACGCGCAGGCCGGTGAAGTCGACCGGCTCATGCGGCCAGTGACCGGTGTGATAGACTTGGCCCTCGAAGTCCTTGAGACCCCTGAACTCAGGCGTCCGCGCATTGGACAGGCAGCCGGTCGCCAGCACGACATGGTGGGCGGAGACGCTGCCGCCGGAGGTCGTCACCGTCCATCGATTGTTGTGCTCGTCGAAAACGGCGGATTCGACGCGGGTATCGAGCTGGATATCCTTTCGCAGATCGAAACGGTCGGCGACGTGATTGGCGTAGCGCAGGATCTCCGGCTGCGGCGCGTAGCGCTCGCTCCAGTTCCACTCCTGCTGCAGTTCGTCGTCGAAGGAAAACGAGTACTGCATGCTTTCGACGTCGCAGCGCGCGCCGGGATAGCGGTTCCAGTACCAGGTGCCGCCGACGTCGCCACCCTGCTCATAGACCCGCGCCGTGAGGCCGAGGCCGCGCAATCTGTGCAGCATGTACAGCCCGGCGAATCCGGCGCCGACCACGACGACGTCGTAGCTTGCGGTTGGCTTGCCCTGGGCGGATTGCGGCTGCGTGGCCATGGTGTTGCTCCCGACGCTTTATTTTGCTTGTTGTGCCCAGCATTTGCCGCATGACGCGAAAGCGCAAGCGGGAAATGGGCGACGCCCGTGGCAGATATTTTGCCGGGCGGAATGGAGCCCGGCGCCATTGGCACCGCCGCGGCACTTGCGCTAGCGTCGCCTCAACCCGCCGCACGAGCGGTTGACGCAACGATCTGCCGGGAGCAACGCATCATGAAATCGCCGATCTGCGCGATGCTGGGGATCGACTTTCCTCTGCTCGCCTTCAGCCATTGCCGCGACGTGGTCGCCGCCGTCAGCCGTGCCGGCGGCTTCGGCGTGCTCGGCGCCACGGTGCATTCGCCGGAGACGCTGGAGCAGGAGTTGAAGTGGATCGATGCCCACGTCGACGGCAGGCCCTACGGCATCGACGTGCTGATCCCGGAGAACATATCGACGGCCGGCGAGAAGAACGTGACGTGGCAGAGCCTGGAGAGTCGGGTGTCGCCGGCGCACCGCGATTTCACCAAGAACCTGCTGAAGAAATACGGCATCGAGCTCGCCACGACCGAGGTGCCCGCCGACCAGCCGCAACCGTTCGACGGCACCCGGGCGCTGGAACTGCTCGAGGTGTCGTTCAACCATCCGATCCGGCTGATCGCCAATGCGCTGGGCGTGCCGCCGAAGGCGATGATCGAGATGGGCAAGCAGCACGGCGTGCCCGTCGCCGCTTTGGTCGGCGCCAGGGAACATGCGATCCGCCAGGTCGCGGCGGGCGTCGACATTCTGGTCGCGCAGGGCACCGAGGCCGGCGGCCATTGCGGCGAGGTGTCGACCATGGTGCTGGTGCCGGAAGTGATCAAGGCGATCAGGCCGATCCGCGACGTGCCGGTGCTGGCGGCTGGCGGCATCATGACCGGACGACAGATGGCGGCGTGCATGGCCATGGGCGCCGCCGGCGCCTGGACCGGCTCGGTGTGGCTGGCCACGGTGGAATCCGAAACCACAGAGATCTTTCGCGAGAAGATGATCGCGGCCTCGTCGCGCGACGCGGTGCGCTCGAACGGCCGCACCGGCAAGCCCGCGCGGCAGCTCCGTTCCGTCTGGACCGACGCCTGGGATCGCGGGCCGGACAGTCCGGGCGCGTTGCCGATGCCGCTGCAAAGCATCATCAGCCGCGATGCCTTCGCTTCGATCGACCGTTCCGCCGCGGCGGGCAATGAGCGGGCGCGCGACCTGGTCAGCTATTTCGTTGGTCAGGGCGTCGGCCTGATTGACAGCGTCAAATCCGCAGGCGCAGTTGTGCAGGAGTTCAAGGAAGATTTTGCCGACGCCGCCGAGCATCTGGCTGCGCTGGTGGCGGAATAGATGGAGCGTGCGGCCATCCTTCGAGGCGCGCAAGTGCGCGCACCTCAGGATGACGATAAGCTTGTTGCAGCCGTCACCCTGAGGTGCTCGCCTCTTCGGCGAGCCTCGAAGGGCGACGGCGAGATGATGACCTGAGAAAGTGAAAACAACAAAATGACCGGCCAAACTGAAGACCGCATTCCCGTCATCGTCGGCGTCGGCGAATTCTCCGATCATCCGAAGGAACTGACCGCGGGCCTCGAGCCGCTGGCGCTGATGGTCGAGGCGCTCACGCGTGCCGAGCAGGATGCCGGCGGCCAACTGCTGCACGCCATCGACTCGCTCGACATCGTGAACTTCCTGAGCTGGCGCTATCACGCGCCGGAGCAACTGCTGAGCGCGAAGCTGGGCATCAAGCCCAGGCACGCCTATTACGGCCCGGTCGGCGGCGAGAGCCCGATCCGCTACATCCATGAGGCAGCACAGCGCATCGCGCGCGGCGAAGCCAGCGTGGCGGCGATCTGCGGCGCCGAGGCGCAGTCCACCGCCACCAAGGCCGAACGCGCCGGCGTCACCCTGCCGTGGCCGCCCTTCGCCCACGACGCGCCGGAGCCGCTGCGCGGCGCCAACTACCAGAAGCCGATGGCCAGCCAGCTCGGCGTCGCCAAGCCGGTCACGGTGTATCCGTTCTATGAGGCGGCCACTGCGGCGCATTGGGGGCTGACGCCGCGCCAGGCGTCACAAGAGTCCGGCGAACTGTGGGCGCGCTATGCCGCCGTCGCCGCGCAGAATCCCGAGGCCTGGATCAAGAAGGCCTATACGCCCGACGAGATCACCACGCCGACGCCGGACAACCGGCTGATCGCCTGGCCCTACACCAAGCTGATGGTGGCCAATCCGATGGTCAACCAGGCGGCGGCGATCCTGGTCACCAGCCTCGCCAGAGCGCGCACCGCCGGCGTGCCGGCGGAGCGCATGGTGCACATCCACGGCGGCGCTTCGGCGGAGGAGCCGCGCGACTATCTCGACCGCGACCAGTTCTATGAAAGCCACGCTCAGAATGCGGTGCTGAAGGCGGCGATGGCGCTGGCCGCTGACAAGCCGTTCGACGCCATCGAGCTGTACAGCTGCTTTCCCTGTGTGCCGAAGATGGCGCGCCGCACGCTGGGCCTCGGCGCCGACGTGCAGCCGACGGTGACCGGCGGGCTGACCTTCTTCGGCGCGCCGCTCAACGACTACATGGCGCATGCCGCCTGCGCCATGGTGCGCAGGATCCGCGCCGGCGCCAACACCGGCCTGCTCTATGGCCAGGGCGGCTTCGTGACAAAACACCACGCGCTGGTGCTGTCGTCCCGTCCGCCGACGGCGGCGCTGGCCCAGGACACCAATGTGCAGGCGGAGGCCGAACGCAACCGCCGGCCGGTGCCGCGTTATGTGAATGAGGCATCCGGCAACGGAACGGTGGAGAGCTTTACGGTGATCTATGGCCGCAACGGCAATCCCGAGCACGGCGTGGTGATTTTGCGCACCGGAGACAATGCACGGGCGTTGGCGCGGGTGCCGGTGCAGGACGCGGCGACGCTGGCGTATCTGCTGGATCTGGAAAGATCGCCGGTCGGGTCGAAGGGGTCGATCAGCACGGCGAGCGACGGCGTGCTGGAATGGAGAATCTAACGCGCCGGCCTATCGCCCCCTCTCCCGCTTGCGGGGGAGGGCTGGGGTGGGGGCTCTCTCCGCAATCACGGCGGCAATGGTTTCGAGAACACCTTCACGATTGGTCAGGACGTCGGTGTTAGTGAAACGAACGATGCGAAAGCCTTTCGCTTCAAGCGCCATGGTGCGACGGGCGTCCGATCTTTCGCCGTCGTCCGAAAAATGCTGCCCGCCATCAAGCTCGATTACAAATTTGGCGGCATGGCAGACGAAATCAGCGATGTAGCGATCGATCGGGACCTGTCGGCGGAACGCCCATCCGCTCAAGCGGTGGCTGCGAAGCTCTGACCACAGCAAGCGTTCGGCATCGGTTGAATCGACGCGAAGCTTGCGCGCATTAGAGCGTAACCTCGACGGGACTTTCCAGACGGGCGTCTTTGAATCGTCCATGACGACTGCCGTGCGCTACAGGCCCCCACCCCAGCCCTCCCCCGCAAGCGGGAGAGGGGGCCGGCCGTACCGGGTTGGTAGCACAAGATCGTTGAACAGGGCAGACGGAAGGTCGCTACCCCTTCACGTCCTGCCTTTCCGACGCCGTCGCCGGCTTGGTGTCCTTCGGCGTATTGGAGACCCGCACCTGGTCGCCGTCGTTGAGACCATCCGGCGGCGCGGTGACGATGCGGTCGTCCGGCGCAATGCCGGATGCCAGTTCGATGTCGCGACCGAGGTCGCGGGCGATGGTCACGGACTTGAACAGGATCCTGTCGTCCGCGGAGACGGTGGCGACACGCAGGCCGTCCTTGTTGAAGATCAGCGCGCTGGCCGGGATGTGCAGCGGCGCGGCATCGCGCATCAGGCTCATCTTCACGTTGGCGTAGCCGCCGGGCATCAGCTCGCCCTGCGGATTGTCGAGCACCAGCTGCATGCGGGTGGTGCCGGAACCGACATCCACCGACTGCGACGAGGCCTCGACGGTGGCCGGGAAGGTGCGGTTCGGATAGTCGGGCACCGAGATGATCGCCTTGGCGCCGACCCTGATGGCCGGCACGTAGCTCTGCGGCACGTCGACATAGACGCGCAGCTTCTTGATATCGGAGATCACGAACATCGCCAGACCGGTGCCGGTACCGCCGGAGATCAGCGCGCCGACGTCGGTGTTGCGCTGGGTGACGACGCCGTCGAACGGCACGGTGATCTTCTTGTAGCCGGCCAGCGCTTCCAGCCGCTCGACGTTGGCGGTGCCGGAATTGACCGCGGCCTTCTTGTTGGCGAGGTCGGCCGAGCGCTCGTCGATTTCCTGCGCCGACACGAAGTTCGAGGCGACCAGCGACTTCCTGCGGTTCAGCGTCGCTTCCGACAGCCGGGCGCTGGACTGCTGGCTGGTGAGGTCGGCGCGGGCCTGCAGCAGCTGCTGGTCGAGGTCGGGCGCCTCGATCTCGGCGATCACCTGGCCGGCCTTGACCTGGGCGCCGATGTCGGCACTCCAGCTCTTCAGATAGCCGCTGACGCGGGCGAAGATCGGCGCCCGGGTATAGGCCTCGAGCCGGCCGGGCAGGTCGAGCGCGGCATTGAGCACGCGGGCGTCCGGCAGCGCGACGGCGACCGACGGGATCGCCTGCGCGTCGGTCCAGGTCTTGAGGTCGGTTTCGGTCCTGGCGCGCGCCATGATGCCGGTGACGACGATGGCGCCGGCGACGCA
The DNA here is from genome assembly GCA_036561845.1 of Tardiphaga sp. Lineage (GTDB taxonomy): Bacteria > Pseudomonadota > Alphaproteobacteria > Rhizobiales > Xanthobacteraceae > Tardiphaga. The sequence goes on along the minus strand of DATCUS010000093.1, from coordinate 4,165 downwards.
CAGGCCGACCACCCCGACCAGACCAAGTCTGCGGCGGGACACGGGTTTCTGCTCAGTGGACATGCGACAACTCCGGCGAGCCTGCCTCTGGCGCGGGCTCCTGCTTCTTGTGGACCATGCTGAACACCACCGGCACGAACATCAGCGTTGCAATCGTAGCAAAAATCAGGCCGCCGATCACCGCGCGGCCGAGCGGCGCGTTCTGCTCGCCGCCCTCGCCCAGCCCGAGCGCCATCGGCGCCATGCCGATGATCATCGCCAAGGCCGTCATCAGCACCGGGCGGAACCGGACGAACCCGGCTTCCGACGCCGCGGCAACGGGGTCGCCGAGGATGGCATAGCGCTCGCGGGCGAACGAGATCACCAGCACCGAATTCGCGGTGGCGACGCCCATGCACATGATCGCGCCGGTCAGCGCCGGCACGCTCAATGTGGTCTGGGTGGTGAACAGCATCCAGACGATGCCGGCCAGCGCCGCCGGCAGCGCGGTGATGATCACGAAAGGATCCGACCAGGACTGGAAGTTGACCACGATCAGCAGATAGATCAGCACCACGGCGCCGAGCAGGCCGAACAGCAGGCCGGAGAATGCCGCATTCATGGTCTGCACCTGGCCGAGCAGCACGACATTGCTGCCCTTCGGCACGTCGGCTCGGGTCTGCTCGATCGCCTTGTTGATGTCGGCCGCCACCGCGCCGAGGTCGCGGCCCTGGGTGGTCGCATAGATCTGCACCAGCGACTGGATATCGTATTGCGACACCACGGCATTGCCGGCGGTGCGCCTGATGCTGGCGATGCCGCCGAGGATCGGCGAGGTCGAGGCATTGACCGCGGTAATCGGCAGCGTCTCCAGCGCCCCCAGCGAATCCATTCGGTATTGCGGCGTCTGCATCACGATGGAATAGGACACGCCGTTTTCGGGATTCAGATAATAGGTCGGCGCGACCTGCGACGAGCCGGCGAGATTGACCACCAGCGAGTTGGTGACGTCGCGCTCGGTGAGGCCGACATATTGCGCGCGGGTACGGTCGACGTCGATGTTGAAGCCGGGATTGTTCGGCGACTGCTGGATGCGGGCATCAGCAACGCCCGGAATCCGGCGGATCAGGCCAAGCAGCTTGCTGGCATAGGCGAAATTGCCCGCGAGATCGTTGCCGCGGATCTGCAGGTCGATGGGCGCCGGCGCGCCGAAGTTCAGGATCTGGCTGACGATGTCGGCCGGCAGGAATGCGAAACTGACGCCGGGAAACTGCCGCGGCAGCTTTTCACGCAAAGCCTGCACATAGCCCGCGGTCGGCTTGTGGTCTTGCTTCAGCTTGATCTGGAAATCGCCATCCTGGGCGCCGATGACGCCGGTGTTGTTGTAGGTCAGGTTGATGCCCGAGACCGGCATGCCGATATTGTCGGTCATGGTCTCGATCTGATCCGGCGGAATGATCTTGCGGATCGCCTTGGTGATGTCAGCGAACTGGTTGGCGGTCTCCTCGACGCGGGTGCCGACCTGGGTCCGCACATGCATCAGGATGCTGCCGGCGTCGACCGACGGAAAGAAATTGCGGCCGAGGAACGGCACCAGCAGAAACGATACCGCGACGAAGGACAGGAACCCGATCACGAACATCGGGCGGCGCGCCAGCGCCAGGTCGAGCAGCCCGTGATAGCCCGCGCGAAAACGCTCGAAGCGGGCTTCAAAGCCGCGCTGGAACTTCAGCAGCGGATTGCGCGTCGGCGGTCGCTCGCCTTCGGCGTGGTGCACGTGCTTGTGCAGCAGGTATTTGGCCATGGTCGGCACCAGCGTGCGCGACAGCAGGAACGACCACAGCATGGCGAACATCACCGCTTCGGCCATCGGCACGAACAGGAAGCGCGCAATGCCATTGAGGAAGAACATCGGCACGAACACGATGCAGATGCACAGCAGCGACACGAAGGCCGGCACCACGATCTGGTTGGCGCCGTCCATGATCGCCGGTTCGACGTCCTTGCCGTTCTCCAGATGGTAGTTGATGTTCTCGATGGTCACCGTGGCGTCGTCGACCAGGATGCCGACCGCCAGAGCGAGGCCGCCCAGCGTCATGATGTTGAGGGTCTCGCCGATCATCGACAGCATGATGATGGCCCCGAGGATCGACAGCGGGATCGAGACCGCGATGATTACCGTCGAGCGCCAGCTGCCGAGAAACAGCAGGATCATGACCGATGTCAGCAGCGCCGCGATGACGCCTTCGACGGCCACGCCCTCGATGGCACCGCGCACGAACGCCGACTGGTCGCCGATAAAGTTGATCTTCAGCGCGTCGGGCAGCGCCGAGCGATAGTCGATCACCTTCTGCTTGATGCCGGCGATGATATCCAGCGTCGACACCGAGCCCGCCTTCAGCACCTGCATCAGCACCGAGCGATTGCCGTCGACATGGACGATATTGGTCTGCGGCGAATTGCCGTCGCGCACGGTGGCGACATCGCGGACATAGACCATGGCGCCGTTGACGCTGCGGATCGGCAGGCTGCCGAGTTCGTCGATCTTCAGCGGCGAATTGTTGAGGTTGATGGTGTATTCGAAGCCGCCGATCTTCTGGGTGCCGACCGGCGTGATCAGGTTCTGCGCGGCCAGGGCGTTGGCGACATCCTGGCCGGACAGCCCGCGGGCCTGCAGCGCGCCGGGATTGAGATCGATGGTGACCTGGCGTTGCTTGCCGCCAAACGGATAGGGAATCGCGGCGCCCGGCACCGTGACCAGCGGCGTGCGCAGCTGGTTGATGCCGATGTCGGCCAGGTTCTGTTCGGTCAGACCGTCGCCGGACAACGCGATGTTGATGATCGGCACGGTGGACGCGGAATAATTCAGGATCAGCGGCGGCGTGGCGCCGGGCGGCATCTGCTTGATCAGGGTCTGCGAAATCGCGGTGACCTGCGCATTGGCGGTGCGGATATCGACATTGGGCTGGAAGAAAATCTTGACGATGCCGAAGCCGGCATAGGAATTCGCCGAGATGTGTTCGATGTCGTTGACCGTGGTGGTCAGCGCACGCTGGAACGGCGTGGTGATACGGCCGGCCATCTGATCCGGCGGCAGGCCGGTATATTGCCAGATCACGCCGATGACGGGGATGCGGATCTCGGGAAAGATATCGGTCGGCGTGCGCAGCGCCGCCAGCGGCCCGACGATCAGAAGCAGCAGAGCGAGCACGACGAAGGTATATGGCCGGCTGAGAGCGATCCGCACCAAAGCAATCATGAACAGGCAGCCCTCAATGCATGAGCGGACGTAACGAACCGAAATCCCTCAATCGCAATCCGATGAACCCTTGGCGCAGCGACCACCGGCCGACCGGACCCGCATGCACCTCTTAGCTTCATTCATCCATCGACGGCGATCTTCAGGCTGACAGCGGCGGACCGGCGCGGTCCATTGACGGCACAACAAGTACCCGACCGGAGACAAATTGCCAATCTGCGACGGGGCGCCACCTATCACTTCAGCGCTATTGTGAATATTCGCCGGCCGCCGTCACAACGCAGAAATTTCAGGCTTGAGGCGACGGGCTGTGCAGGTCATTTTTCTGAAATGCGCATTTGCTGCGCGACGCCCTGCCTGTTCGGGCAGCCGGTCGCACGGCAATTGGGCGAATAGCCTGTGAACGACGCCACAGCCAGCTCGGGCGCGGCTCCAGGCTTGCTCTTCCCTCTCCCGCGAAGGAGAGGGAAGCAAAGAAGGCAGGCGAGCAGGCTACGCCGCGCGCACCGAACTGAGGAACTTGCCGACCTCGAGCTTGAGCCGGCTGCTTTCCGAGGACAGCGACTGCGCCGCCGACAGTACCTGCGAGGAGGCGGAGCCGGTCTCGGAGGCGCCGCGCTGCACGTCGGTGATATTGGCGGAGACCTGCTGGGTGCCCTGCGCCGCCTGCTGCACGTTGCGGGAGATTTCTTGCGTCGCCGCGCCCTGCTCTTCCACGGCCGAAGCGATGGTCGAGGCGATCTCGGACATCCGGCCAATGGTGTCGCCGATCTCCTTGATGGCGTGCACCGACTCCTGCGTCGCCGCCTGGATGCCGTTGATCTGGGCGCTGATCTCGCCGGTCGCCTTGGCGGTCTGCTCGGCCAGTGCCTTGACCTCGCTGGCGACCACCGCGAAGCCGCGACCGGCATCGCCGGCGCGTGCCGC
>DATCUS010000092.1:0-2032 GCA_036561845.1 Tardiphaga sp. | reverse complement strand
ATGTATTTCAAACGCTGGGTAGTCCAGTCCTTCAAGGCCGTGCCTCTTCATGCATCTGACGCGCTACTCCGATTTCGCCATGCGCATCCTGCTCTATCTGGCCGCCCGGCCGGAGCGGGTGTGCTCGATCTCGGAAATATCTGGCGCCTATGGCATTTCGCAGAACCATCTGATGAAGATCGCGCATGACCTCGGCAAGGCGGGCTACGTCGCCGCTGCACGCGGGCGTGCCGGTGGGCTTCGCCTGGGAAGGCCGGCTGCCGACATCCGGGTCGGAGAGCTGATCCGTCATACCGAGGACGATTTCGAGCTGGTCGACTGCCCTAACTGCATTCTGTCGCGCGGCTGCGGGCTGTCATCGGTGCTCGATGAGGCGATGGACGCGTTCATGGCCGTGCTCGACAGATACACGCTCGCCGACCTGATGGAGCGACGACGGGACGTTCTGCGCCTGTTGCTTTCGCCTCCTTCGGATGCGGGGGCTAGTGCGCGGTTCGAGCCATAACAGCGCGTTACCAGGCGTTCACCCGCGCTGGACGTACCGCACAACAAGAAGAAAGTTCGCGGAGTATCGCCTTGCCTACCATTCCCCATTTCAAGCTGTTCTCGCCCATCCTCGCAGGTGCGACGCTCTATGATCGGGTGCTCGCCAGTACGGCCGCGCTGCTCGGCATTGCGATCACCGGATTTCTCTCCGGGCTTATTGCCGGCAAGGCGCCGCACCTTCTGCTGCTCGTCCCGCCGATGGGGGCGTCTGCCGTCCTGCTGTTCGCTGTGCCGTCGAGCCCGATGGCCCAGCCCTGGCCGACCATCGGCGGCAATGTGATTTCGGCCCTTGTCGGCATTTTCATCGGCCACACCATCGGCGAGCCGGCGCTTGCGGCCGGCGTCGCGGTCGGCGTCGCCATCGCGCTGATGTCGCTGCTGCGCTGCCTGCACCCGCCCGGCGGCGCGGCCGCGCTCGTTGCGGTGTTCGCCAGCCCGTCCGCCAGCTATCTCTTTCCGCTGGTGCCGATCGGCCTCAACGCCGTGCTGCTGGTTGCCTGCGCCCTGGCCTATCACCGGGCGCTCGGGCGGAGTTATCCGCATGTTCCGGCCAAGCCGGCCGTCGCGCCGGGCGCGCCGCCGACCTTCGACGAGAAAGACATTGAGGGCGCGCTGCTGGACCTCGGCGAGGCCTTCGACATCAGCACGAGTGATCTTGAGCGCCTGTTGCGCGAGATCGAGAAGCGGGCGCTGGCCCGGTCCTATCGCGATCTCTCCTGCGCCGACATCATGACGTCGAACGTCATTGCCATCGGCGACGACGCTTCGTTGCATCAGGCGCGGTCCATGCTGGCGGAGTATGATTTTCGCACCTTGCCGGTGGTCGATACTGAGGGCCGTGTCGTCGGCGTGATCGGCCAGCGCGAACTGGAACGGCCCGGCAACACGGCCCGCGACCTGATGTCCCCGCCGGCGACGGCAATTGCCGCGACATCGGCACTGGCGCTGATCGACAAGTTCGCGCGCGATCGTGTCCATGCCGTGTACGTGCTCGATGAGGCGGGCAAGGCCATCGGGGTGGTCACCGAGGCCGATTGGCTGGCCGTGCTCACGCGCGGGCTGAACGTGGCAGGGGAGGTCATGCCGGCGGCATAGCCGCGGCCATGGCGGACGCGGCGTTCTGCCGGACCAACTTCTTCAGTTCCGGCACGCAGGAGCCGCAATTGGTTCCCGCGCGCAGCATCTGCCCGAGCCGCTGGACATCGGCCCCCGGCTCGGCGGCAAGCGCAGCCTCTATCTGTGACGCGGAGACCGCAAAGCACGCGCAGACCAGCGGGCCGTGCGATGCCATACCGTCATCGCTGCGACCGGAGAGCAGGTTGCGGCGCCCGGTCGAACTCAGCGTGCGCGCGGCGAGCAGGGCCTTCAGCCCGTCCCAGGAAGCCGGGGCACCACTGGGCGACAGGAACACCGCGCCGATGAGTGCGCCGGTCTCATCGAAGGCAGCGGCACGATAGACGCCGCCCGGTGCATCGACATATTCGGC
>DATCUS010000091.1:0-11993 GCA_036561845.1 Tardiphaga sp. | reverse complement strand
GGGGGGGGGGGGGGGAGGGAGCAGAACCGCCGTCGCGAAATACAGCCGAACCTGCTACGTGGGCTTTATGACTGCGCTTCTCCCTCCCGAATCAGAGGCGACCTCCGACCTCTGGGTGTTCGGCTACGGCTCGCTGATGTGGCGGCCGGGCTTCGACTTCATCGAACAGGCGCCGGCGCGGCTGATCGGCGAGCACCGCGCGCTATGCGTCTATTCCTTCGATCATCGCGGCACGCCGGAAAAGCCCGGCCTGGTGCTCGGCCTCGATCGCGGCGGCGCCTGCCGCGGCATCGCCTTCCGGGTCGCCGCCGAGAAACGCCACGCCACTATCGAATATCTGCGCGAACGCGAGCAGACCACCCACGTCTATCGCGAGGTGATGCGCTCGGTATGGCTCGGCAACGAGGCCCGCGACCGCGTCAGCGCGCTGGCCTATGTGGTCGACCGCAGCCACGTGCAATATGCCGGGCGGCTGAGCCTGACCGAGCAGCTGCATTTCGTGAAGCAGGGCCATGGCCGCTCCGGCGCCAACCGCGACTATGTGCTGTCGACGGTGAAGGCGATCGAGGCGGAAGGTTTTCGCGATCCGCAACTGCATCAGCTCGCCGCGCTGCTGCAGGGGTAGTTGATAACGGTGGCGCTCCTTCTTCCTTCTCCCCTTGTGGGAGAAGGTGGCGCGGGCGAAGCCCGCGACGGATGAGGGGGCCTGCTGGGCTCGGTGTTCGCGGCAACCCCTCACCCGTCTCGAACACGCTTCGCGTATTCGATCCACCCTCTCCCACAAGGGGAGAGGGAAGAAGATTCAGCCCTCCTTCGCCGCGACATTCGGCACGCGGCCGAACAGCGCGGCCTGTTCCGCGCGGGCTTCCGTGACAAGGCGGGCCGTGGCGGCTTCGATGGAGGCGCTGATGGCGGCGATGAATTCCTTGCGCGGCAGGCCCGGCGGCAACGGATCGAGAAACTCCACCACCAGCGTGCCCGGATAGCGCAGGAAGGTGCGGCGCGGCCAGAACAGGCCGGAATTCAGCGCCACCGGCAGGCACGGCACACCGCATTTGGAATAGATCTGGGCGATGCCGGGCTTGTAGTCCGGCGGCGCCTCGACCGGACGGCGGGTGCCCTCCGGAAAGATGATCAGTTGCCGGCCGAGCTGCACCTCTTCGGTGGCGCGCTTGGCCATCTCGATCAGCGATCGCGCCCCGCCATCGCGGTCGACGCCGACCATCTTCGATTTTTTCAGGTACCAGCCGAAGAACGGAATGCGCCCGAGTTCGCGCTTGTAGATGAACAGCGGCCGGTCGAAGAACGGCATCAGCGCGAAGGTCTCCCACATCGACTGATGCTTGGCGGCGACCACCAGCGGGCCCGCCGGGATTTTCTCGAGCCCGCGATATTCCGTCTTCGTGTTGCAGACCACCCGCATCAGCCAGACGCTGCTGCGCGCCCAGGCTTTCGCCACCGTCATGAAGGCGCGCGGCGGCAGCAGGAAGGTCGGGATCGCGACGATGTTCCAGAACACCAGCAGCACGTAGAACAGCACGTTGTAGATCAGCGAACGCACGAAAATGGAAACCATCGAAGATCCGATCAATTGGCGGAGGCCGTGGCCGGCTTGCGCGGCGCACCATCGGTTTGCGGCTCATTGCCGTCCGGCGTCAAGTCGATGCCGATGTCGGCGAGGCGCACCCGGACCTCGGCGGCGAGGTATTTGGCATATTCGGACAGCAGCAGCCGCAGGGTGGGACCGCTTGTCCACCACGGCTCGTCGCGCCATTTCTCGCCGATCACCACGAACGGGATCAGTTCGATATCCGGCATCTCGTGCGACAGCTCAACGATGGCCCGCGGCATGTGATAGTTCGACGTCACCACGATCAGCGAACGGAAATTGCGCTCGTGCGCCCAGCGCCGGGTCTCCACCGCGTTGCTGCGGGTGTTGACCGCCGAATAATCCAGATCGACGCAGCAGGCGATCAGCAACTGGCTGTCAGGCAGGGTGCGAGAAATATTGCTGGCGCCATTGGTCGGATGCACGCCGGAGATCAGCAGTCGCGTACCGTAGCCGCCGGCGAGCAATTCCATCGCGTCCGATACCCGCGACGATCCGCCGGTCAGCACGACGATGCCATCGGCCTTTTTGCCGGGCTTCAGCTCGGCGCTGCGCAACTGCGACAGGAAGCCGACGAAGCCGATCGCGCCGACCATGAAGGCCAGCGCAAAAGCCGCGGCGAAGGCCGCGCGCAGCACGCTGCGGCGGCGCGTTCGCGCTGCCACCGGCCTGTCAATCGTGTCCTGGTCCAACGGCGCGGTCATCTGGCGTTGCGTGATCCTCTCGGTCCAAGTCTAGTTTTTTTCGGTTCTGTTGGCGATGCCAGCGCGGCCCTGATGCAAAAAGGTGAGCACCACGGACCGGCCGGCGGCCTCATTCGATATCGTTCAGCGTCGAAAACAGGGTGCGGCGCGAGGCCCATGCGGTGATCGCCGCGATCAGCACCGCCTGCGCCGCCAGCACGAGATAGCCCGACGGACGCAGCGAAAACGTCCCCAGCAGGGCGGCGAACTGGTCGCCCACCGGGGTGCCGGAAAACCAGTTGGCGACGGATTCGGAAAACCCGAAACCCAGCATCGCGGCGCCGCCGCCGATTACGCCACCCTGCAGGCCGAGCCGCAGGAAATGCCGGAAGAAGCGGTTGGCGATGTAGCGGTCGCCGGCGCCGACGAAGTGCAGCACCTCGACGATCGGCCGGTTCGCGGCCATGGCGCCGCGGGTGGCGAACGATACCGAAATGATGGTGGCGACGATGACCAGCGCGAGAATGCCGAGGCCGGCGAGCACCGTGGCCGACGTCATCGAGCGCATCCGCTCGATCCAGGCGCGGTGGTCGTCGACGGTCGCCGACGGCACCGCCTGGGTCACCCGGACGCGCAGCGCGGCGACATCGAGCGTCGTCCCCGGCACCACATGGGCAATGATCACCCGCGGTACCGGGAGGTCGTCGAGCGACAGTCCGCTGCCAAGCCACGGCTCCAGCAGGGCGGCGGATTCGGCCTTGGTATAGGGACGCACCTCGACGATGCCCGGCTGCGCCCGCACCGTCTCGGCGACCGCCAGCGTATCGCGTTCCAGGTCGCGGCCGGGCACCGGCCGCACCTGGATGGTGATTTCGCTGGCCACCTCGGACTGCCATTCCGACGCCGAGGCAGATATCAGCAGCACGGCACCGGTGGTGATCGAGGCCAGGAACGTCATGATCGCCACCACCGCGACCAATGCCCGGCCGGCGATCGAGCCGCGCGGCACGATCGGCGAGGAATTGCGCGCCCGCGCCGGCACCTGCGGGGTGTCATGCCCGAGGTCCATCAGCGCGCCGTGCTCGTCTCCCGATCTATTCATAGATATGCAGCCGTCCCTGATGCAGCACCATGCGCCGCGCGTCGTACTGGTCCATCAGCGTGATATCGTGGGTCGCAATGATAACGGCGGTGCCGGACTTGTTGAGCTCGATGAACAGCCGCAGCAGGCGCCGGCCCAGAGTCGGATCGACGTTGCCGGTGGGCTCGTCGGCCAGCAGCAGATGCGGCCGCGAAATCACCGCGCGCGCGATCGCCGCACGCTGCTTCTCGCCGCCTGACAGGATCGGGGGAAGCGCGTCCATCCGCTCGCCGAGCCCCACCCATTTCAGGAGGTCGATGACCTCGCGGCGGTAGCTGGATTCGTCGCGGCCCATGACCCGGAACGGCAGTGCGACATTCTCGTAGGTTGTCATGTGGTCGAGCAGGCGGAAATCCTGCAGCACGATGCCGATGCGCTTGCGCAGGTCGGCGATCTCGTCCTTGCCGAGCAGCGAGATGTCGTGACCGAACAGGGTGACCAGGCCGCGGGTCGGCCGCAGCGACAGGAACAACAGGCGCAGCAGCGAGGTCTTGCCGGCGCCCGAGGGGCCGGTGAGGAACTGGAACGAGTGCGCAGGAATCTGGAAACTCAGGTCGCGCAGAATTTCCGGGCCAAGCCCGTAGCGCAGACCGACGTTTTCGAACCGGACCACATTCAGCTCCGTTCGATGTGACGCGCTGCGGTCCCGCGACCGCTGATGACAATATCGTAAATCGGTTGTGCCGCCCTTATGGTTTCCGATTCGTTAACGCTCGTCTTGTAGCCTGCCGGCAATGTCATTGGCGAATGGTTCCATGCATATCGTTTGTCCCAACTGTACGACAGCCTACGCCGTCAACCCGGCCACCTTCGGTGAGGCCGGGCGCACCGTGCGTTGCGCGCGCTGCAAGGAAGTCTGGCTGGCGCAGCCCGAGGATCTCGCCCGCAGCGAGGCGCTGGTTCCCGCGATGGCCGCGGCTCCGCCGCCCGCGCCGGAGGAGGACATGAGCGCCTGGGGCCTCACCGACGACGACGGTGCGGACCAGGATACGCCGCTGGTCGAGAGCCCGTCGATTGCCAGCACCTTGCCGGCCGAGCAGGCCCGCGAAAATCCCGCCTGGGCCGAGCAGGTCCAGGACGAACTGGCCCCCGCCCCCGCCGCCGCCAAAACCTCGCGCATGTCGGCCGCCCTGTCACGGCTGCGCCGCCTGGCGCCGTCGATGCCGGCCCGGATCCCGTTCCTGCCGCGCATCAACCTGTCGATCGCCTGCGCCGGCATGGCGGCTCTGGTGCTGGCGCTGATGATCTGGCGGGTCGATGTGGTCAAGCTGATGCCGCAAACCGCGGCTTTCTATAAGGCCGTCGGCCTCGGCGTCAATTTGCGGGGACTCGCCTTCAAGGACGTCAAGGTGGCCACCGAGGATGTCGATGGCAAGCAGGTGCTGGTGATCGAGGGCAATATCGTCGGCGAGAGCCACACCAAGCCGGTGGCGCTGCCGCGGCTGCGCTTTATCGTTCGCGACGCCCATGGCACCGAGATCTACGCCTGGACCGCCGTTCTGGACCGGCAAGGCCTCAATCCCGGCGACAAGGCGTGGTTCAAGTCGCGACTGGCGTCGCCGCCGGCGGAGGGCCGCACGATCGACGTGCGCTTCTTCAACAAGAGCGATATCGGCGCCTGAGGCCCATGGTTTGACGGAGAGATAATGCCCCGCGTGCTGATCGCCGATGATGAGGAATCGATGCGCCTGCTGGTGGCGCGGGCCATCGCGCTGGACGGCCATGACATCGTCACCGCGCAGGACGGCGCCGAGGCGCTGGAGATCCTGACCGACCAGGACGGCGCGTTCGACCTGCTGCTGACCGACATCAAGATGCCGGTGATGGACGGCATCGCGCTGGCGCTGGCCGCGGCGCGCGACTTTCCCGACGTGATCATCCTGCTGATGACCGGTTTCGCCGACCAGCGCGAACGCGCCTCGGGCCTCAATGCCATCGTCCATGACGTGGTGACCAAGCCGTTCTCGGTGGCGGACATCCGCACCGCAGTGGCCGACGCGCTGGCGTCGAAGAAGGCCGGCTGAAGCCGGCCTGATCCGGAAATAAGATTCTGCCGACAATTAATTGCTACCGCTCTCGGAACCTCCAACCGATGCTGGCCGTCCGGTTCACCCGTAGCCGTCGCCGAGGGCAATCCTGAATGTCGCTAAACTCAATGGAATTAAGCTTTGCCGCAATTCGGAAAGCCATGGCCGGCGGTGTTACCGCAGATCTGATCGTCGGCGAGGCCTGTCGCCGTGCACAGGCCTGCTCCGACCAGGGCATCTTCACCGAGCTGGTTGCGCCCGCGCTGGCCATCGCGCGGGCCCGGGCGCTGCAGGAGCGTGCGGATGCAGGGGCGTCACTGCCGCTGCTCGGAATTCCGTTCTCCGTCAAGGACAGCGTCCATGTCGCCGGCCTGCTGACCACCAGCAACTGTCCGGGCCTGCGCATCGAGCCCACTGAATCCGCCAGGGCGGTCACCATGCTGGAGGCGGCAGGAGCCGTGGTGATCGGCAAGAACACGCTCGATCAGTTCGCCACCGGGCTGAACGGCACGCGCAGTCCCGAACCGCTTTGCCGCAATGCCGTCAACCCGGCCTATATCCCGGGCGGCTCCAGTTCGGGGTCGGCCGTCGCCGTCGCGCGCGGGATCGTGGCGTTCGCATTGGGAACGGACACCGGCGGCTCCGGACGCGTGCCCGCCGCCTGCAACGGCGTTGTCGGGTTGAAGCCCTCCATCGGGCTCGTGAGCTCGCGCGGGCTGCTCTACAATAACAGGGCGTTCGACTGCATCCCGGTGTTTGCCGGGCGATGCGACGAGGCCTATGAAATCCTCGAGCATATCGCGGGATTCGACATCGACGACCCGCTGAGCCGCCCCGATGCCGGCGACATCGATCTCGCATTGCGCAGTTCAGTGCCGCTGACCATCGCCATTCCGCGTCCGGATCAATTGAAGTTCTTCGGTGACGACGAGGCAATGCGGACCTACGAGGCCAATCTGGCCACGCTGCAACGCCTGGGACATCGCCTGCAGCCGGTGGATTTCACGATCTTCGAGGAAGCCGGACGGCTGGTTTTCCAGAGCGCCATGGTGGCCGAGCGGCTGATCGACTATGCCGACGTCATCGACAATCGCCGGGACACCATCCATCCGGCGGTGTGGGCATCGATCGAGCCGGGCTTCAAATACACCGCGCGGGACGCCATCATCGCCATGTATGCGATGAAGTCGCTTCAACGACAGGCCAGCATCCTGCTCAAGGATTGCGACGCCATGGTGGTGCCGACTGTGCCGACCATTTTCACGATCGACCAGATGCTCGCCGATCCGATGACGCTCAACACCGCGATGGGGACCTACACCTATTTCGTCAATCCGCTCGACATGTGCGCCGTCGCGGTGCCCGGACAACAACGTTCGGACGGCTTGCCCTCGTCGCTGTGTTTCGTCGGACGCGCGGGCGAGGACGGCCTGATGCGAACGCTGGGACGGTCGTTTGAACAGGCCACTCACTCGCCGCCCGTCTGATCACTCACCGCCTTGCCCCGTCGGGATGTTGTCATGCCGCAGAAACGGGCACCCGGGCAAATGCATTGTGCGCCGGAACATCTTCACGCAGCCATGTGGATTAATTGCTTTTGATTTCCTCTGTGGAAATAAATCATTCGGCATCGAAATCAAACGCTTTCGGAGGCTGGCCATGTTGAACGCGAGATCGGCGGCAATCGCTGCCGCTATGCTCCTGACGTCCGCCATTCATATTGACCAGGCGCATGCTGAACTGATGAAGGCCAGGCTGGCGCAGAATCTCGGACCGATATCCGGCATCGTGATCGTCGCCAAGGAGCGGGGCTTCTTCGAAAAGCGCGGCCTCGACATCGCGACCAGCAATTTCACCTCAGGCAAGCAGTGCCTCGACACGGTGGTCGGCGGCGGCGCGGACATCGCCACGACAGCCGAGGCGCCGGTGACCGCCGCGGCGATGGCAGGGCAGCCGATCGCCTTCCTCGCCCGCATGGAATATTCCGACCTCAAGACCGTGGTCGCCAGCAAGGCCGGCATCAGGAGCAAGGCCGATCTCAGGGGCAAGAAGATCGCCTTCACGGCCGGCACCGGCAGTGAGGTTTACACCAGCGCGCTGCTCGGCAAGGCCGGCCTCAAGAAGGAAGATGTCACACTGGTCAACCTGCGACCGCAGGAAATGCTGCCCGCGCTGCTCGCCGGGAGCATCGATGCCTTCGATACCTGGGAGCCGCACATCGCCAACGCCAAGAAGGCGATGGGCGCCGATGTCGCCGAGATCGATACCAAGGGCATCTACTCGGAGACCTTCAATATCGTCGTGATGAAGGACTATCTGGAAAAGAACGGCCCACTGCTCGAGAACTTTCTGGCGGCGATGATCGATGCGGAGACCTGGATGAAGGCCAACCCCGAGGACGCGATATCGGTGGTCGCCAAGACCGTCGGCATCAAGCGGGAGGACCTGGCGCCGATTTGGGGAGACTACATCTATCGGGTGACGCTCGATGACCGGCAGATCGACACGCTGAAAACCCATGCCACCTGGCGCCTCGAAACCGGCAACCATCCGCCCGGTGCGACGATGCCGGACTTCCTCAAGATCCTCGCGCCGGGGCCGCTCAGGAAACTCGATGCCACGCGGGTCACCTACGCCAAACAACCCGCCGGTTGAGAGAGCACCAGGATGGCAAGCGGATATGCGCGGCGGCTAAATGCAACGATCTCGATCCTGTCCATTCCGCTGTTCTTCCTGATTTGGGAGCTGGTTTCCCGATCGCAGATCGTGAACATCGTGCTGTTTCCACCGCCGACGGTGGTGGCGGTAGCGATGTTCGAGTGGATCAAGAGCGGCCAGTTCGCCATCGACCTCGCCGTCAGCGTCTACCGCGTCGTCGTCGGCTTCGTCCTGGGCGCGTCGGTCGGCGTCATTTTCGGGATCCTGACCGGCCAGTTCCAGCTGTTCTCCAGCCTGTTCTCGCCGATCTTTCACATCCTGCGTCCCATCCCGCCCATCGCCTTCGTCCCCATCGTGATCCTGTGGTTCGGCCTGTCCGAGGCCGGGAAGATCTTTCTGGTTTTCTGGGGCGTGTTCTTCACGGTCTGGCTGACCACGCATATCGGCGTGCAGAAGATCGATCGCGGCCTCATCCGTGCGGCCTTGATGCTCGGCACGCCGAAGCGGCGGATGCTGAGCGAGGTCGTGCTGCTCGGCGCGCTGCCCTACATCGCCGTCGGCCTGCGCAGCGCCGTGAGCATATCGTTCTATACGCTGGTCGCAGCCGAACTTGCCGGCAGCTTTGCCGGCATCGTGTACCGCATCGAGATCGCGCAGCAAAATCTCCAGACTGGCCAGGTGATGGGCGGGCTGGTTGCGCTCGGTGCAGTTTCGTTCATGGCCGATCGTGGCTTCGCGGTAGTAACCCAGCGTTTGGTGTGGTGGCGATGAGCATTCAACTGGTCGTCCAGAACGCCGATACCGAAATCAATCCGCAATCGATAGCTCCTGTCGAGATCGATGTCGCCGACGTCACCATCGTGTTCGACACCCCGAAAGGTCAGGTCGTTGCGGCAGACCGCGTTTCCTTTCAGATCAGGCGCGGCGAATTCGTCTGTCTGCTCGGGCCGTCCGGCTGCGGCAAATCAACCGTCCTGAATACAATCGCCGGCTTTGAGACCCCCTATGCCGGATCGGTCAGCGTGGCGGGACGGCCGGTCACCGGCCCCGGTCACGACCGTGGCATGGTGTTCCAGCAGCCGCATCTGTTTCCGTGGAAATCGGTGCGCAGCAACATCTCGCATGGCCCGCGTATGCTCGGTCATTCGGCCGCGGAGGCGCGCGCCATTGCCGACCGCCTGATCGAAATGGTCGGTCTTGTCCGCTTTGCCGATTCCTATCCGCACACGCTGTCCGGCGGCATGCAGCAGCGCGTTGCCATCGCCCGCGCACTTGCGAACCAGCCCAACGTGCTGCTGATGGACGAGCCGTTCGGCGCGCTGGACGCGCAGACCCGCTCGGTGATGCAGGAAAGTCTGCTGGCGCTGTGGGGGAAGGTCGGGACGACCATCGTCTTCGTCACCCACGACATCGACGAAGCCGTCTTCCTCGCCGACAGGGTGTTGGTCATGAGCGCCGGACCCGGCCGCATCCTGAGCGACCTGCGGGTCGATCTGCCGCGGCCGCGTTTGAGCAATGTGATGCTCGAACCCGCTTACGTGGCGCTCAAGAAGCAATGCCTGGACCTTATCCGGGTCGAAAGCCTGCGCGCCTTCGAGCAGCAATCGACGCGTTGAGCGCGTCGCCGGCCCTCAATAATCCTTCAGCAGCCGTTCGATGTAGTCGAGTTCGAGCTGCGGGCGGCTGGTATCGCCGAGGCGGCGGCGCAGTTCCTCGAGGATACGGCGGACCCGTTGCACGTCGATCTCGCCGGGGATCTTCACCGTCAGATCGTCGCCAAGCTCGCGGCCATGCAGCGGCCGGCCGAGCGGATCGCTGTTCCTGCCGCCGCTCTGCTGGCGGCCGGGCGCATTGCCGGGACCATCGCCCTGACCGTCGCCGTCGCCCGGCTGCATCGCCTGGGCGAGCGCCTGCGCGCCCTTGCGCAGCGCATCGAGGGCACGGCCCTGGGAATCCACCGCGCCATCGGCATTGCCTTCGCCGAGCCGACCGCTGGCGTCGCCCATGGCGTTGTCGGCATCGCCGAGGCCATCGCCGTCCCCGTCGGCATCGCCCTGCTCGCCCTGGCCCTGTTCGCCGCCCTGACCTTTTTCGCCCTTCTGGCCCTTCTGACCCTTGCCCATGCCCTGCTTGGCGAGCTGGTCCTGCAGCTTCTTCAGGCGGTCACGCAGGCTCTGCTGGTCCTGCTGCAGGTCGCCCATGCTCTGCTCGCCGGGCTTGCCACGCATCCGGTCGCGCCGCGAATCCTGACCCTGCTTGAAGGTCTTGTCGCGGAGCTGCTGCTGCTTGCGGATCATGTCGCCGAGTTCGTTGAGCGCCTGCTCCATCTCGCCGTCGCCCTGCTGAGGCTGCGCCATCTGCAGGTTCTCGAGCATCTGCTGCATCTGCTCGAGCAGCTGCTTGGCGGCGTCCTTGTCGCCGGAGCGCGACAGCCGCTCCATGCGCTCGATCATGTTGTTGAGGTCCTGCTGCCGCATCATCTTGGTGTTGGGATCGAGCGGGCGCGCCAGCTGCTGCGGGTTGTCGCGCATCTTCTCGGCCAGCTGCTTCAGGAACTTGTCGAGGGCGGCGCGCAGGTTCTCGGTGAGCTTCTTGATCTCCTCATCGCTGGCGCCGCGCTCCAGCGCCTGCTTCAGCGCGTCCTGTGCCGCCTTGAGGGCCTTGTCGACATCGGTGATGTCGCCATCCTCGATGGTGACGGCGAGCGCCCACAGACTGGCCACCACGTCGCGCAGCGCCGCATCGGTGCGGGCGCGGTCGAGCTGGCTGGCGACACTGCGCAGGCCGAGATACTGGCCGGCCTCCGGCGTGAAGGCTTCCGGCGCGATCAGCAGCGCATCGAGCGCCACCGCCACCTGCGAGCTCTGGTTGGCGTCGAGCGCCAGGTTGCGGCGCTGCTCGATCAGCGCGCGCGGCAGCGGCTTGGTGAACAGCCGCTCCGGCAGTCTGGTATTGAACGGCTCGCTCCTGCCTTCGTTGCCGGCCTCGTCCCTGGCGGTCAGCGTCAGCGTCACGTCGGCACCAGCATAGGGATCCTCGCTGAGGTCCTTGACGGTCTGGCCGACGCCGTTGCGGGTCCGTGCATTAGGCAGCACCAGCGCAAAGCCCGGCGGATCGAACAGCGGCCGCGCCTTGTCGCCCTTGTCGCCCTTGGCCTCCGAGGCGCGCGCGGCAAATTGCGCATGGGCTTCGGTGACGCCGTAATCGTCCTCAAGCTTGTAGGACATCTGCAGCGAGCCGCGCGCCTGACGCTCCGGATCCTTGGCCAGCGCAATGGTCGGCGGCCGGTCGGAGGTCGCCGTAAAGCTCCAGACCGGCTGGCCTGTGGGCGCGCGGACATGGGCGGTGCCGTTGCCGGCAATGGTGAAATGCCGCTCATTGGTGCCCTGCGGCGCTTCGGCGGCCGGCGCCGCTTCGGTGACGGCCCCCGACAGCACCACGTCCAGCGCGCCGCCGCTGGAGCGCACGATCAGCGTGCTGCCGGCCGGCACCGGCAGCGCGGCAGCATCGGCGGTGGCCGCGTCCTTGTTGGCGGCGGACAGGATGATCGGCGGCTTGCCGGTATAAAGCGGCGGCGTGACCCAGGCATCGACCCGGACATTGGCCGGGGCCAGCACGCCGTTCCAGTCGAATGCCGCGGCGATTCGCGCAACGCGCTCGCCGCCGGCGGCGATGAAGGTGGCGACCATGGCCACCATCACCAGCCCGCGCAGCGCCCATGGGTCATGGATGGCGAGGCGCGGCGACGGCAGCCCGGCGCGAATCCGCCTGACCGAGGCCAGCGTGCGTTCGCGCTGCGCCTGCCACAGCGCCAGCGCCACGGGGTCCTTCGAGGCAAGGGTGTCAGTGAGTGCGGTGGCCGGGCGGTGCCGGAC
>DATCUS010000090.1:0-11676 GCA_036561845.1 Tardiphaga sp. | reverse complement strand
CGCCCACCGCCAGCGGCGTGCCGATCGCCGGCTGCACGTCGGCGGACACCGCCGCGCCCGACACCGACATGTCGATGACGAAGCAGTTGTGCATGCTGCCGTCGCCGAAGGTCAGCACCGAATGCGGGCTCGACGGCACGATCCGCGCCTGCTTGCGGGCGTCCTGGATGGTGACGTCCTTCTGCCGCTTCTCCAGCCAGGTGAGCTGGTTGGACATGCGGGCGCGCATCGCCTGGTCCATCGCCAGTTCGAGCAGGAAGCCGCCGGCCACGGTGTCGCTGATGCGGCCCTGCAGGGTGCCGAAATCGCCGAAATAGGAGGTGATGGAATCGCCGATCCGGCCGACCACGGGCACGTCGACGATCATGCGGAAAGGCGACACCCGGCTGGTGCGGCACGCAAAACTGCGCGGCTTCCCCTTGGCATCCAGCCAGTTGGACAGCGTGTAGCTGCCACCGACGACGATGTTGACAGCGCGCTGCTTGAGAAACTGGCGAACAGACACGGCACATTCCTCGCGGTGAACTGCATGCGGCTAACTTACAGCAGTACCATTTACCGTAGTTTAATACCCGGCCGAACGGCAGGGGCACCGACCCGCATCTTGCCCGCGCGGTTAGTGGAACTCTGCGGATTTGCAGGGCATTCGAGGCAAAATAGCCGTGTTCCAGCGTCGGCCGGGCGCAGATCGCCGCGGGCCCACGACCATCACCCGCGCGGACCTCATTTGCCGATCCGCGAATTCATTTGTTCTACTGACCGCAGATAACCGACAATTTTATTGATAGGTGGGCGTTGGAATTCCAGGCAAAAGACCCGCCACTTTTTCACCTCTAGTCGCGCCTTCCACGGTCACTTTGGAAGAGTCCAACACGCGAATATTAGTGCGACCGTGAAAAAATTCTATCTCAAAAGCGCCGGCGACGATATTGAACGCGTCATTGCTGTGAGCTACGACCTTCAACTTTTCCAATTCTGTGATGGGACGTCGTCTCTCCATCTCCTTCACGATATTTAGGTACTGAAAACGTTCTTCGCGAACGTGAGCAAGAGCCCACGCCGCCAACACATGCCGGGCCTCCTGCTGGTGGCGATGACGGAGATGAGCAAGTAACCGACGCTCATGGATATCGAACGATGACATCAACAGATTCGGAGCCATCAAGAACATATCCGCCTGAACTTTAGTGTCGAGATACGAATTCGAATGATCAAGTGCGATGTTATTAACTTCGGAACGGCTAATGTCGTCGCGCTCATTTCGCTGCTTGACGAAGCGCCAAAAGACTGCCGCTTCAATCGCCACAACCGCAAAAGCCAGCACGCCCACATGCATTGCGAAGCCAGGCCAACGATCTGCGATGGTAGCGGCTCCGAACAGCAGAAAAAGCGTCGAGTTCAACACGAGCACTCGATTGCCTGCGACGGATAAGAACCTAGACATTGGATCTCACCTTTTTTACGCCTACCATTGCCGCGTCGCCTAGGAGGGATGTCCAAGCCATCCCAGCAGCTAACGCCTGCTTAATGGTTCCAGGCTCGACCAAAATTACAGCCAAAAGCGACCCTAACGTGACAAAAAGGAGCAGTTGCCAGATCATCCGCCCCTTAAAGTCTTGCGAAAATGCGTTAACGAATCCCTCTGTGCCTTGTTCAAAATTGGTGCCAAACTTGAGCCTTAACCACAGAGCGAACGCCCCTAAAGCCGCGAATCCAAGCATTTCGGCGCTTAGTGACGCCATTGCTAAGTCTTTCGGCCGGTCAAAGTTTCGGCGATTTTCATATCTTCCAAAGCTTTCGACAGGGTGCGGATCATGGATTCAATGTCTCCTCGGCCCAACTGCACCCAAATTTCATGATCCTCCGCATCGGTATCGATGTGGACGACGGCGACCGGTGCCGAAGTAACCACCTTTCCATCCACCACCCGAATTCGGAGGTCGACTGCTAAATCGAAAGTGTAAAGTGAGGGCAGCACCTCACCTGCCAACTGAGTCCGGGCGACTGTTTTTTTGATTTCATCTCGAGATGCGCAGACCGCTGCTGCTATTGACTTGGCGACCGCTGCCTGCTCCGGGAAGAAAAGTACGCCTTTGGCAGCTTCGACGAATTCTGACGGGTTCGCAGCGGATTCAGATAGCAATCCGATTACAAGCGAATACACGGAAGCGATTTGCTCGGATTCTCTTTCAGGAAGTTTAGTGACCTCACCTAAGGCTGAGCTATCAAGACGACGCGTGCCCCGTTTAAAATTCTCGATCATCTCCGCCAATACTAAGCGACGCACTTCCTCCGACAGATTAGAGGCTTCTACGAAGCCGTGTTTTAGATAGGGCAGCGCCTCCTTTGGATAGGCCGCTAGCCGCCTAGTTAACTCTTCCTGCGCTGTCTCCGGCATTTGCCTCCCCCATTCTCCATTATTAGGACACAATCCCAGCGCGAGTAAATAGGAATTACGCGCAACAGATGGGACTCTGATCACTAAAACGAACGGCCCGAAACAAGGATACTATTCCTAATTTCTCACACCTGATTCCGTCAGGACTACACACTGATGGCGGATCGCTGCCGGGCTTGAGAAAGTGCACGGCGTCGGGCCGCAGGGCGTGGGCGGCATCCGACCGCATCCACCGCGCGCGTTGATGGCCAAGGAAGAGCGCTGCGTGATTGATCATGCGATGATGTCCGATGGATCGACATGTGCCGAAAGCCGCGACGTATTTGAGCGCAGCTGTTCTGGATGCAGCGCAGTCAGCGCCCCCTTACCCGAATCCGTCACCCGCGGACTGCATCGCGTCGTGACTACAATTCGTGCACTTCCCCGTAGTGCTCCGGTCTTTCCGCAACCGGTAAAAGCACGCCATAAGCCTGCGACCAATGCAGCGCCCGACGGTCCACCGTCCTGTCATCAGAGAATCCCATCATGCATCCGCCCTGCCCGAACTGCCGACAGCCCATGACGTCCGCGGATCTGCACAATCTGTTCGTCTGTGCGCCGTGCCGGCAGATCGTCCAGTTCTTCGGCATGCCCGTTGCTACCTTGACTCCGGTGCAGCCGCGCCGCCTGTCGATGGTCGATTCCGTGCGGCCGCTGCCGCAGCCGCTGCATGCCGTGATGGCAGCGGCGCCCGCGCCGCGCCACACGACGTCTGCGCCGCGGACGGAACGGCAACCGCTGCGCCGGCGCGCCTGAATTGGCTGGTCTACAGCCGGTCGCCGCCTTCGATCGGCGCGTAGCCCACTGCCTCGCGTTTTTCGTTCAGCGTCAGGAACGCGGCGCCCGAGACGCGCTCCCACAGCGCCGCGCGGTCCGCGGCCAATGCGTCGATGCGGTCGGTGTCGATGACCACGCGGATGCCGTCGCCGAACTGCGGCGCCAGCCATTGTGCGATGGCGTGGCCGACCCTTGATGCCAGCGGCAGCACGGTCTGGCGGAAGAACACCCGGTTGGCCTCCTGGAAATTCGCATAGGTGTTGTCGCCGGGAATTCCGAGCAGCATCGGTGGCACGCCGAAGGCCAGTGCGATCTCGCGCGCCGCGGCGTGCTTGGCTTCGAGGAAGTCCATGTCCTTCGGCGTCAACGACATCGCCTTCCAGTCGAGCCCGCCTTCCAGCAGCAGCGGCCGGCCGGCATTGACCGCGCCCTGATAGTTGCCTTCCAGTTCGCGCTTCAGCCGCTCGAACTGACTGTCGTTGAGCACCGCGCCGTCCGGCCCGGCATAGACCAGCGCGCCCGACGGCCGCGCGGCGTTGTCGAGCAGCGCCTTGTTCCATTTCGCCGCGGCATTGTGAGTGTCGAGTGCCACCGCAGCCGCCTCGATGGGCGCGAGCCCGTAGTGATCGTCGAGCGGATGGAAGAAGGTCAGATGCAGGATCGGCGGCACGCTTGAGGCGAGCTGGTCGAAGCGCACGCTGCGGCCACTGACGCTGTACTCATAGGCCTCGGCCCAGCCGTCGGCGCCGGGCACCAGCTTCATGCGGTCCGGCCGCAGCGCATAGAGTTCGCGCACGTCATGCTGTCGCGAGTGCTCGTTCAGCGCAACGGCTTCGATATAGGCGTTGCCGGCGAGCAGCAGATGCGCATAGAGCATCTCGAAGAACACGCCACCATCCTGCCGCGGATTGGGTCGCGTCAGCAGTTGCGACAGCGGATGCGCGTCGCGTTCCTGCGCACCCTCGAACACGAGGAACGTGCACGCCGCCGCATTCTCTGCGATCAGCCTGACCGCGCGATGCACGATGGCGTTGCCGACGAACCCCTCGCGCGCCAGCGCCGAATAGTCGCGCGGCGTCCACCGCGCCCGCCCGCCGCTCTCATAGGCCAGCAGCCGCGCGGTGCGGCTGGCCTTGGCTTCGGGCGCGGCGAGAAAGGCTTTGAGTTGGTTGAACATGGCAATGACCTCAATGATACTTGCCCCGGACGCGGTGCGGCCTCCTTCACGCCGCGCCGCAGAGCCGGGGCCGTACCAAGCGCCAGTGCTCGGTACGGTCCCGGGTCTGCGAAGCACCGCTTCGCGCTGCATCGCGCCCGGGACAAGTCGGAGTGCAAAGAGATGCCCTCACGCTTCTTCGTGTATATTCTTGCGAACCGGCCACGCGGTGTCCTTTACATCGGCGTGACCGGCGACATCGCCCGCCGGCTATCCGAGCATCGCTTGAAGCTCGTGCCAGGATTTACGGCCCGTTACGGCACTATCCATCTCGTCTATCTGGAAGAACACGCATCCATCCTCGAAGCCCGTGCGCGCGAGCATTCATTGAAGCGCTGGCGTCGTGCCTGGAAATTCGAATTGATTGAAAGCCTGAATCCCGACTGGCGTGATATCGCTGACGACTTGATGCTTTGACCTGCCCCGGACGCGGTGCGGCGCTCTTCACGCCGCTCCGCAGAGCCGGGGCGTACCAAGTTCGCTATTCGCGACGATCCCGGGTCTGCGAAGCATCGCTGCGCGCTGCATCGCGCCCGGGAAACAGACCATGCGTTGCTACAACACCCGTATCCGTGGTCCGCTGTGCCGGGGGACAAGCGCCAGCGACGCCACCGCCCAGACCAGCGCGTCGACGCGGTCCGGCGAGCGTCCCGACGACAATCCGGTGGCGGCGAAGTCGCACATCTCGTCTTCCAGTGCGGCGAACACGCCGGCATGTTTCACCCGGCCCTGCTCGTACAGCGTCGCCACCGGCTCGGCGCGCAGCCATTTTCCGCGCAACGCCCGCACCGGCGTCACCGGCACCGCGGCATCGACCTCGTTGATGACGGCGCGCACCATCTCGCCGCCCTGGTTGACTTCCACCACCAGCGCGTCGGCCTGCACTCGCCGCCACAGCGCGATGGCCTTCATCGCCCACGCGGCCGGCGTCACCGCGGACACGGTGCCGTCGGCGAGCACATAGACCGTGCCGCTCTCGGCAATGCCGGCGGCCACGATGCCGCAGCAATCGGCGCGCTTGCCCGACGACACCGGCGGATCGACGGCCACCACAATGCGCTGCAGATCCGGCGCCTCGGCCACGCGGCACTCGTCGAGCAGCGCGCGCGACCACAGCGCGTCCGGGCGATCCTCGATGATTTCGCCGTCGAGCTCCTGGCGACCGATGCGCGTGCCGGCATAGCGCGCCATCACGCCCTCCAGGAACGTCGGCGCCAGATTGTGGGCATTGGCCGCGGTCGCCGCGCGCGACACCACGCTGGCGGGATCGTCGATCAGCCGCTTCAACAGCGCGGTCGGCCGCGGCGTCGTGGTGATCAGCTGCCGCGGCTGGCTGCCCAGCCGCAGGCCGAATTGCAGCATGTCGAAGGCGGCCTCGGCATGGCGCCACTTGGCCAATTCGTCGGACCAGGCGCAGCAGAATTGCGGACCGCGCAGGCTTTCCGGATCTTCCGCGGAAAACGCCTGCGCCACCGCGCCGTTGCTCCATTCCAGCCGCTTTCGCGAGGGCAGCCAGAGCGGCCGCTCGTGCGGCGGATGCACCGCGAGCAGGCCGGAGACGCCCTCGATCATCACCTCGCGCACCTCGTGCTCGGTCTCGCCGACCAGCGCGATGCGCGACGCCGCCTCGCTGGCGAACGGCAGCAGGCCCAGCGCCTGGGCGCGGATCCATTCGGCACCGGCGCGGGTCTTGCCGGCGCCGCGGCCGCCGATCATCAGCCAGGTCAGCCAGGGTTTTCCGTTCGGCGCCAGCAGCGGCGGCGTCTGATGGGCGTGGGCGAACAGATCCCAATGTGCGTTGAGATCATCCATTTCCTCCTGGCTCATGGTCTGCAGCAGGTACAGCCGTTGCTCTTCCGACCATTCCTTCCAGTCGTTGCCAAAGGATTCGGCGGAACGCGTCAAGGTCTCGGGCAGCGCTTGGTCCATGGGCGGGCCTCTGCAACTCGTCAGCTGCGCGCAGCCGCCGCACCTCGGTGAGCGTGCGCGCCAATGAGGCCAGCGTACGGGCGCGGCGCTCGGCCTCGCTGCGCTGCTGCGGTTTGACGTGATGGCCGCCGACGATGGTTTCGATCTGCATCAATTCGCGTTCGACCGCACGGGTGACCCGCTCGACCAGCGCAATGCCGGTGGCGGGCGGCGGATCGCTGGCCTTGTCGACGGCGGTGCGCCGCAGCCGCGCCAGTTTCTGCTGCGCGACGTCGTCATGCTCGTCGATCACCACGTCGGTCTGGTCGACGCGCAGCAATGTCGCGTCCTGCGTCTTCTTGCGCGCGAGCACGGCGGCATCGCGCTTCTCCTTGAGCAACCGCTTGGCGGTGCGCGGCCCCACCGGCTTTTTCGCCGCGGCCTTCCTGACCGGTGCTTTCTTGACGGCCTTCTTCGCCACCGCCTTCTTGGCGACCGGCTTTTTCGCGGCCGTCGTCTTCGCCGGCGTCTTGCGGACGCGACTCACAACGCCAGCCCGCGCCGACTTTTTGGCCGGCCGGGCTGCGGATGTCGTTGCCATGATGGGATCCCGCTTCAAGTGGCGACGCGGGCAACGCGCTCCCGTCAGGTGCGGAAGAACACGAACCAGACGACGCCGAGGATTAAAATCGCAAGGCCGAGGCTGACCGTCAGAAGTGCCAGCACCGAGGGGCCGGGTTCGCCCTGCCGCGCTTCGGTCGGTGTTTCCACTGTCTGGCCGTTTTGTTTGGTTGCCATGGCACATTCTTTCGCTGGCGTGCCCGCAGGCACGATGTGTCGAAAGCAACGCGCTATCCGAGGTGATGTTCCTCACGTCGGCGCAACCGATCGGGCATCGCCCGACACGCGCTGCTTGCGCGGCGCTTGTCTGAAACCCAATTGTGGAGCATGCCGTGAAGCTACCCCGGCAGCGCGACGCTGTCAAGGGTTTAATTCCTACGTTCGCCTTGCCTGCTGTGCCTGCCTGCGCGGCGGACCGCATCGGATTGAATTTCCTGAAGGATCCGCCATGACCGATACACCCGAAAATCCGCCCGGAGGCTTCGTGCCCGTCCGCGATCTGCCGGCGGCGCCGATCATTTTTTTCGAATTCTGTCCGACGCTGGGCAACAACCAGGGCCTGATCAATATCATGCTGGCCGCCGGCATCGTGATGCCCACCGCCAGCAGCGCCACCGACGTGGTGCCGGTGGCGGTGGCGCATTTGCGCTGCTCGACCGCGGCCGCCACGCAGCTGCGCGACGCCATCAACAAGGCGCTGCTGATGGGCGCGCCGATCGAGCCGCAGGGCCGCTCGAACTGACCGGCGTCAGCGCGGCCGCCGCTCGCGCAGCGGCGACAGCGACACCACGCCCTTGTAGTCGATGTTGACCACGCAGTTGCCGTTCAGCTCGGCGGCGGCCTGCAGGCAGCCCTGATAGTCATAGAACTGGCACAGCTGCGCCCGGCTGTCCGGACCGAGCGAACCGCCGCGCTTGACGCAGAACGGCGGCACGCTCGATGTGGCCGCGGCGGCCGGCGGGGCTTGGCCCGCCGCGCCGCAGAGCAGTACGAGCGCGGCAAGCGTCGCGCGTCCGGTACAGATCATCGCTGATTCCTTCATTGGCTGTGGTGACGAACGCATCAGCCCGGGCCGCGCCCGCCCGGGTAGACCGCGCGCCAGCCGTTCGGTGCCGACACGATCTGGCCGGGAAAGTCGACGTTGACGACACAATTGGCGTGCCGAACGGCGGCAGCGGCCAGGCAGGCCTGCCAGTCGTAGTAGCCGCAGATCTGCGGCGCGCCGCCTGGGCCGGCGGCCGATCCGGGCAGCAGGCAGAACGGCGATGGCGACGTGCGCAAGGGCGCGGCCCGTGCGGCGGTGGTCTGGGGCAGCAGCGGCAGGGCCACGGCAAGCGCAAGGCCTGCGGTCATCAGCATGGTACGCAGGGAGAGCATCATGATCGCCTCGTTGAATCCGGCCGTCGGCAGCCGTTCCGTCACAGGCGATATATGGCAGGCCGCGAAGGCCGCCACAGCCGTTCACGCAATTGCGTTCGGCGCGATCCCGGCGAATCGCCGGAAACCCGACAGACGCTATTTCAGCGAGGTGTTCACGGCGGTAAACTTGCCATTCAGCGTCGGGCCGATGCTCTGCACGGTGGTGATGATGGCGAGGCTGATGCCGGCCGCAATCAGCGCATATTCGATGGCCGTGGCACCGGAGTCGTCGCGACAGAATTTCGAGATCAAACGCAGCACCGCGGCCTCCTCATCGGCAGGCACGGAATTCTTCCGCACCGGGGCGTTGCGCACCCTAGGGCCAAATGGTTGCCGCAACCTTCACCGACAGCGTCAAAAATGAATGAACCGGCGGCAAGCGCCCATGAGCCTATGGCTTGAAGAAAGCGGGGTCGTTGAGCGCCTTGATCAGGGTGTCGACCATGTCGGCGGCCGCGGAATCGTCGCGCTCCTCCAGCAGCTCCCACATCTTGCGCAGGTTGGCGCGCATCGGCGCCTTCAGCGACGGATCGCGCTCGATCAGCGTGCGCGCAATGCAGAAGGCGATGGCTTCGGTGCCCATCTTGGTCTGTTCGACGGTTGGTTTGCTCATGGCCTGATCCTCGCAGCGCGTTGGTTGGCCGCTGTTAGGCCGCCATCGCGCCCCGTGTCAATTCCGCGCAGCCGGCTCACCAAGCGTAGCGCACCACGCCCTTGCCGGCGTAGCTGCGGGTGACCTCGGAGAACTCGCCCTCAAACGTCGCGCCGACGCTGATGCCGCTGACGAAGGTCAGTTCGGCCGCGGCCGTGGTCAGCGCCGCATTGGCCGCAGGCGACGCGCCGCCGACCACGAAGCTGGCGCCGGGCAGTGCCAGGAAGGTCGCGGTGGCCGAGCGGTCGGTATTGAAGTCATGCGCCCAGGCGGCGCGGCCGCGCAGGGTTAGCATCTTGTCGCCAAGCGCGAACGACTTGTCGCCGCGCAGGCCGAGCTCGCTGCGCGGTGCCGTGATGCCCTTGGCGGCATAGGCCAGGGCAAACGTCGTCGGCCCCGACAGCGTGGTCTCCGCATAGGCCGGCAGGTCGAGATAGGTCAGCTGCGCCGCGGCATAGGGCGTGACGCCGGCGCCGCCGAACCACGGCAGCGCAAAGCGGTTGCCGGCCTCGAGCCGCGCCGACAGGCTGTTGGTATTGAAGTTGGCGCGCAGCTGATCGAGCCCACCCACCGATACGGTGCGGTCGGTGGTGACGTCCTGCCAGCCATAGGCCGCCGAGGCCGTGACATAGGCCGCGCCGATCGTGTGACGCACGAAGCCGCCGAGCTGGAACAGGTCGGAACGCCCGGAGCCGCCGCCGACGACACTGAAGCTGGTGGCGCCGCCGGCCAGCGCAAAGCCGGCGACGGTCTGCGGCGACAGATGATAGTCGGCCCCGACCGCGACGCCGCCGATCCGGCTGGTCGACGTGTTGGAGCCGGCCGACACATTGCCGTCGGTGGTCTGGGTACCGCCGAAGCCTGACGCCCACACGTTCCAGAACGGCCGGAACGCGGGGACGCGCGGCGGCGCCTTGGTGATCATGGCAAAGGCGTCGCGCGCCGAGCCGCTGCGCTTGTCGCCGGTCGCAGCATAGGCGCTCATCGCGTCGCCCTCCTCCGCATAGGCCATCGGCGACGACGCCTCGCCGCCGCGGCCGGCGATGGTCGGGTCGGACATGGTCCCGACGAACTGCGTCGCCGCATTGAGGCCGGTCTGATGCGTCGCGGTCGGCGTCTCGCCGGAGATCTGGGTCAGTGCCGCGGTGAGGCTGCTGCCGGTCAGGGCCGACACAGTGTCGAAGCGCGCAGGCACCGCGCCGCCATTGTAGAAGTAGCTGTCATGCGCGGTCACCAGCGCCGCATGGTTCCGCGACAGCGTCAGGTCGCTGGCGAACCCGCCGGTGGCGGTCAGTGTCACGTCGGTGAGGCTGTAGCTGAGGCTGCCGGTGTATCCCGGCGGCGCGCTGACGCCGGCAAACGTGCCGTTCAGCGCGCCGGCATGCAGGATGCTCTTGATCACTGTCCAGTTCTGCCATCCGGACGAGGCGGGTATCACTACCGTGCCGCCCAGAAACGCCGTGCCCGATACATTGGCCGAGGTCATGCCGGACATGTTGACATGGACGAGATAGGTGGAGCCGGCCTGGAAGCCGAGCGTGCCGGCGACCGTCATCGACGTCGTGGGCGTTGAGCCCGGCGCGAAGGTGCCGCCATCCTCGACCTGCAACTTGCCCACCGTGCCGGTGCCCCGCAGCACGCCGCCGCTGAGCACCGAGATCTGGCTTGTCGCGGCGATCGAACCATCGACCTGCAGGATGCCGCTCTTGACCTGCGTCAGGCTGCTGTAACTGCTGGTGCCTGAGAGGATCAGCAGCCCCGGGCCGGTCTTGATGAGGCCGCCGGGCGACACGCCGTCGACGATCGCGCCGGTGATGCGGGCGTCCTGCTCGGTTGCGATGGCCGCGATGCCGGCGATGCTGATCGCATTGCCGAGGCTCAGTCCGGGCGCCGTCATATTCAAGGTGCTGCCGGACTGCAGCGTCAGGGCGCCGCTACCGATGGACTGCGAATTGTTGATCGCCAGCGTGCTGCCGGTCGTGACGGTGGTGCCGCCGCTATAGGTGTTAGCGCCGCTCAGCGACACCATGGTGCCGCCTGCCGTGGTGATCGCCAGTGCGCCGTCGCCGACGAAGATGTTGCCGTAGGCTGCGCTCGCCCCGGTCTGCTGCAGCGTCAGCACACCGAAGCCAATGCCTATATTGCCGGTCAGCGTGCCGCCGGCGAGGGTGGTCAGCCGGCTGGTGCCATAGAAATCGATGGCGTCGGCGCGGGTGCGGCCGTCACCCGACAGACCGCCGCTGATGCTGCCCGCGTTGACGACGGTGAGATCGCGGCCCACCACGCCGACGCCGCCGCGGCCGGCACTGCCCGCAGCGCCCTGGTCCGTGACTGCGCCGAACAACACGCCCCCCGATCCGCCGCTGCCGCCGGCGCCGCCTTGCACGGTGCCATTATTGGTCAGCGTATTGCTCGCGGCCGACGGTTCGAAATAGATCCCGATGCCGCCATCGCCGCCGCTGCCGCCGCCGCTGCCGGTGATGCCCGCAATGAACATCGGGATGATGGCCGAGCCGGCATTGCCGCCGGCACCGCCGGTGCCGCCGCTGATGGTGCTGTAGTTGTCGACGGTGCGCGCGCCGGTGCCGGTCATGTACACGCCGTAGCCGCCCTCGCCGCCGCCACCGCCGCCACCGCCATTGCCGG
>DATCUS010000089.1:0-6069 GCA_036561845.1 Tardiphaga sp. | reverse complement strand
CAGCAGCGCGGCAGACGGCTGCAGCGGATCCGGCGCGTCGCGCACAGCGTCGGCGCGGATCACAGTGCCGCGGTCGCGCGCCTTGATGTCGTCGGCCTGCCAGTAAGTGTCCGGCAGCCACGCGGTCTCGATCTGGCGCTGCGACGCCGCCAGCGTCCAGGCCTGATCGAGCAGGAAGGACTCCGGCAGGTTCGGATGGCTGCGCGCGAGACGCTGCCACATGTCGAGCAGCGCGCGCGCCGGTTCGGTCTGGTTGAAGAACAGCGCGCCGGTGTCCATCTCGCCGGACGGCCGCCGGTGCACGGCGAAATCGCAACCCAGCGATTGCGGCAGCAGCGGCAGGCCCTGCACCCGGGCGCGCGGATCGAGCCAGAACACCGGGCGGTTGGTGCCGGCGAACTGGCGGACGATGAAGTCGATCTTCGGTGCGATGACGGCCTGGCTGTCGATATCCGGCAGATTGGATTCGACGGAATATTCAAGGCCGAGCCGCGCCAGGTCGCCGACCAGCTCCGCCGCGCTGTATTCGGCCGGGCTGCCTTGCGCGAAGCTCGACACATAGAGAGTGTCCTGCTTGCGATACATGCCGGTGCGCGTGGCCAGCGGCTTGACGCCGCCCCACCACAGGTGATGCGGCGCCGCCGCGCCCTGCGCGCCGATCGAGCCATAGGGATGCAGCCGCGTCTTCAGCGCGTCGAAGGCCGGGTTCTCGCTATAGGGCAGCACGACAAGCGTATTCTCGTGCAACGAACCGATCAGCGTCTCGAGCCGCGCCGCATTGGCCGGCTCCAGCACCACCACCAGCGCGGCAGGCATCGCGACTTCGCTGGCGCCGTCCCACAGCACGAGCTCCATGCTGTCGCGCGTCAACTGCTGCAGCCGGCTGAGCTGGGCGGCACCGAGCCGCAAGGCGCTGGTCCCGGATTGCGCGATGATCTGTTCCAGCACGGAGCTCATGGGATGGCCGACCTGTGTAAGTGTGTCTGACTGATACGGATCGGCCGGCAAAATCAGGCGGAGGCTCGTCGCTCAAACGCAGGACGGGTAGAGCGCAGCGAAACCCTTCGCCCGCGCGCACAACATTGATGAGTTTCGCAAAGACGCTTCGTCATCCTGCGGATCGTCGGATCCGCGGAGCGCATGACGGACGTCGAGCGACGCTGCATTCGTGTCCAGGTATTTCCATGCGTCTCTGCGCATGTCCGTAGTGTGTACGTTCGTTACTCGATCTTTCGCGTTGTGTTTGATAAACGCAGACGCGCGCAAAATCAGGCGCAACAACTACAATTCAAGCCGAAGATAGTGCGTTTCGTTTTCATCCACAGGAAAAGTGCGGTATTTTTTTGAAGTGTGATTCGGCAAAAATTTCCCAGCGATGATTCATCGATCCAATCGTGATCGCGCCGCGGAGATCGACATCGGCTCACGCGCGACCGCAGCTCAACGCTGTTTGCGTCATTCCATGTGTGGCTTGCGTCCGTCCGCTGGCATTCGTTCACCGCTGTGCCGCAGCAACTTCTTCCTTCGAGACATGCCGATGACTTTTTCGATTTGCAGCCGGGCACGACCACACTGCGGCCCGCGCCGCGGCGGCAGAATTTGCCGGGAGGTCGGCAGAATTTTCCACCTAACCTATTGGAAAATAACTCAAAATTGTCCGCCCGGATTTTTCAGAGCGACCGTTCAACTCTCTGAAGGCGCCCAGACTCACCGTCTGTCGGCATAGGGTTGGGAGAAGGGCATGGCATACGCGCTCGATATTCAGGCTGCGGTGGAGATCTCGCCGGCAGCGATGACGCAGCCGCAGGCCGAACCGTCGGAGCGCACCTCGCTGAGCCCGTGCGAGCCGCTGCACGACGAAGACGAGGAACTGCTGAACCGGCTCGCCGCCGATGACGAGCAGGCTTTCCGCCAGCTCGTCGAACGCCATATCGATCGCGCCTTCGGCATCGCGCTGCGCCTGCTCGGCAGCCGCGCCGATGCGGAGGACGTGGTGCAGGATACCATGCTGAAGGTGTGGACGCATCGCGGCCGCTGGGAGCATGGCCGCGCGAAATTCTCGACCTGGCTGTACCGCGTGGTCACCAACCGCTGCATCGACCTGCACCGCCGCCCGCGCACCGACAACGTCGATGCCGTGCCCGAACCGATGGATGCGCAGCCCGACGCCGTCAGCACCATGCAGCGCGATGAAGTGACGAAGATGCTGGAGAGCGCCATGCAGCGGCTGCCCGAACAGCAGCGCGTCGCGGTGATCCTGTCCTACCATGAGAACATGAGCAACGGCGAGATCGCCGAGGTCATGAGCACCACGGTGGCCGCGGTGGAGTCGCTGCTCAAGCGCGGCCGTGCGCAGTTGCGCGAGATGCTGCGGCGCTTCGAGCCGGACATCCTGCACTCGTTAAGCGATTGCTAACCATAAATCTCCCGTCGCAGAAATCGCCCGCCTGAATTGTCGTCGTCGTTCCGTTTAGGGAGTGGACGGGGGCTGGCCTGCGTCTGGGACCTCAATCCCCTTTGACGGCACCCGCCGCCGAGCAATGCAAGGAGCACATCAATGCCCGTTATCTCCACCAACACCGCTGCAAACTCCGCCGTCCGTTACCTCAATACAAACTCGGCGCAGATGTCGAGTTCGCTCGCCAAGCTGTCGAGCGGCTCCAAGATCACGGCCGCCTCCGACGACGCCGCCGGTCTGGCGATCTCCACGCGCATCTCGTCGGACGTGACCACGCTGCAGCAGGCGGCGACCAACGCCTCGCAGGCCACCTCGATCCTGCAGGTCGCCGACGGCGGCGCCTCCAACATCAGCGACATCCTCTCGCGCATGAAGTCGCTGGCCTCCGAGTCGTCCTCGGCCACGGTGACCAACAGCAGCCGGGCCTACCTGAACTCGGAATTCACCGCGCTGTCGGACGAAGTCGACAGCATCTCCACCGGCACCCGCTACAGCGGCCAGAGCCTGCTCGACGGCACCAGCACCTTCGCCTCCGGCGCCAAGGTTCTCGTCGGCTCGGACGCGTCCGACACCATCACCGTCACGCTGACCAGCCTGAAGGCCAGCACGCTCGGGATCGCCTCGCTCGACATCAGTTCGCAGAGCGGCGCGACCTCGGCGCTCACCGCACTCGACACCGCCATCGACAAGGTGTCGGCCGCGCGCGCCAGCATCGGCGCCCAGGAATCGCGCTTCAACTTCAGCGCAACCTCGATCTCGACCCAGTCGCAGAACCTGCAATCGGCCAATTCGGCGATCACCGACGTCGACATCGCCGCCGAGCAGGCCAAGCTGTCGACGGCCCAGGTCAAGGTCCAGGCGGCCGTGTCGGCGGAATCCGCGGCCAACCAGATGCCGCAGTATCTGCTCAAGCTGCTCGGCTAACCATCCGCTCCCGTGAGCCGGCCATCGGGCCGGCTCACTTCACTGCGAAAGCGAGTGTCGTGTCATGACGGCGGTGACCAGTTCCAGCTCGGCCTCGACCATCGCGGCGGCGGCCACGACGACCACGACATCCGGCACCAAAACGACGACGAGCGTCGACTGGGATGCGCTGATCAGCGCGCAGGTGGCGACCGTCACCGCGGCGGCGGACACGGTGCAGACGAGCATCACCGCCAACGAAGCCAAGATCACCGCCTACCAGAACCTCCAGACCCTGCTGGCAACGCTCGCCACCGACACCACCGCGCTGTCAAAATCGATCGTCAACTCACTGTCTTCCAGCGTCTACGGCGAACGCTCCGCCACCATCTCGGCGACCGGCGACACCAGCGCCTCGTCGGCGGTCTCCATGTCGATCAGCAATGGCGCCGCCACCGGCGACCACACTCTGACCGTCACCCAGATCGCCACGGCGCACAAGGTGATCGGCACCGCGGTGGCCGATCAGACGACCGACCTCGGCTATACCGGCACGTTCTCCATCGGCCTCGCCGGCGGCACCAGCGCGGACATCGCGGTCACCAGCGGCATGACGCTGCAGGACGTTGCCGACAGCATCAACGCCCAGAGCTCGACCACCAATGTGCAGGCCTCGATCATCCAGGTATCGACATCGGACTTCGAGCTGGTGCTGACCGCCACCAACGACAATGCCGATATCGAAACCAGCGTGGTCTCCGGAGACGACGTGCTCAACAGTCTCGGGGTGACCGACAGCGACGGCGCCTTCACCGACGTGCTGCAGACCGCGCAGGCAGCGATCTTCACGCTCGACGGCATTGCCCTGACCCGCGACACCAACGACGTCACCGACGTGCTGAGCGGCGTGACCTTCAGCCTGCTGACGGCGACGCCGAGCGGCTCGACCATCAACATCGCCATCGATACCGACACCAGCGCGATCGAGACCGCGCTGGCGACCTTCGTCACCGCCTACAATGCGGTCCGCGACTTTGCGACGACGCAGCAGACCCTGTCGTCCGACGGCACGGTGGACGACACCTCGGTGCTGTTCGGCGACGGCAGCCTGCGCAACATCATGACCCAGCTCGAGCAGGCGATGAACTCCAGCGTCGGCGGGCTGTCGATGACGGATCTCGGCCTGTCGTTCAACGACACCAACGATCTCGAGCTCGACACCAGCACGCTGGAGACCACGCTCGCCGGCAATCTCAGCGGGGTCATCGCACTGCTGGCCTCCAAGACCAGCACGTCGTCGAGTTCGCTGGCTGTGATCAATACCAATTCATCGCCGCCCGCATCCTTCGTGCTTGACCTTGCGGTCGACAGTTCCGGCACCTTGACGGCGTCGGTCGGCGGCGACAGTTCGCTATTCACGGTGAGCGGCAACACCATCGTCGGCGCCTCCGGCAGCATCTATTCCGGTATGGCCTTCACCTATTCGGGATCGACGTCCCAGTCCATTACGGTGACCTCGACCACCGGCATCGCCGCGCAGATCAACTCGCTGGCCAAGGCCGCCTCCAACACCAGCACCGGAACGCTGCAGGACGTCATCACCAACCTGCAGACGCAGGACGACCGGATGAGTTCGCAAATCGACGACATCAACGCGCGGGCCGCACTCTACAAGGCCAGGCTGACCTCGCAATACGCGAAATACCAGAGCGCGATTTCGACGGCGAACTCGACGCTGGATTATCTGACCGCCCTCCTCAATTCGAGTAGCAGCTAAATGATGCAACACCAGTCGAATTTCCACGCCGCGCAGGCCTATCGCAGCGCCGCCACCGCGGTGCCGCCGTTGCGCGCGGTGATCATGATGATCGATGGCGCAATCAATTTCCTGCATAAATCCATCAAGGCTACCGAGGACGGGAAGTTCGAGGACAGCCACAACCACATGATCCGTACCACGGCGATCCTGCGCGGCCTCAGCCACAATCTGAATTTCGACAGAGGCGGTGCGGTGGCTGAAGGCCTGCACACGACCTATCACGCGCTGATCATGGCCTGCCTGCGCTCCTACGGCCGGCCGGACTCGGCGGCATGCTATCGCCGCATCATCGCCAGCCTGACGGAGATGCGCGACGCGTGGATCTTCGTGGCGCTGCAGCCTGCCAAGGCCGGCTGAACGACCGGCAGCAAAGCGCGGAGGCCTTCCCCTCTCCCCTTGTGGGAGAGGGTGGATCGACCGCGAAGCGGTCGAGACGGGTGAGGGGTGCCACAAGCTCCGAGCCTTGTACTCCCCCTCATCCGACGCGGACGGAGCCTGTCATCGGGCGGCGCTTTGCGCCGACCCGTTGGTCCGCGCCACCTTCTCCCACCCAGCGAAGCGAAGCTTCGCGCGGGGGAGAAGGAAGAAGAAGGGCCGATCCCACAAAGCGACAGCGCGCCGGGGCGATCCTCCCCGGGCTACCGGACATCTCCTCGGGTTTTCGCGGTTGAAACCGCCCTGCCGGTGTTGCCTATCCCCGAGCCGTGGCCTAGGACCGTACAGACGCCCGCGGCAGCGCGGGCGGCCCTTGAATGCGCTATCCCTTCAGGGCGTCGGGCTGTTCGGATCGTTGTCCATGATGGATCTCGCTGAGTTTGAGGATTTGCTCGGCCGCCTCGGCGAGGATCTGGCCCGCTGGCCGGCGCCGCAGCAGGACGCCGCCGCCCTG
>DATCUS010000088.1:0-25476 GCA_036561845.1 Tardiphaga sp. | reverse complement strand
GGCCTGGCCGCCGGCGCCGGCGCGGCGCTCGGCCTGATGCCGCTCGGATCGGTGCGCAAGGCGCAGGCTGGTCCGAAAGCCGTCGGCGCGCCGACTGACATCAGGAAGAGCGTGTGCACGCATTGTTCGGTGGGCTGCTCGGTGATCGCCGAAGTGCAGAACGGCGTCTGGGTCGGCCAGGAACCGGCCTGGGACAGCCCGATCAATCGCGGCTCGCACTGTGCCAAGGGCGCTTCGGTGCGCGAGCTTGTTCACGGCGACCGCCGCCTGAAATACCCGATGAAGCTGGTCAACGGCGAGTGGCAGAAGCTGTCGTGGGATCAGGCCATCAGTGAAATCGGCGACAAGATGCTGGAGATCCGCGCCAGGTCGGGTGCCGATTCGGTTTATCTGCTGGGCTCGGCGAAGTTCTCCAACGAGGGCGCCTACCTGTTCCGCAAGTTCGCGGCGTTCTGGGGCACCAATTCCGTCGACCACCAGGCGCGCATCTGCCACTCGACCACGGTGGCGGGCGTCGCCAACACCTGGGGCTATGGCGCGCAAACCAATTCCTACAACGACATCCGAAACTCGAAGACCGTCATCTTCATGGGGTCGAATGCCGCCGAGGCGCATCCGATTTCGATGCAGCACGTTCTGACCGGCAAGGAAATCAACCGCGCCAACGTCTTCGTGCTCGACCCGCGCTTCACGCGCACGGCCGCCCACGCCACCGAATATGTCCGGTTCCGCAGCGGCACCGACATCGCGGTGATCTGGGGCATGCTGCACCACATCTTCGCGAACGGTTGGGAAGACAAGGAATTCATCGCGCAGCGCGTCTACGGCATGGACCAGATCCGCGCCGAAGTCGCCAAGTGGACGCCCGAGGAAACTGAGCGCGTTTCCGGCATTCCCGGCGATCAGCTCAAGAAAGTCGCCGAGACCTTCGCCAAGCAGCGGCCGTCGACCTTCATCTGGTGCATGGGCGGCACCCAGCACACCGTCGGCACCGCCAACGTTCGCGCCTACTGCAACTTGCTGCTGGCGACCGGCAATGTCGGCGGCTTCGGCAACGGCGCCAACATCTTCCGCGGCCACTGCAACGTGCAGGGCGCCACCGATCTCGGTCTCGATATCACGACGCTGCCGCTGTATTACGGCCTCGTCGAAGGCGCCTGGAAGCACTGGGCGCGCGTTTGGGAGGTCGACTACGACTACTTCGTCTCGCGTTTCGACGAGGTGCCGGCGAAATCCGGCCGTCCGGCGCGAACCCGCAAGCAGAACATGGAAATGCCGGGCATCCCGTCGACCCGCTGGTTCGACGCGACGCTCGCCAATCCCGATGAAGTCGATCAGCGCGACAGCCTGAAGGCCATGATCGTCATGGGGCACGGCGGCAACACCGTTCCGCGCATGACCGAAATGGTGAAGGGCATCGAGAAGCTGGAACTGCTGGTGGTCGCCGATCCGCATCCGACGACCTTCGCGGCGATTTCGGAGCGCAAGAACGGCACCTATCTGCTGCCGGCCTGCACCCAGTTCGAGACGGCGGGATCGCGCTCGGCCTCGAACCGTTCGCTGCAGTGGGCCGATCAGGTCGTCAAGCCGATCTTCGAATCCAAGGACGACTACGAAATCATCTACCGGCTGTCGGCCAAGCTCGGCTTCGCCGAGGCGATGTTCAAGAACATCAAGGTCGAGAACAATCGCCCGGTGCCCGAGGATCTGCTGCGCGAAATCAACCGCGGCGGTTTCTCCACCGGCTATTCCGGCCAGTCGCCGGAGCGGCTGAAGGCGCATATGCGCAACCAGGACAAGTTCGATCTGGTAACGCTGCGCGCCAGGGCCGATGCGCCCGAGGTCGGCGGCGATTATTACGGCCTGCCGTGGCCGTGCTGGGGCACGCCCGAGATCAAGCATCCCGGCACCCACACGCTGTACAACACCAGCCTTCACGTCAAGGACGGCGGTGGCACGTTCCGCGCCCGCTTCGGCGTCGTGTACGAAGAGAAGCAGCCGGACGGTTCGGTGAAGAACGTCAACCTGCTGGCCGAAGGCTCCTACAGCAAAGGCTCGGAACTCACCGACGGCTATCCGGAGTTTACCCTGGGCGTGCTGAAGAAGCTCGGCTGGGACAAGGATCTCACGGCAGCCGAACTCGCTACGATCAACAAGATCGGCGGTAACAACCCGGATGGCGTGGGCTGGGCGATCGATCTGTCCGGCGGCATCATCCGCGTCGCGCTCGATCACGGCTGCATCCCGTTCGGCAACGGCAAGGCTCGCGCGGTGGCGTGGAATCTGCCCGATCCCGTGCCGGTGCATCGCGAGCCGATCTACACGGCGCGTCCCGATCTGGTGGCCAAATATCCGACGCGCCCGGACGGCCGCCAGTTCCGCATGGCCAATCTCGGTTTCTCGATCCAGAAGGCCGCTGTCGACAAGGGGCTTGCCAAGCAATTCCCGATCATCCTGACCTCCGGCCGTCTCGTCGAATACGAAGGCGGCGGCGAGGAGACCCGATCGAACCGCTGGCTGGCCGAGTTGCAGCAGGACATGTTCGTCGAGGTCAACACGTCGGATGCCGCCGAGCGCGGCATCAAGGACGGCGGCTGGGTCTGGGTCTACGGCCCTGAAAACAGTTCGAAGACCCGCGTCAAGGCGCTGGTCACCGACCGCGTCGGCAAGGGTGTGGCGTTCATGCCATTCCACTTCGCCGGCTGGTTCCAGGGCGTCGATCAGCGCGCCAACTATCCGAAGGGCACCGATCCGATCGTGCTCGGCGAAAGCGTCAACACGCTGACGTCCTATGGCTACGATCCGGTCACCGGCATGCACGAGGGCAAGGTGACCCTGTGCCAGATCCAAACGGCGTGAGGGGAGAATAAATCATGGCTCGCGTCAAATTTCTTTGTGATGCCGACCGTTGCATCGAGTGCAACGCCTGCGTCACCGCCTGCAAGAACGAACACGAAGTGCCGTGGGGCATCAATCGCCGCCGCGTGGTCACCATCAATGACGGCAAGCCCGGCGAACGCTCGGTGTCGATGGCTTGCATGCATTGCACCGATGCGCCATGCGCCGCGGTCTGCCCGGTGTCGTGCTTCTACACCACCGCCGACGGCGTGGTGCTGCACTCCAAGGACCTGTGCATCGGTTGCGGCTATTGCTTCTATGCCTGCCCGTTCGGTGCGCCGCAGTATCCCAAGGTCGGCAACTTCGGATCGCGCGGCAAGATGGACAAGTGCACCTATTGCGCGGGCGGACCGGAAGCCGACTCCACGCCGGCCGAATACGCCAAATACGGTGCCAACCGCCTGGCCGAAGGCAAGTTGCCGATCTGCGCCGAGATGTGCTCGACCAAGTCGCTGCTTGCCGGCGATGGCGCCATCATCGCGGAGATCTACAAGGAGCGGGTGATGAAGCGCGGCTACGGTTCGGGCATGTGGGGCTGGAAAACCGCCTACAGCGATTCGCCGACGGGCTAGTCCGGGACCGGGATCGCGCCGCGATCCCGGAAGGCATCACGTGCAAGGTCATTCTTGCGCCAAGTCATTGTGAATAACTGGAAGGTCGCGCCGATGTCGATCTCGACTTCAACCCTCAGGGCCGTCTGTGCAGCCATCGCACTGCTGTTTGTGCTCGCGCATCCCGCCGCCGCGCAATTGTCCTTCAAGCCCACGGCGGAATCGGTCCAGGAAGACCAGCTTCTGAAAGCGCTCAAGGAGGGCGACAAGATCACTGGCCGGATCACCATTCCTGACCGGATGGCGTCCAGCCTGATCCAGCCCGCCGGGCGCGACTGGCGGGACTTTCACCGCAGCAAGCTGCCGATCATCGGCGGTATCGCCATTCTCGGCATGATCGCCGTGCTCGCAATCTTCCTGCTGGTGCGCGGAAAAATTCGCATCGAGCATGGGTTTGCCGGCGTGAAGATCCTGCGCTTCGCCAGCATCGAGCGCTTCACCCACTGGCTGACGGCAAGCTGCTTCGTCGTGCTGGCGCTGTCGGGTCTCAATGTCAGCTTCGGCCGGATCCTGATTCTGCCGCTGTTCGGCGCCGACGCCTTCTCGGCGATGTCGACCTACGCCAAGTTCGCCCACAACTACCTGGCGTTCCCGTTCATGTTCGGCCTCGTCATGATGTTCTTCATCTGGATCAAGGACAACATCCCCGGCAAGATCGATCTCGAATGGATCAAGCAGGGCGGCGGCGTTCTGGGCAACGGCAAGCATCCGCCGTCGAAGCGCTTCAACGCCGGGCAGAAGGGCATCTTCTGGATCGTGATCATCGGCGGCGCGCTGATGTCGCTGTCGGGCTGGTTCATGCTGTTTCCCTACCTTCCCGGCAACGTCACAACGATGCAGCTGTGGACCGTGATCCATGCCGTGATCGCCATGCTGTTCATCGCGGCGATGCTGGCCCACATCTACATCGGCTCCATCGGCATGGAGGGTGCGTTCGAAGCGATGGGAACGGGCGAGGTCGATCTCAACTGGGCCAAGGAGCATCACTCGCTCTGGGTGGCAGAAGAGCAGGCCAAGGGCCTGGCGCCGTCGGGAAGCACCCCGCGCGCCGTGCCGGCCGAATAGTTCGGCCGGTGTTCAGGAACAGGTCTGGAGCAGCATCATGAAGTCATTTCTCGCGGCATTGGTGTTCGCGGCGATTGCCGCGGTCGGCGTGTCGATTGTGCTCAACAGCATCCAGGAGCCGAGCTCGGTCGCCTACACCACCGGTGGCGCCCGGGTCGGCGATCCCGGTGACAACCTGATTGGACCCAGCTGACGCTGGCGACGAGCTTGACCGTGCCCAACCCCGCTCCGGCATGGCCGGTCGAAATCCGTCTGCTGAAGGATCGCCGTGCGCTTCTGGTGACATTCGAAGATGGTGTGGCATTCAGCCTGCCTGCGGAACTGCTCCGGGTCACCAGTCCGTCCGCCGAAGTGCAGGGGCATTCGGAAGCGCAGCGCAAGACCGTCGGCGGCAAGCGCAATGTGACAATTCTCGCCGTCGATCCGGTGGGCAATTACGCGGTGCGGCTGGGTTTCGACGACATGCACAATACCGGGATCTACTCCTGGGCGTTCCTGCGCGATCTCGGCATCAATGCCGAGCGGCGTTTTCAGGACTATCTCGACGATCTGCAGGCCAGGGGTCTTGACCGCGACACACCGGGAATGCGCTGACGCAGGGTGCGGATCTCGGCCTTGATCGCGTCACGAACGGACGACACGATCACCACAATGCTCGATGTCCCCAGGAAGCTCCGTTGCGCGTTGCTGGCCGGCATGGCCCTGCTGGCTGCGCTGCCGGCCGGAACGCCTGCCTTCGCGCAATTGCGCGGCCATGGCGGGCCGGTGCGGGCGCTGGCGGTGGCGCCGGACGGACAAAGCGCGATCTCTGGGAGCTTCGATTCGACCGCGATCCGCTGGTCGCTGACGCGCGACGCGGCCCTGCAGGTGCTGCGTTTCCATGCCGATGCCGTCAATGCGGTGGCGATGCTGGGGGATGGCCGCGCAGCAACCGCCGGCGCCGACGGGCGCATCGCGATCTGGACGCTTGGCAAGGCCGAACCGGACGCCGTGCTGGAAGGTCATACGGCGCCGATCTCGGCGCTGGCCGTCGCGCCGGATGGCACCACACTGGCGTCGGCCTCCTGGGATCAAACGGTCCGGCTGTGGCCGTTGGCGGGTGGCGCGCCGCGCGTTCTCGAAGGGCATACGCAAAACGTCAACGGTGTGGCGTTCGCGACCGATGGCCGGACCCTGGTCAGCGTCGGCTACGACCAGAGCGTCCGGATCTGGCCGCTGGCCGGCGCCGCGACGCCCATCATGGTAGCCATGCCGAGTCCGCTGAACGCGGTCGCCACCGCCGGTGACGGCGAGATCGTTGTCGGCGGCGCCGACGGCAGGCTGTATTTCCTGGCTGGCGACGGCACGCGTCGTGGTGAAGCTGCCGCGAGCGCACGGCCGGTGATCTCCATTGCGATCTCGCCGGACGGTGCCCTGGTAGCGGCCGCCGGGATCGGCGGTGCGGTCGCCATCGTCGATCGCAGGACGCGCGTTCTGGCGCGCACGCTGGTCGGTCCGGGGCTGCCGGTGTGGTCGGTGGCGTTCCTGCCGGACGGCCGGACGCTGCTGACCGGCGGCGCCGACAATATCGTCCGGCGCTGGAACGCGCTGACCGGTGAATCGGTCGATCCGATGCTGGTGGCAGCAGCCGGCGATCCCCTCGCCGCCTATGCCGGCGATCCGGGCGCCGAGATCTTTCGCGCCTGCGTCGCCTGTCATGCCCTCGGAACCGGGCTGGACAGGCAGGCGGGGCCAAGCCTGTCCGGCCTCTTCGGCCGCCGCATCGCGACCGCGCCGGGCTATGATTTTTCCGAGGCACTCAAGCGGCTCGACATTGTCTGGACTCCCGAGACGGTGGCGCGCTTGTTCGAGATTGGACCGGCGGCCTTCACGCCCGGCACCAAGATGCCTGAACAGCGCATCGGCTCCGAGCAGGATCGCGCGGCGCTGGTGCATTTCCTGGAGCGAGCGACCCGGAATTAGAGACGACAGCGGTGACGTAAACAGGCTTTAACACGGCACATGAAGCGGATATCGGTGGGGTCGGTCACGCAATGGCCGGACCGCGCAATCGCAAAACACCGGAGATCCCGTGACCGCTGTCCACAGCGATTCTGCCGCAACACTGCCGCCGTCGACCTCATCCGGCGCTCCGCTGATCGCGCAGCTCGGCGAATTGCTCGATGTCGCCTCGCCGCCTGCACGGATCGACGAGATCGAGGCGCTGGCGCGGGCCGCGTTCGGGCTGGATGTCCGCGTCGCGCCGCTGACCGGCGAGCGCGACCGCAATTTCCATCTGGTCGATGGCGACAATCGGCACTTCGTGCTCAAGGTGGTTCATCCCGCCGAGTCGCCTGATGTGACCGACCTGCAGAGCCGGCTGCTGTTGCATATCGAGGCCGCAGCGCCCGATCTGGCGGTGCCGCGGCTGGTGCGTCCGCGTGGTGACGCGCTTGAATTTGTCTGGGAGACGGATGGCCAGCCGCCGCGTCGGGTGCGTTGCCTGACCTATCTCGCCGGCCGCCCGCTGCATCACGCCGCGGGCAGCACCGCGCAGCGGCATAGCCTTGGCGCGTTTCTCGCGCGGCTCGATCTGGCGCTGGCGGATTTCCGGCATCCCGCCGATGGTCACGATCTCCTCTGGGACATCAAGTCGGCGCCGCGCGCCCGCGCGCTGCTGGCCGATCTTGCCCATCCGCAGAAGCGCGCGCTGGCGGAAGCCGC
Organism: Tardiphaga sp.; assembly: GCA_036561845.1. Classification (GTDB taxonomy): domain Bacteria; phylum Pseudomonadota; class Alphaproteobacteria; order Rhizobiales; family Xanthobacteraceae; genus Tardiphaga. The sequence continues at coordinate 18,199 of DATCUS010000088.1, read as the reverse complement.
GCTGGACCGCTTCGGCGAACACGTCACGCCGATGCTGCCGTCGCTGCGCGCCCAGGTGATCCACAACGACTTCAATCCGCACAACGTGCTGGCCGATCCCGTCGCTGACGACGTGATCGCGGGGGTGATCGACTTCGGCGACGTGGTGCGCTCGCCTTTGGTGCAGGACCTCGCGGTCGCCGCGGCCTATCAGATCATCGCGGAGGGCCACCCATTGCAGGGCGCGGCCGACATGGCGACAAGCTTTCACGTGATCTGTCCGTTGCGGCCTGAGGAAATCGAGCTGCTGCCGGACATGGTCGGCGCGCGTCTGGCGCTGACCATTGCCGTGAGTTCGTGGCGCGCCGCGCGCCATCCCGACAATGCCGAGTATATTTTGCGCAACCAGGCCACCGCCTGGAACGGGCTGCAGCGGCTGCAGGAGATTTCCCGCGGCGATGCCATATTGTGGCTGCGCGGCCAGATCGAAGCGAGATGAACCGATGACCATGATCAACGCATTCGACGCCGCCGCGGCCACCGGCATTTCGGAACGCGACCGCGCGCTGATCGCGCGGCGCGAAAAACTGCTCGGCCCGGCCTATCGGCTGTTCTACGCCCATCCCGTGCATCTGGTCCGCGGCGAGGGCGTCTGGCTGTACGATGCCGACGGCAGCGCCTATCTCGACGTCTACAATAACGTCGCGTCGGTCGGCCATTGCCATCCCCATGTGGTGGCGGCGCTGAGCCGGCAGGCGGGGACGCTCAACACCCACACGCGCTATCTCACCGACGGCATCCTAGATTATGCCGAGCGGCTGCTGGCGCTGTTCCCGCCGGAGCTGGCGCATGTGATGTTCACCTGCACCGGCAGCGAGGCCAACGACCTCGCCTACCGCGCCGCGCGCGCGTTCACCGGCGGCACCGGTGTGATCGTCACAGAGCTGGCCTATCACGGGGTCACCATCGCGATTTCGGAAATGTCGCCGTCGCTCGGCGACGGCATCAGATTGGCACCGCATGTCCGCACCGTACCGGCGCCGGACGCCTATCGCGCCCATGGCCACAACGTCGGCGAGGCCTTTGCCGCCGATGTTCGGGCGGCCATCGCCGACATGAAAGCCCATGGCATCAAGCCGGCAGCGCTGCTGGTCGATACGATCTTCTCCAGTGACGGCGTGTTCGCCGATCCCGCGGGATTTCTGACGCCGGCGGTGGCGGCGATCCGCGAGGCCGGCGGACTGATGATCGCCGACGAGGTGCAGCCGGGCTTCGGTCGTACCGGGGAGGGCATGTGGGGTTTTGCGCGCCACGGCATCGTGCCGGACATCGTCACCATGGGAAAACCGATGGGTAACGGCCACCCGATGGCCGCGATGGTGGCGCGGCCGGAGATCCTCGAGAGCTTCGGCAAGCGCACGCGCTACTTCAACACCTTCGGCGGCAATCCGGTGTCCTGTGCGGTGGGCATGGCGGTGCTCGACGTCATCGAGCAGAGCGACCTGATCGGCAATGCCCGGGACGTCGGCGCCTATCTGCGCGACGGGCTGCGTGGGCTGGCCAACATGCACGAGATCATCGGCGATATCAGAGGCGCCGGGCTGTTCATCGGCGTAGAATTGGTGACTGACCGCGCCACCAAGAATCCCGCCACGGCGGCGACCGCGAAGCTGGTCAACGCGCTCAGGGAAAAGCGCATCCTGATCAGTGCCGCCGGGCCGGATGCCAACGTGCTGAAGATCCGCCCGCCGCTGGTATTTTCACGCGAGAATGCTGATCGGTTCCTGGTGGCGCTCGACGAAGTCCTTGCTGGCCTCGGCCAGCCGTGAGGCCGGCTGCCCTTGCCGGGCGAGCCGTCCGTCACTAGCATCGTCGTAGAAAAAGCCTGAAAAAAGGAGGCGACGATGAATGTGGTTGCGGCAACGAAACCGGCGACCCTCTATGCGCCGCGCTATATCCGGCTGCAGCCCGCAGACAATGTCGCCATTGTCGTCAACGATTTCGGCCTGCCGGTCGGGACGGTGTTTCCCTGCGGACTGACGCTGACGGATTTCGTGCCGCAGGGCCACAAGGTGGCGCTGGTCGATATCGCCCAGGGCGCGCCGATCCGCCGCTATAATGAAATCATCGGCTACGCCGAAAAGCCGATCGCCGCCGGCGCCTGGGTAGCGGAAGCGCTGATGGCGATGCCGACGCCGCCGGCGCTCGACGACCTGCCGCTGGCGACGGCGATCCCGCCGAAGCAGCCGGCGCTCGAAGACTACACGTTCGAAGGCTATCGCAATCCCGACGGCTCGGTCGGCACCAAGAACATGCTGGCGATCTCCGCCAGCGTGCAATGCGTGGCCGGCACGGTGGAATTTGCGCTGAAGCGCATCCGCGAGGAGTTGCTGCCGCTTTATCCCAATGTCGATGGCGTGGTGGCCCTTACGCATAATTACGGCTGCGGCGTTGCCATCAATGCGCCGGGCGCGGCCGTGCCAATCCGCACCCTGCAGAACCTCGCCAGGAATCCCAACTTCGGCGGCGAGGCCATGGTGGTGGGACTCGGCTGCGAGAAGCTCGCGCCGGAGCGGCTGACGCCGGCGGGCGCCGGCAGCAACATCGTCCGCATGCAGGACGAGGCTTTCCAGGGGTTCGGCGCCATTGTCGACGGCATTGTCGGGATGGCGGAAGCGCGGTTGAAGATATTGAACGAGCGGCGCCGCGAGACCTGCCCGGCGTCCGATCTGGTGATCGGCCTGCAATGCGGCGGCAGCGATGCGTTCTCCGGCGTCACCGCCAATCCTGCCGTCGGCCATGCCGCCGATCTCCTCGTGCGGGCCGGCGCCACGGTGATGTTCTCGGAAGTCACCGAGGTGCGCGACGCCATCCATCTGCTGACGCCGCGCGCGGCGACCAAGGAGGTCGCGCAGGCGCTGATCCGCGAGATGGCATGGTACGACAACTATCTTGATCAGGGCGGCGCCGACCGCAGCGCCAACACCACGCCCGGCAACAAGAAGGGCGGGCTCAACAATATCGTAGAGAAGGCGCTCGGCTCGATCATGAAATCCGGCACCAGCGCCATCACCGGCGTGCTGTCGCCGGGCGAGCGGGTGCGCGACAAGGGGATGATCTTCGCCGCCACCCCGGCCAGCGATTTCATCTGCGGCACGCTGCAGCTTGCCTCCGGCATGACCATGCAGATCTTCACCACCGGCCGCGGCACACCCTATGGCCTCGCCGCCGCGCCGGTGATCAAGGTGTCGACGCGGACGGAATTGGCCAAGCGCTGGTCCGACCTGATCGATTTCGACGCCGGCGGCATCGCCACCGGCGAGAAGACCATCGAGGAAACCGGGCAGGCGCTGTTCGAACTGATCCTCGAAGTCGCCAGCGGCCGGATCAAGCCGTGGTCGGATCGCTGGGGCATTTTCAACGACCTGACGTTGTTCAATCCGGGACCCGTGACCTGACCGGGCATTCTTTGGTGCAACGCTTGTAGGTTCGCTCGGGGATCCATTGCGCCGGAGGAACTCATATTCCGCCTGATGCAATGCTGCATCCCGAAATCAGCGTGACCGCCGCGCCCACAGGGCAACTTAATTGCGCTAAACGACCCTGAAACGGGTTTGGACGTCGAGCAGATGCGCGCGGCGAGACCGCATCTGCTGGGTTCCGAGAATGATCGACGCGACGACTGCCATGCCATCTGCCGCTGCCATGCGGCTTGCCAAACCCCTGAACTCCCCGGCGCGGGTGCTGCTTGCCAGCCTGATCGGCACCACCATCGAGTTCTTCGATTTCTACGTCTATGCGACGGCGGCGGTGCTGGTATTTCCGATACTGTTCTTCCCGAACTCCGATCCGACCACGGCGCTGCTGGCCTCGTTCGCCACCTTCTCCATCGCGTTCTTTGCCCGGCCGTTCGGCGCCATCGTCTTCGGCCATTTCGGCGATCGCGTCGGCCGCAAGACCACGCTGGTGGCAGCCTTGCTGACCATGGGCATTTCCACCGTGGTGATCGGCGTGCTGCCGACTTACGCGCAGATCGGCGTCATCGCGCCGCTGCTGCTGGCGCTGTGCCGGTTCGGCCAGGGCTTTGGGCTCGGCGGCGAGTGGGGCGGCGCGGTGCTGCTGGCCACCGAGAATGCGCCGGAAGGCAAACGCTCGTGGTACGGCATGTTTCCGCAGTTCGGCGCGCCGCTCGGCCTGTTTCTCGCCTCGGGCGCGTTCTGGATCCTGCTGCACTTCATGTCGCAGGAGGCGCTGTTGAGCTGGGGCTGGCGGATTCCTTTCGTCGCCTCGATCGCGCTGATCGGCATCGGCCTGTGGGTGCGGCTGTCGATCACCGAGACGCCGGAATTCCAGCAAGCCATCGAGAAGGAAGAGCGCGTCGCGGTGCCGGTGGTGGAACTGTTCCGCAACCACAAGCGCAGCCTGTTCCTCGGCACCTTCATGGCGCTGGTGACCTTCGTGCTGTTCTACATCTGCACGGCCTATCTGCTGTCGTACAATGTGAAGGTCGTCGGCATCTCCTTCCTCGACGCGCTGAAGGTGCAGATCTACGGATCGATCCTGTTCGGCGTCACCACCATTGCGGCCGGCAAGCTTGGCGACCGCTTCGGGCGGCGCGAACTGCTGATCGTCAGCACCATCGCGGTGGCGGCGTTCTCCTTCGCGCTGGGGCCGCTGCTGGCCGCCGGCATCGCCGGGATCTACACCTTCACCACCGTCGGCATGCTGCTGTTCGGCCTGAACTACGGCGTCATCGGCACCGCACTGGCGGCGCCGTTCCCCACCGGGGTGCGCTACACCGGCTCCTCGATCACCTTCAATCTGGCGGGCATCTTCGGCGCATCGCTGGCGCCCTATGCCGCGACCTGGCTACAGGTCAATTACGGCATGACCTATGTCGGCTACTACCTGCTGGCGGCGTCGCTGGTGACGCTGGCCTGCATCTTCGCCTCGCCGAAGCACGAGATCTGAAGTCGGGCGGCCTTCACCTCTCCCCTTGGGGAGAGGTGAAGCAAGCGCCGTGCTGGATTCGAACCCAGCCCATCACCATGCCGCCACGCCGCCGTCCGAGCGCGGATCGGTGGCGCCGTCGAGTACGCCGTTGGGATGGACGACGATCGCGCCGGCATGGCCCATGGTGCTGGAATAGCCGTCCAGCACTTCGACCTCGTGGCCGGCCGCCTTCAACTTCGCGATCAGCTCCGGCGCAAAACGGTCTTCCAGTTTCAGCGTGACGCTGGCGTCGCCCCAGGTCTTGCCGAGCAACCAGCGTGGCGCAGACACCGCTTGCTGCAGCGGCATGCCGAACAGGCCGTAGCGCGAGAACACTGCGGACTGGGTCTGCGGCTGGCCTTCGCCGCCCATGGTGCCGTAGACCATGCGCCGGCCGTCGTCGAAGATCGCCATCGCCGGGTTGAGCGTATGGAACGGCTTGCGGTTCGGCTTCAGCGCATTCCAGCCGCCTTCGGTCAGCCGGAACGACGAGCCGCGGTTCTGCCAGCAGATGCCGGTCTGCGGCAGCACGACGCCGGAGCCGAATTCGAAATATACCGACTGGATGAAGGAGACCGAGCGGCCATGGCCGTCGATCACGCCGAGCCAGACGGTGTCGCCGGGCTGTGCCAGATGCGGCCATGGCAGCGCGCGCTGGCGATCGATTTTGGCGGCAAGGCTATCGAGCAGCGTATCGTCGAGGAACGAGACGGGATCGGCAGTCATGTGGTCGGGATCGCCGACATGCGCGTCGCGCACGATGAAGGCCTGCTTGGTGGCCTCCACCAGCCCGTGGATGTGATCGAAGCCTTCGCCCTTGGTGACGCCGAGGCGATCGAATAGCGCCAGGATCATCAGTGACGACAGGCCCTGGGTCGGCGGCGCCATGTTGTAGAGGCTGGCATTGTGCACCCGGGTCGACAGCGGCGGGCGCTCGCTGGCGCTGTGGTGCTGCAGGTCCGCGGCGGTGATCGGTGCGCCGGTCTTGATGAGGTCGGCGGCGATGTCCTCTGCGAGCTTGCCCTTGTAGAACGAGTCAAAGCCATCGGCTGCGAGGCGCTTCAACGTCTGAGCCAGCGCGGGCAGCCGCAGGATGTCGCCTTCGCCGGGCGGCTTGCCATTCGGCATGAAGGTGTCGAGGAAGTTCGGCTGGTCGACCAGTTCGGCTGCCTTGGCGGTGGTCAACTCCGCCTGGCTGCGGGTGACGACGATGCCGTCATTTGCATAGGCAGTCGCGGTCTCCAGCAGTTGCTCGCGGGACAGGGGCGCCTGCCAGTGCCGGGTCGCGTCCAGCGACTTTTGCCATCCGGAGACCGTGCCGGCGACGGTATTGGCCGCTAGCGGGCCGCGGTTGGGAATGACCGTGCAACCGCGCGACGCGTAATAAGCGAGATCGACCGCGGCGCCGGCGCGGCCGCAGGCGTCGATGGAGATCGGCGGCTTGCCGGGCTCGGCGATCAGCCAGAAGCCGTCACCGCCGATGCCGGTCATGTGCGGGTAGACCACCGCCAGACAGGCGGCCACGGCGATTGCGGCCTCGACGGCAGTCCCGCCGTCCTTGAGGATCTGCAGGCCGGCCTGCGAGGCAAGGTGATGCGGCGAGGTCACCATGCCTCGTCGCGCGTGCGCAGTCTCAATCATGTCGTGGCTCCCATATGCACCTACGAATGCCCGCATCCCGCTGCCCTGTCAAAGGTGATCGGGCGCGTGTTTTTAGCGGGCCTAGACGACGTGCTTGCCGAGGCGGCGGCTGTTCGAAAGGTGGAACGTGCGGGAGCGCTGCGAAGGTCGTCATGGAACGCGGAAGGCGCCGCTCCAATGCTAAGGATGCGAACCCTGCGATACGGCGAAAGCAGTTCCGGCAGGCGGACGACGCGGCCGGACGCTAGCGCGTCAGCGTCCGCGCTCTGAGCGGCTGAAATTGCTGAGGTGCCCCTCGCGCGCGGCCCGCGCGCGCCCGGCCTTGATGATGCCTTTGCTCTTGCCCGGCGGCGCCACACGGGACACCAGTCGTTCCATTTTCAGGCTGCCGCAGTCTGGGCATGTCGGTGCCTCGTCTACTCCGACCAGCAGTTCGACGTCGCCGCCGCATTTTGCGCAATGGTAACCGTAGAGCGGCATGGCTTCGTCTCCCGCAGGTCGCGCAACGCGCGCCCGCATCATCCGTCCGGGCGTCGACGAAGCAGAGAGATTGCCGCGGACCATCCCGGCGCGAACCGGCGAGCCGCGGCAACCTCGGTGCAATCGCATCTAGCAGGAAGCAAGCCAAGTAATGGGAAGAAAGCCGAACGACGGAATGCGGCGTATTGCGTTCCCAGGGCCGAATGACCCGTGGTGTAGCGGCGATCGACGGCCAGGCTTGTCGGAAAACAGACCGGCGAATTGTTGCAGACCCGCCAAGTTGTCGAACAGTGGACGCCGCGGAGGCCTACCGGCATTGCAATTGCGCCGGTCGGACGATGGCCCGGTTCCTGCACAATCTGCGACAGGCTGATACCAGTGCGAGTGTCGGGTCGGGTGCAACGGACGCGGGGAATCAGTGAGTCTTGACGTGCAGCTCGACGAACGGGAAGCGGAGCCGGCGGATGCCGCTCCCGACGTCGCGTCATGTCCGTTCCATCGCGACCAGAGCGAACGCCGTGGGCGTGGGGAACAGAAGACGCTGATACTGACCGGCGCCTCGCGCGGCATCGGCCATGCGACGGGCAAGCTGTTCTCGGAAGCCGGCTGGCGCATCATCACCTGCTCGCGGCAGCCTTTCGACGGCGTGCGCTGTCCCTGGGATGCCGGGGCGGATAATCATGTGCAGATCGAGTTGGGAGACCATCGCGCGCTGCCGCAAGCGATTGCCGGGTTGAAGGCGCGGCTTGGCGGCGCGCCGCTCCATGCGCTGATCAACAATGCGGCCATCTCGCCGAAGGATGTCGACGGCAGCCGCCTGAGTTCGTTGACGACTTCCATCGAGACCTGGATGGATGTGTTTCAGGTCAATCTGCTTGCACCGCTGTTGCTGGCGCAGGGATTGTTCGATGAATTGAAGGCGGGCGGCGGCTCGGTCGTCAATGTGACGTCCATCGTCGGCTCGCGCGTCCATCCATTCGCCGGCTCGGCCTATGCGACGTCGAAGGCGGCGCTGGCCTGTCTGACCCGCGAAATGGCGCATGACTATGCGCCGCACGGCATTCGCGTCAACGCGATCGCGCCTGGTGAGATCAAGACGGACATCATCTCGCCCGAAACCGAAGCTTTGCTGGCGCCGGGAATTCCCATGCGCAGGATCGGCCGGCCGGAAGAGGTTGCGAACGTCATCTTCTTTCTCTGCTCCGACGCCGCGAGCTACGTCACCGGCGAGGAAATCCAGATCAATGGCGGGCAGCACGTCTGATATTTCTTCCGGTATTCCTTGCACTACCAAAGTTGATGCTGCCCGAAAAACGGTCGCCGCGTTTCAGTGCAATGAATGGCCAGGCTGCTCTCGCTCCGAACGGCGGTTCCGAAACTGATGGAACCGTGTAGTTAATGGATAGTTCGTGTGCAACTCGCGCCCGGTTATTCTGCAGCCCTGCGATCAAGTTGAGCAAGACAATCGAGCGAGTGTGGCGCATGATTAAGAGAAAGAAAAGAGAAGTCGGAGAGGAAGGCCAAGGACGATGGAGGAATGACCATGGTCCCCTGCGAAGCATCTGTGCTCGATAGCATGAAGGCGCAACCTCACGCCCCGGTCGTTCCATTGAGCGAGATTGCCCTTACCGGCATCTATGAAATTTCGAAGATCCTCAATGCGCCGAACCGGCTTGAGACGACGCTCGCGAACGTCCTGAACGTCCTGAGTTCGTTTCTGCAAATGCGGCACGGAGTGATCTCGCTGCTGGCCGATGACGGCATTCCCGATATTACGGTGGGCGTGGGCTGGAACGAGGGCGCCGATGAGCGCTACCGGGCACGCCTGCCGGAGACGGCGATCGGACAGATCGTGGCGACCGCCGTTCCGCTGGTGGCAGAGAATGTGGCGACGCATCCGCTGTTTGCCAATGACGCCGCGGCCATGGGCGCCGCGGAGGGCGTGACAGTATCCTTTATCGGCGTGCCGATCCGCATCGCCACACGGGTTGTCGGCACGTTGACCATTGACCGCATCTGGGACGGCCAGTCGGTCTTCAGGCTGGATACCGATGTCCGCTTCCTGACCATGGTGGCCAATCTGATCGGCCAGACAGTGCAGCTTTACCGCGTCGTCTCGCGAGACCGCGACCGACTGATGGCCGAGAGCCATCGGTTGCAGAAGGAGTTGTCGGAACTAAAGCCGGCCAAGGAGCGCAAGAAGGTTCACGTCAAGGGCATCATCGGCGACAGTCCGGCGCTGCGCTCGCTGCTCGAAAAGATCATGATCGTCGCCAAGTCGCACTCCCCGGTTCTGTTGCGCGGCGAGTCCGGCACCGGCAAGGAGTTGATCGCGAAGGCGATTCACGAGCTGTCGCCGCGGGCGAAAGGACCGTTCATCAAGATCAATTGCGCCGCGCTGCCGGAATCCGTGCTGGAATCTGAACTGTTCGGCCATGAGAAGGGCGCCTTTACCGGTGCCATCAATTCGCGCAAGGGGCGCTTTGAGCTTGCCGACAAGGGTACGTTGTTCCTGGACGAGATCGGGGAAATTTCGCCCGCTTTCCAGGCCAAGCTGCTGCGCGTGCTGCAGGAGCAGGAGTTCGAACGCGTCGGCGGTAACCACACCATCAAGGTTGATGTACGGATCGTCACGGCAACCAACCGGAATCTCGAAGCCGCGGTGGCACGCAACGAATTTCGCGCCGATCTGTACTACCGCATCAGCGTCGTGCCGATGCTAATGCCGCCGCTGCGCGATCGCCGCAGCGATATTCCGCAGCTCGCCCGTGAATTCCTCAAGCGCTTTGAAGCCGAGAACGATCGCAGCCTGACTTTCGACACCAATGCGATGGAAGTGCTGATGAGCTGCGGTTTCCCCGGCAACGTCCGCGAACTCGAGAACTGCGTGCAGCGGACGGCAACACTGGCGCAGGGGCCGTCCATCACCATGGACGACTTTGCCTGTCGGCGTAATGAATGCCTGTCTGCCCTGCTATGGAAAGGCCATTCCGAACACGTGGTTCAGCCGGTCGTGCCGATGACGGTGCTGCCGACCAACGCCGTCGCAGGCGCGGTTGCTCCGGCCCGGTTGCCGAGCGCCAAGGAAGTCGATTCCGCTTCGGCAACTGCCGATGTGGCAAGCGCAGGTCACGGACCGCTGCCGGATCGTGAGCGCTTCATCGAAGCGATGGAACGCACCGGCTGGGTCCAGGCCAAGGCTGCACGGGTCCTCGGTCTGACGCCACGTCAGATTGGCTATGCGCTGAAGAAGCACGGCATCGAGATCAAGCGCATCTGACAGGGGCTGTCGCACTTGCGACACCCTGTCGGGGCCACGACAGGCCCCGATCTGCACCGCGCAGCGGATAATCCTTACAAAACAAATTGTTAGCTTCTGGCACGCGGCTTGAAAGAGAGATGTCGTCCGGCATCATCAGCACGCGCGGGAGTCATGAGATGGCCTACAAGATCGTTGCCTCGCAATGCACGGTGTGTGGCGCTTGCGAATTCGAATGTCCCAACGCTGCCATCCGTCTCAAGAATGACATGTACGTTATCGATCCGAAGAAGTGCACCGAGTGCGAGGGTAGCTTCGACACGCCGCAATGCGCCGCGGTCTGCCCTGTCGATAACACCTGCGTGCCGGCGTAGGAGTACGGACATGACGCCCCGCACCTCTGACAGCCAGACAGGCACGCTCGCGCATCTCGTGGTGCGGTTCGGTCACCTGCTGATGGAACTTGTCGCTGGAGAAGATACGCGGGTGCGATCGGTCATCGCCAACGCGGCAATCGTGAATCAGCTGCATGACCAAATGCATTCCGGGATGCGACGATGTTACGATCACCGGGACAACCATTGAACCGCGAGTGGAGTGACGAATGGCTGCCGTCCAGGAGACGATCGAACGGGTCCGCGGTATTGATGTCGAACAGTACAAATACGGCTTCGTCACGGATATCGAGTCCGAGAAGGCGCCGAAGGGGCTGTCGGAAGATATCGTTCGCTTCATCTCCGCCAGAAAGAACGAGCCGGAGTGGATGCTGGAATGGCGCCTGGAGGCCTATCGCCGCTGGCTGACGATGGAGGAGCCCAGCTGGGCACGGGTCAACTATCCGAAAATCGACTTCCAGGATCTCTATTACTATTCCGCGCCGAAGCCGAAGAAGACCATCGGATCGTTGGATGAGCTTGATCCGGAGATTCTCAAGACCTACGAAAAGCTCGGCATCCCGCTGCGCGAGGTCGAGATGCTGGAGGGTGTCGTGCGGCCCGAGGGCGAGCGGCGCATCGCGGTCGATGCGGTGTTCGATTCGGTGTCGGTGGCCACCACCTTCCAGAAGGAACTGAAGCAGGCCGGCGTGATCTTCATGCCGATCTCGGAGGCCATCCACGAACATCCCGAACTGGTGAAAAAGTACCTCGGCACCGTCGTTCCGACCACCGACAACTATTATGCGACCTTGAATTCCGCGGTGTTCTCCGACGGCTCGTTCGTCTATGTGCCGCCGGGCGTGCGCTGTCCGATGGAGCTATCGACCTATTTTCGTATCAACGAGCGCAATACCGGCCAGTTCGAACGCACGCTGCTGATCGCCGACAAGGGCGCCTATGTCAGCTATCTCGAGGGCTGCACGGCGCCGCAACGCGACGAGAACCAGTTGCATGCGGCCGTGGTCGAACTGGTGGCGCTGGACGATGCCGAGATCAAGTATTCGACGGTGCAGAACTGGTACCCGGGCAATGCTGACGGAGTCGGCGGCATCTACAATTTCGTAACAAAGCGCGGCGACTGCCGCGGTGCCAACTCCAAGATTTCCTGGACCCAGGTCGAGACCGGATCGGCGATCACCTGGAAATATCCGAGCTGCATCCTGCGCGGCGACAATTCGCGCGGCGAGTTCTATTCGATCGCCATTTCCAATGGCCACCAGCAGGTCGATTCCGGCACCAAGATGATCCATCTCGGCAAGAACACCACGAGCCGGATCATCTCCAAGGGGATCGCCGCCGGCGTGTCGCAGAACACCTATCGCGGTCTCGTCACCGCGCACCGCAAGGCCACCGGTGCCCGCAATTTCACGGCGTGTGACTCGCTGCTGATCGGCGACAAATGCGGCGCGCACACCGTGCCTTATATCGAGGCCAAGAATTCCTCGGCGCTGTTCGAGCACGAGGCGACCACATCGAAGATCTCCGAGGATGTGCTGTTCTACTGCGTGCAGCGCGGGCTCTCGCAGGAAGAAGCCGTCGGCCTCGTGGTCAACGGCTTTGTGAAAGACGTGCTGCAACAACTGCCGATGGAGTTCGCGGTGGAAGCGCAGAAGCTGATTTCGATCTCCCTTGAAGGCAGCGTGGGCTAGCCGTCGCCAGCTCCAACACGCATGGAAGGAATTGCAATGACGCCGCTTCTCGAGATCCGGAACCTTCAAGCCGAAATCGCCGGCCGGAAAATCCTCAACGGCCTCGACCTCACCGTGAACAACGGTGAGATTCACGCCATCATGGGCCCTAACGGGGCGGGCAAATCGACCTTGTCCTACATGCTGGCCGGCAAGCCGGGCTATGAGATCACCGGCGGCGAAATCCTGTTCAAGGGCGAGGATCTGCTGGCCATGGCGCCCGACGAGCGCGCCGCCAGGGGCGTGTTCCTCGCCTTCCAGTATCCGCTGGAGATCCCCGGCGTCGCGACCGTCACGTTCCTGCGCACCGCCCTCAATGCGCAGCGCCGCAAGCGCGGCGAGGAAGAGCTGTCGTCTCCCGATCTGCTGAAGCGGGTGCGCGAAATCGCCAGGCAGCTCGGGATCGATCCGGAGATGCTGCGCCGACCGCTCAATGTCGGCTTCTCGGGCGGCGAGAAGAAGCGCAACGAAACGCTACAGATGGCGCTGCTCGAGCCGCTGCTGTGCGTGCTCGACGAAACCGACTCCGGTCTCGATATCGATGCCCTCAAGGTGGTCGCCAACGGCGTCAATGCGCTGCGTTCGAGCGAGCGCGGCATGATCGTGATTACGCACTACCAGCGGCTGCTTGATTACATCGTGCCCGATATCGTCCACGTGCTGTCCGCAGGTCGCATTGTGCGGACCGGCGGCAAGGACCTGGCACTTGAGCTGGAGCAGACCGGCTACGCGCAATACCAAAACGAAGCGGCGTAACGATCATGAATGTCGGGGTACGCGCCATCAAGACCAAAGCCGAGCTGGGCCTGGCCGATGTCTATTCGGTGGCCCGGCCGTCGCTGCCGGGCGGCGAGGACATTGCCGCGGTTCGCAGCGAGGCCTTTGGCCATTTCGCTATCACCGGCCTGCCGCATGCACGGGTCGAGGCCTGGAAGTATACGGACCTGCGGCGGCTGATGCAGGACGCCAAACCGCTGGCGACTGCGCCCGATGCCACGGCGAAGTCCCGAGCGCGAGAAGCCGGCGCCTTGCTGGCCGGCCTTGACCTGCGTCGCCTGCTGATTGTCGACGGCGCGTTTGTCGAAGAACTGTCAGACCTGGTCGACCTCGAAGCCGGACTTACTGTGCGCTCGATGGCCAGCGCCCTGGCGGCGGACGAGCCGCTGCTGTCGCAGCGACTGGGCGACGTCGTCCCGATGGATGATCCGGCGCTTGCGCTCAACACCGCGCTGGCGAGCGACGGCGTGGTGATCGCGGTGTCGCCGGGCGTCAACATCGAGCGGCCGATCCACCTCGTCTTTGTCAACACCACCAAGACTGCGGCGGCGATGTTCACCCGGTCACTGGTGGTGGTCGGCGGCAACGCCCGTGTGACGATCCTCGAGACCCACGAGGGCCCCGATCGCACGGACTACCAGGTCAACAGCGTCCTGCAGATGGTGGTCGGCGACGATGCGGTGGTCGATCATGTCAAGATCACCCGCGAAGGCAGCGCCGCGCTGCACGTCGGGACCCTGCTGGCGCATGTCGGAGCACGGGCGAGGTTCAGCGACATGGGTTTCACGACCGGCGGGCTGGTCGTGCGCAATCAGTTGTTCGCGGTGCTGGCAGGGCAGGGAACAGTGGCTGATATTCGCGGCACCAGCCTGCTGGCGGGCAAGCAGCATGCCGACACCACGCTGGCCATCGATCACGCGGCAGCCGACGGCCAGAGCCGCGAGATCTTCAAGGCAGTGGTGGACGACCACGCGCGCTCGGTGTTCCAGGGCAAGATCTCCGTCAAGCAACAGGCGCAAAAGACAGATGCGAAGATGATGTCGCGCGCCCTGCTGCTGTCGGACGAGGCCGAAGCCGACAGCAAGCCGGAGCTGGAAATCTTCGCCGATGACGTCCAGTGCGGCCATGGCGCCACCGTTGGCACGCTCGACGACCAGCTCAAATTCTATCTGATGGCCCGCGGGATTCCGGAGAAGGAAGCAGAATCGCTGCTGATCCAGGCCTTCGCGGCAGAGGTCGTCGAGGCCGTCGCGCACGAAGGCGTCCGTGAGGCGCTGATGAATGCCACCGTGGCATGGCTGGCTGAGCGGGGATGAACCGATGCACCCGGCTGTAAGCAACGGAAGCTACGACGTCGCCAGGGTCCGCGAGGACTTTCCGATCCTGGCCATGCAGGTCCACGGCAAGCCGCTGATTTATCTCGACAATGCGGCCTCGGCGCAGAAGCCTAGGGCGGTGCTCGACCGGATGATGCTGGCCTATACGTCGGAATACAGCAATGTGCATCGCGGGCTGCATTACCTCGCCAATGCGGCCACCGAGGGCTATGAGGGCGCCCGCGATAAGGTCGCGGCCTTCCTCAACGCCGAACGCAGCGATGAGATCGTCTTCACGCGTGGCGCGACGGAGGCGATCAATCTCGTGGCGCAAACCTTCGGCCGCGAGCGGATCGGGCCGGGCGACGAGATCGTGCTGTCGATCATGGAGCACCACGCCAACATCGTGCCGTGGCATTTCCTGCGCGAACGCCAGGGAGCGGTGATCAAGTGGGCGCCGGTGGATGATGAAGGCAATTTCCTGCTCGACGAATTCGAGAAGCTGCTGACCGATCGGACAAAGATCGTGGCGATCACGCAGATGTCGAACGTGCTGGGAACGGTGGTGCCGGTCAAGGATGTGATCCGGATCGCCCATGCGCGCGGCATTCCGGTGCTGGTAGACGGCGCGCAGTCGTCGGTTCACCTTGACGTCGATGTCCGCGATCTCGATTGCGACTTCTTCGTCATCACCGGGCACAAACTGTACGGACCGACCGGGATCGGCGCGCTCTACGGCAAGCACGAACATCTTTCCAAAATGCCTCCCTTCAATGGTGGCGGCGAGATGATCCGGGAGGTGCGCCAGGACGGCGTCACCTATGGTGAGCCGCCGCACCGGTTCGAGGCCGGGACGCCGGCCATCGTACAGGCGATCGGACTGGGCGCGGCGATCGACTACATCAACTCGATCGGCAAAGCACGGATTCGCGCCCATGAGGCGGAACTGACGCGATACGCCCATGAACGGCTGGGCGAGATGAATTCCATTCGCATCTTCGGACACGCGAAAGACAAGGGCGCCATCGTCTCCTTCGAGGTCAAGGGCGCGCATCCGCACGATTTCGCAACCATTATCGATCGCGCCGGGATCGCGGTCCGCGCCGGCACCCATTGCGCGATGCCGCTGCTCGAGCGTTTCGGCGTGCCGGCGACCTGTCGCGCCTCCTTCGCTCTCTACAACACGCACGAGGAGGTGGACGGCCTCGCGCGTGCCTTGATGAAAGCCCAGGAGTTTTTCGCATGAGCCACCGCAGCGCACCGAGGCCCGCAACCATTGCCCGTGTCGTTCACGATGCGCGCCGGCGCCGGGTGGAACAGGCAGCGTGGGCCGCCGGACGGCCGCAATTCAAGCTCGGCGAAGCGGTGCGTTCGAAAGCGTTCGTCAAGAATGACGGCATCTATCCGCACAAGGATATCGGCGAGACGCTGGTGCACAAGGGCGACGCCGGCGTCGTGCGCGAAAGCTGGAGTTTTCTCGGTGAAATCTACTACACGGTTGAATTCGTCGCGCGCTCCGTGGTCGTCATCATGCGCGGTCGCGAGATGGTGCGAGCCTCCTGGCGATGACTGGCCGGCCAGCGATAAGTGGGCTTTTGCGCGCCGGTCCATTTGTCATCAATGGGAGACCTGAGATGGATGCCGCAATGTATTGGCGGGAAGAGGCGGCGAAATTCAAGGAAGTCGCACAAATCGCCGAGGACCATACGCATCAGGCCGAACTACTGGAGTTTGCAAGGGCTTGTGAGGCCGTGGCGAGCAGCGTGGCACGTCGGGCCGTCGCCGAGATCTAGGCGTATTGCTGGCCTCGGTCGGGCAAATCCTTGTGAATGCCGGTCGGGGGCTACGGACGGCCAGACCATCGGCGATCAGGCCGCATCCTTGAGTGCCTGCTGGGCGTCCGAGCGGATGCGCGCGACCATGGAGCGAAATCCATTGGAGCGTTGTGGGGTGAGGTGTTCGCGCAGGCCGAGGCGTTCGAACAGCGCAATCGGGTCTGCCGACAGGATTTCGTCCGTGCGCCTGCCGGATACCATGGCAAGCAGGATAGCGACGAGGCCGCGCACGATGTGGGCGTCACTGTCGCCGGCAAACACGAGCATCAGGCCGCTGTCGTCCGAATGAACGCTGGTCGCAAGCCAGACCTGGCTGGCGCAGCCCTGCACCTTGTTCGCCTCGGTGCGTGACTGTTCGGGAAGCGGTGGCAAAGCGCGGCCGAGCTCGATCACATAGCGGTATCGATCGTCCCAGTCGTCAAGCAATGAAAAATTATCGATGATCTCATCGAGCAGCGGAAGACTTGGCGAAAGTGCAGTCATTGTCGGCCTCTACTGGCAGTCTGCATCTGGCTGGGGCAAATCGGGCGACGTCATCATGGAACGGCGTTCACGAGCTGCGCAGGCGTGCGTGTTGGCATCGGTTCCCGTCCCAGCAGCAGATTGACTTTCCGCCGCACGGCATCGACGGTGATAGGCTTTCCCAGTACATCGTGAGCGCCCCGTCCGATCCAGTCCAGCGCCAACGGGTCGGTGGCAGAATCCGCGACAAGCAAGACCCTGACGTCGGGTAGGCGAGTTGCAAGTTGCGCGAAGAAGCGGCCGCCGTCGTTGCGGACGAGGCTAAGGCCGAGCAGGACAGCATCGGGTTGCCCGTCGGAGGTCTTGCTCAAGGCCTCGTCAAGGCTTGCGAAAGTGCCGATCTCGTTGCTGTCGCGCAGGATGAACTGCAGCGCCGAGCGCACAACATCGTCGGTCTCCACGACAAAGATCATTCGGTCGCCCGCCGGGCGCGGGCTTCTGGAGCCAATTCGCATGTTGTCCTCGCTAAGCATTCAGCATGATCAAGCAAGCGCCGTACCATCACGGGCGGACGTCGCGGCCGGCGCGCGCTTCCACCCTGTCAAACGACATCGGCCGCGAGGTTGTTTCGTTTCGGACAGCGTCGAGTCCGCAACGTTTAGAATTCGTCGATGTCGGGTTTGCAACAAGCTGCGGACGCCGCATTAGTTTTAGCTATCCATTTCAAATCACGTGGGTTTTGGTTCGCCCCGAACGCTGGCACAGGCATTGCAAACATCGTTCTCGCAAGGCGAATGGCTGACGGCTGCATGTCTCCGATCGGGCATAGCAAGTCCGCAAGCGCGCCACGTAACGGGATCTACTTCGATCAGACATCGCGGCACGCGCAGACAGCAACAGCAATCGGTTCATGGAGAGAGAAATGGCTGCACTACGACAAATCGCATTCTACGGTAAGGGAGGGATCGGCAAGTCGACCACCTCCCAGAACACGCTCGCCGCACTGGCGGAGATGGGACACAGGATCCTGATCGTCGGCTGCGATCCCAAGGCGGACTCGACCCGGCTGATCCTGCATGCCAAGGCGCAGGACACCATCCTCAGCCTGGCCGCTGCCGCCGGCAGCGTCGAGGACCTCGAGATCGAGGAAGTGATGAAGGTCGGCTACCGCGACATCAAGTGCGTGGAGTCCGGCGGTCCGGAGCCCGGCGTCGGCTGCGCCGGCCGCGGCGTCATCACCTCGATCAACTTCCTGGAAGAGAACGGCGCCTATGAGGACATCGACTACGTGTCCTACGACGTGCTGGGCGACGTGGTGTGCGGCGGCTTCGCG